>JBGMQT010000010.1:0-45837 GCA_048060695.1 Acidiferrobacterales bacterium
CCATGTCCGGGTTACAACCCCAGTAGCCAATGTTGCGTATGTCATACGTCAGCATCAACATGGCGGCGCGGGCATTTTCCTGCATCCGCGCCAGACTGTCCTGCGCAGTGTAGGTCTTTTTATTGCTAACCATGACACTGGACGCGCCGGCCAGTACGATTAAACCGATGGTGACGGCGACCATGAGCTCCGCCAGCGTGAAACCGTATTGGTGTTTTTGTGATGTCAGGTTCACAGGCTCAGCAACCATGTTTGCCCGACGGGGAAATTGCGCTCTTGCCATCGTGTGGTGACGGAGTAAATCCCGGTCACTGCATCCTGGGTAACAACGGATGAGTTCGAGGGCAGGAGGTTTTCTTGTGCCGTATACCAGCGGATAATGGCAACGTTAGCCATTTGATCTTCCACTGAACAGCCGCCACACACCGCTGGTTTCGAGGCCACAACGTAATTGGCGGTTGGGTTGGCGCGCATGTCTTCAATTAACTCATTAGTGATAAGCGTCGCCTGGCTGCGGAGATAGGCATCGGTATTCAGGCGCAGGCTTTTGGCCTGCAGCATGGCCAGGCCCAGCAACCCGATGGACAAAACCATCACAGCGACCATAACCTCAATGAGAGAAGCACCACGCTGATGTGGTAGCCGTGTTTTAAACGGGTTTGTGTGTTGAGAATTATTCTTGTTCATGGCGCTAACTTCCTTTACACGCAAGCCGGCGATGCGTCCCGGTTGAGACGTGCTCGCCCGGTACCGGAGATATCAATTACCCGTGCAACGCTATTGCCGCGACTGTCACAGATATAGAAACTGCCGCCGGCGCTTGTCAGCAGACCGAGACGACTAAATCCAATTTCATTCTCGATCGCGGTATTACTTGGCTTAATGGTATTTCCCGCGCCGCTAAACCCATCGCCGATGCGAAGCAGCTCGCCGGCGTCAAAGGCGCTATTCCCATTGGTGTCGGCCCATATCAACCAACCGTTGGACCAGGGGTTTGCGCTGGTTGTATCACAGACCGGTGAGGCTAGACTCGGGTCCAGCGATTTACACAGAGTGACAATGGTGGAGCGCTTGACGGCCTCACTGCGGGCAAACGCAAACGAAACCAGCATATCGTTGGTTTCGGTGGCAAGGCGGTTGTTCATAACTATGTTTCGCATTGCCGGCGCCGCAATTGCGGACAGTATCCCCAGAACGACAACAGTGATCATGAGTTCGATGAGCGTAAAACCGCGTTGATTTCGGCCATCACAGACAAACGGTTGTATATCGCAGACGAACGGTTGTGCATGCGGTGTAAAGCGACAGATGAACGGTATTTTTTGGCCGACAAAAGGAACAATTATTTCGCCAGTATTCCCCATTTTTGGGTCCGAAAGGTCCAATTTCATTGTCATGACATTAAATCACTCTATGCGTTTCCCCCTAAAAATCAGGGTAAAACGGTTTTCCTCTCTGTTAAGTCTAACGCCCAATTGCAACTTGGCAACCTGACAAACTTGTCCACAGAACATCTCCGGGGCTCTCGGGTATACTGCGCGGGCTTTTCGATTCATCGAGGTGGTGCGGGGCAATGAAAAACCGGATTTGTATTGTTGGGGGCGGCATTATTGGCATGCTCATCGCGCGCGAACTCATTGATTCAGGAGAGAAAGTTGTCATTATTGAGCGTGGCGAGACCGGTAAAGCGTCCTCCTGGGCCGGCGGCGGTATTTTGTCGCCGCTTTATCCCTGGCGTTATCCCGATTCGGTGAGTGAATTGGCTAAATGGAGCCAGGTTGCCTACCCGGGTTTGATAAGCAATCTGCAAAAAAATACGGGTATCGACTCGGAATGGGTACGTTCAGGATTATTAACTGTGGACGCCGAAGACGGTGAAAAAGCGGTTAAATGGGGTCTAAAATACGCCAACTCCATGAAATTGGTTGATCCAGATTATTGTGAGACATTACAGCCGGGTCTTGTCGTTGACGGTGGCCCGATAGCCTGGATGCCGGATGTGGCCCAGGTGCGCAACCCTCGTCTGTTGGCGGCGTTAAAGCGTAACCTGCTTAACAATGGCGTCGAAATTCGCGAACAGCAAGAAATTACTGATTTCGGTACATCCAACGGTAAAATACACTCTATCCTTACCAATACAGAGGAGATCGAAGCAGATCGCTGCATTATCGCGGCAGGAGCATGGAGCGGGCATTTACTTTCCAGGCTCGGTCTGGACATTCCGGTGAAGCCGATAAGAGGCCAAATGCTGGTATTCAGGCACAATCCTGCTGGTCTGGGGCGTGTCGTGTTAAAGGAGAATTACTATCTGATTCCCCGCCGTGACGGACGCATTCTTGTTGGCAGCACCCTGGAAGACGTGGGTTTCGATAACTCGACCACTGAATCGGCTGCGGTCGAGTTACGCCAGGCAGCAGTGTCGATTATGCCCGCGCTGGCGAAGATCGAGGTGGAATTGCAGTGGGCGGGTTTACGACCGGGCTCGCCCGATGACATACCGTATATTGGGCCTCACCCTGAAATTGAAGGCCTTTTTGCCTGTACCGGCCATTTTCGCAATGGATTCGTGTTGGGGCCAGCGTCGGCCCG
The DNA here is from genome assembly GCA_048060695.1 of Acidiferrobacterales bacterium. Classification (GTDB taxonomy): domain Bacteria; phylum Pseudomonadota; class Gammaproteobacteria; order Acidiferrobacterales; family JAJDNE01; genus JAZFSZ01. Next base: position 2,590 of record JBGMQT010000010.1, read on the forward strand.
GTTGTTGGTGGATCTCGTACTGGGTCGGCCTCCTTTGGTTAATCCCGCACCGTATAGATTGATCAGGAATACGTTACCCGCCTGATCGGCCGATATTATCAACTGTCACACTAAGATATTGTTTAATATAGACTTCCCTCCAATTGCGTTTTATACTCATTCTAAATGGAACCCAAATTCTATAATCTCGCTGAGTTGACCGAACTATTACGTAAGCGCGGCATCAGCCCCACCAGTCAACGGACTGAAATCGCGCGCCTGTTGTTTGCCCACGGCGATCATGTCTCGGCCGAAGAGGTATTCGGGCGCGTAAATGCCGATGAATCGTTTTCCGGTCGTGTCTCCAAGGCGACGGTTTACAACACCCTCGGGTTGTTCGCTGACAAGGGTTTGATTCGTCAGGTGATCGCCGATCCAACCCGGATTTTCTACGATCCCAATACCGAACCGCATCACCATATATATGATGTCGACAGCCATACCCTGATTGACGTGGCTGACAACGATATGAAAATCCGCGGTATGCCGGTATTGCCTGAAGGTACCCGGCTCGAAGGCGTGGATATCATCGTCCGTGTGAGTCGCCAGTAAATTCGGCAGAATAAAAGGGACAGTTTGTATTCCCGTTATGAGGTCTTATACTCCCGGGCTCTCAGCCGGAGTAGCTCAGTTGGTAGAGCAGCGCATTCGTAATGCGAAGGTCGGGGGTTCGACTCCTCTCTCCGGCACCATTTCCCTTCCAGTCCATGACGTAAGTATTTACTGACTTTTGCGCAAGAGATAAGGCATAGTTATCGTCATTGTGAACTACGACGTAAAAACCGGCCTTGTCGATGGTGCTCGTCAGAACTCGTCACCGAACTATGATAAACGACCCGACGCCTCCGACATCGATACCATTGTTATCCATGCCATCAGTTTGCCACCCGGTGAATTCGGGAGTGATGCCATTGAGAAATTTTTCTGCAATCAGCTGGACCATAGTCAACACCCTTTCTACGCGGAGATTGAAGGGGCCTGTGTCTCCGCTCATCTGCTAATCACCCGGCAGGGCGAGCTGGTGCAGTTTGTGCCGCTGATTCACCGCGCCTGGCATGCCGGTGTTTCGCACACCCGGGGCCGGCAGAACGTGAATGATTTCTCAATCGGTATCGAGCTGGAGGGGTGTGATGAGCAACCGTTTGAGGAAATACAGTACGAAAGACTGGCCGAAGTCACTCGTCTGCTTATTGGCGTATTTTCAAACCTGACGCTGGAGCATGTCTACGGCCATTCCGACGTGGCACCGGGAAGAAAAACAGACCCGGGACCTGAATTTGACTGGCAGCATTTTCGCAACCTATGCCAGCAAAGTACGTAAGATAGCAAGTGCTTACTTATGCCAAGATGATGCGCCCCTGCCTGTTGCTCCTGTGTGTCGCATTGTACTTGCCAAATTCGGTGGTTGCAGCGGCTGGCAGTCATGAAGCTGTCGACAGTGAGGGCAACCGGATCTCGCTACCTGAACCGGCGCGTCGAATAATCAGCTTATCCCCTCATATTACAGAATTACTGTTTGCCGCCGGGGCCGGTGAATATATTGTGGCGGTCACCGACTATAGTGATTATCCGCCGGCGGCCAGAAAGATTGAGCGTATTGGCAACGCGCAACGAGTCGATATGGAACGGCTGGTGTCATTAAAACCGGATCTGGTGGTGGCCTGGACATCGGGTAATTCGGCGGGTGATATCGCCGCGATCAGGCGAATCGGCATTCCGGTATTTTATTCAGATCCAAAACATCTTGAGGACATCCCGGCCCAGCTTAATAACCTGGCGAAACTGACCGCGACGAAAAAAACGGCTGCGAGATCGTCAGCGATTTATTCAAAAAAATATGAAAAATTGCTGGCTGCCCGCCGCCGCGGCAATAGAAACAATAGAAATACAAATAAGGTTTCGCTGTTCTATCAGCTATGGCGCCAGCCACTGATGACGGTAAACAGAAATCATCTTATAAACGATGTAATTGAGTTGTGTGGCGGGGAGAATGTGTTTGCGTCATCGGCTGCGATGACTCCTGTGGTGGAAATTGAGAGCATCATTGCCGCCAATCCCCGCGTAATCGTTGCCAGCAATGTCACGCGTAGTGAGTTAATTTCCGCGTGGAAGAAATGGCCAGCAATTGACGCAGTTAAAAAAGGACGCTTTGTGGTTATTCCCGCAGACCTGATTCATCGACCGGGTCCGAGAATTATCCAGGCCGCTGAACTGATGTGTCGCGAAATCGCCGCGAGCGGAGTCTAGTTTGTTTCCCGGGTGCCTGGCTCCCAGAGCGCATCATCAATATCGGCATATTGATTGAGCGCTCGCGCAGCAACAAACAGATAGTCGGACAGGCGATTCAGAAATTGCAGCGCTACCCCGGATACGGATTCAGTCTCCGACAGTGTCACCACGTTACGTTCTGCCCGTCGGCAAACGGTTCTTGCGACATGACACATAGCTGCGGCAGTACTGCCACCCGGGAGAATAAATTCTTTCAGTGGTGACAAATTCCTGTTCATCTTGTCAAGCTCTTTCTCGACACGAATGACGTCTGCAGCGGCGAGTATCAATGAACCGGGTACCGCCAGTTCGCTGCCAAAATCGAACAGATTATGTTGCACCTGGGTCAGGTAGTCCGAGATGGGCTGCGGTAGCTTTTTGCTCAACAAAATACCTATCACAGCATTTAATTCATCAATTGTACCGATGGCCTCGATGCGGGGTGAATTCTTGTGGACACGGCTGCCGTCACCGAGACCGGTGGTACCGTTGTCACCGGTGCGGGTGTAAATTTTCGAGAGTCGATGGCCCATTCAGATTTCTTCGGTCAGGCGATAACTGATGGGTACTACCAGATCCTGCCCCTGGTTCGGTACCAATGCCTGCATCGCCGGCACAGTGCCAATGCGTTTCAGGGTAGCCACAGCGCTGGTATCGAGTATGGAATAGGGTGATCGTTTTACCAGGTGAATATCACGAAATTCTCCGATGCGTGAAATTGTCAGGCCGACATAGACGCGCCCCTGCCATCCGTTCTTTCTGGCGATCGGGGGATAGACAAAATATTCCTGAATTGCGGAGCGAAGCAGGGTTTTCAGGTGGCTGACCTCGGACTGCCTGTTTGCGACTGATAGCTGCCGCTCCAGCTGTGGAACAAGTTTTTGGGGCCTGTTACGGATTTCGTCTTCCTGCTGCACCGTGTTCCCGGTAATTGACCTGGCCCGGGCCCGGGCCGGCAATTTCGCGGTAGGTAGCATCGCTGAACTTTCTACCAGAGCAATACTGAGTTCCGGTGCCGGAATCACAAATTTTGGAATCGAATAGTCAGCGCTCCATGCCAGGGCGACGGCATGAACGACTATGGCGATCAGTAGAAACGGTCGAATCAAGTCGATCTCCCTTTATTCGAGCCTTCGTAACGCAGTTGGATATATATCGAGCGACCAGGGGTATTGTATCCGTTTGCCAGGACATAATCTGTATCGAGCAGATTTTCCAAACGCCCCTGTAGCACCCAGCGCCTGGTAAGCTGGTAGCTCGCATGTGCGTTTATCAACACATACGCTGGATTAACAATAGAGCTGAAATCTGAATCCGGCCGGTCGCCGGTGGCCAGAAGATCAAACCCAAATTGATAGGCAGGTCGCTTGTAGGTGGCTGAAAGTGTCAACGACTGTTTGGCACGCCGTGCCAGTTGCTTGCCGGTAGTTACGTTTATCGGGTCCTGGAGAATGCCGCTAACAAGATAGTCGATTTGCCGATAAGTTCTGTTGTATTCAACCTCGACGCCGGGAATAACGGCCAGGTCAATATTCTGATTCAGTGACGTGCCGGTATCGTAGACGATAAGGTTATCGATCCGGTTATAGAATGCCGCGGCCTTGACCGAGCTTTTGCCGCTTATCCGGTAATGGGTTCCGAACTCAAGATTCTGTGATGTTTCCGGTTCCAGCGCCGGGTTACCGCCAAAGCCGAATCTGTCAGTGCTGTCCGGTGCCCGAAACGCGCTGCCAAGCGCTGCAAACACTCTCATTTTTTTTGACAAGCGGTAACCGTAGGAAAAATTACCTGTTGGGTGACCGCCAAAGGCGCTATTTTGCGTGTACCGGCCACCGATCAGGTACTGCTGGCGGTCGCGGTCGAGCTGGTACTGGGCGTAGACCGCGTTGTCGTCAACTTCCTCGTTAAAGCTTGTACCGAAAGATTCTGCATTAGTGAATTCTTTCGATAAATATAAACCAGCGGTGAGCAATCCGTTGTTTCCACTTTGTATATCATTTTGCCAATCGGCAGTGAGCCTGCGGGTATGGGCAAAATCCACGCTTTGATTTTGATCGATAAAATCCCGGGCCTGACCGATGCGCAATGTCGAAGCGGTGCGATCGTTGAGCGATCCTTTCAGGGTCAACGAGGTCGTATCATTGAGAAAATCCTGATCAACCGGTGTTGCAAAAAAATCGTAATACTCCGTATTACCTTGTGAAAGCCATGTACGTAGTTCGGTGTCAACGCCGCCAATCCTGGTGGTCAGGAACGCATTGAGACTCATATTCCGATTGCCAGAATTTTCTGTTTGTCCCTCTAGTGCCGGGAAGCCTTCCGTCACAAATCCGCTCAATTGCAAACCTGTTTTCCAGGTGTCGGAACCGGTAGATACGCCGGCGCTGACTTTGCTTGTCCGGTAGCTTCCGGTAGTAGCGAAAGCGTTAAATCGGGTGCCGACCATGGTTTTCCGCGTAAATATCTGGATGACGCCACCAATGGCCTCTGATCCATACAGGCTGGATCGCGGTCCCTTTACGATTTCAATGCGCTCGATCATGTCGGGATCGATGTTTTGCAGGGCTGCACCGCCGATAGTTCCGGGATTTATCTTGACGCCATCAACCATTACCAGTGCATGGTTGCTCTCGGTACCGCGAATAAATATCGAGGTTGCCTGGCCGGCCCCGCCGTTGCGTCCTATATCCAGACCGGCATGAAACTTCAGCAGTTCCGCCACGTCGATTGCTTGCGAAAGTTCTATCTGTTCACGCGTAATTACTATCACGGACGCCATGGTTTCATCGGCAATCCGGGCGGTCCGGGTTGCGGTAACAACAATTTCCTCCTCAGACTCGGGGGTATCGGCCAATGCCAGATGTGGAACCAACGCGCCAAGAAAGAGAACAAAAATGGCATGAATTCTCAAAACTTCTCCTTACTGCACCCGCCGTGCAGGGTATAAATAATGGAGCAGCGTTGGAGGGAGAGGAGTAAACAGCGGATACCCGCCACCCGGTTGCCCGCCGCAACACTGCATGGGTGCGTCAGGCCGGTCTCCGGGCTCGCGAGTATGTCTTGAGTCAACGCCTTCCCATGCATACTGGTTGCACAGTGGCTGTGTTAACTAAAACTCGCTTACCGTTGCGGGGGCAGCGCCGGAATTACCCTGATGAAAATCATCAGTAGTGCACCGGCTTCCCGTTTCATTCCTTCGACGACAGTCGTCGGAACACCTGAAGCGCGGCTAGAGTAGGGCCGAAAAAAGAGGGAGTCAAGCGGAGCTGGAAACCGTTGATTCGCGATAGGAATTTACTGGAGGAACTCGGGTTTGCCCAGATAGATACCCTGACCATTTTCGATACCGAGTTTTTTTATGGCCTCCAGGGTTTCCTCATTTTCAATGTTTTCGGCGATCGTTTTCATTCCAAAGGAATTGGCCAGATCATGAATGTGACGAACAATCTTGGACGCATAATCGCTTTGCAGCATGGATTGTACAAACGTACCTTCAATCTTCAGGTAGTCCGGTTGAAACAGTTCGAGGAATTTATAGGTTGAGTAACCGCTCCCAAAATCGTCCAGCGCCAGCTGGCAGCCCATGTTCCGTAGTGTGTCGATATCCCTTAGCAACTCACTATTGACAGGCACGCTTTCACGTTCGGTAATTTCAATGGTGATTTGACGGCCAGAGTCACAGGCCGGGCTAAGCAAGTCACGCAAACTTCGTACAAATGAGTTGTCATTAAACGACGACATATCGACGTTGATAAACAGGTTGCGCTCTTTTGGCGACTGAATCAGAGCTTGCTCAATAATATGGAGATCGACTTCACGCGTCAGCCCCAATTCCTCGGCGACGGTGATAAAGTTCTTGGCGGCAATAATTTCTCCATCCACCTTCATGCGCGCAAGCACTTCATAGGCAATAGTGTCTCCAGTCTTCAGGTCACAGATGGGTTGGAAAGCGGGGTTAATGTTGCCGCTTTCGATGGCATTTCGAATCTGGAAACCCTGGCCAAATATCGACATAGTCGCCTTACTGATGTCTTCCGACAATACCTGCACACGATTTCGACCTGCCCGCTTGCTCTGGTATAGCGCAACGTCTGCCGCACTGATCAACGCTTGTGCTGACTCGCCATGGGTAGGCGCTTCCGCCACGCCGATAGAACACTGGATCTGGATGTGCCCAACAGGCAACTGAATCTGGGCCTGATTGATATTGTCATGCAATTTATAAGCAATGCGGGTGGCGTCTTTTAGTCCGGTATTTTTCAGTACCATGGCAAATTCATCTCCGGCCAACCGGCAGATGTAATCATTGCGCCGTATCAGTTCTTGCAGCAACAGGGCGATGGATTTCAGCACTTCGTCACCGAAGGGATGACCATAGGTGTCATTGATAAATTTGAAACCGTCAATATCGACAAGTAGCAGACAAAGCGGCCTGTTATTTTTAAGATGGTCGGACAGGATGATGTCAAACTGCGTGTCGAAGTGTCGGCGATTGAAAAGCCCTGTTAGTGGATCAGTTACCGACAGATGATAAAGCTCTTCCTGGTAAGTGGTAAGCATGCGGTTAAGCTCCACTGTTTCAGTAATATCGCCAAGCGTACCAATCACACCGGTGAATTTTCCGCCGCTATCGGTCTGACTTTCGGCGTCCAGCGTTACCCACACCGGATCACCACCAGCAGTGTTCAGCAGAACTTCGTGATTTTTCCGCCGTATTTTAGACAGATTCGCCGGCGAAAAGATTTCGACGCTTTCTTCTGACAGAAAATCTGCCAGCGGTTTGCCGAGTGAATCGTCGATGGTGTAACCGGAGACAGTTTGCCACGAGGGATTAATAAAACTGATGCGACCCTCGTTGTCGAGCTCAAACAGCACTTCGTGCATACTATTGATCAGAGTACGCAAGCGGGTTTCGCTTTGTTCCAGAAGTGCTCGTGTTTCTTCCAGGCTGTGAATGTAGTGCTGCATTGCAGAGGATCCGTCTGCAAACGCTTGCGTTAGCTCCTGGATTTCTTTGGTGCCGGATTCAACAAAAGTTACTTTGGCCAGCCAGTTACCGCGTGCATATTCCTGCGCAAGTTCTGTCAGGGGTTTCAACGGCCGCGTAAATCTCGCCAGCATGGAAAAAGCCAGCGCCAGCGCAACCAGCATAATTATTGTCAACAAAACCAGACTGTTTACGACTGCCGACAACACTTTCGCATTTAGCGGTGTGTAAGACAGCGTCAGTCGCATTTGCCCCCGGTTTTTGCCGGTGGTATCAAAATCAATCATGATAGTAGTTGGCTTATCGGTTCCTGTTGTCATCAGACGCGTTAACCAGTTTGCCACTTCAGAATCGCGTTTGAAGTTGTACATACTGAGGCCGCGGTTGTCAGTTACCTCGATAGCGGCGATTGCAGGATCGCCGGACAGGGCATTCATGTAGGCATCAAGACCAGTGGTATCGAATTCCACCAGCATGCGTTGTACAGCAGGGCGCGTAAGCTGGACCAGGTTTTCTCCGATACGCTCATATACTTCCAGTTGGGTACGAGCGGTCGCGGCAGTGATGGTCCAGGTAATGGCGATTGTCGTTGCGGCAGACAACACAGTGAACGCCAGCGCCATGCGCATAAAAAAGGTGTTGGGGAAACGCTTTGACCAGATCATGCGGCGTGTTTCGAGAGCAATTTCTCAGGTGAGAGCGGCACTCTTTGTCCTGTGAATGCAGCTATGAAAAGAAATTTTAGCATGCTCAGTCGGTGATGTATTGCAACACGCGATAATATGATGTGGTACACGCGGATATCAACAGGAGCAATCCGATCCACAAAATATCGTTTGAAAAAGGTGGTAGCGACGACATGATACCGCGTAACTGGCAGGAATCGTGCAAGCGAATTGCAGCTTGCTGCTGGAAGTTTCCGGTTCAGCGAAAAAGCATATCGCAGCGTAGTCCGGGTTTGTTCAACACCGGGCAGGCCCACTGTCATTAATTCTGATTTCAATTTCACGGAAATTACTGTTCTGTCAGGGTGCCTGGTATAAACAATTTCGTATGGCCACTTTCAATCTTGACCAGCTTGCAGCCATATAGTCGCTCAAGTTCGGATTGAGTTGCAATCTGATGCAGTGGGCCGTGGCGAACACTTCCGTCCGCGAACAGGAGCAAGCCGTGGTCACAATAGTGGAGTGCCTGGTTAATATCGTGCAATGCGAATATATTCACTATCCCGTTGGCGGTATCACGCGCCATCGCCGTGAGCAGACTCAATACGCTGTGCTGGTGAAAGAGGTCGAGATGATTGCTGGGTTCGTCCAATAACCTCACCTGTGGATTTTGTGCCAGCAATACTGCGATATCGGTTCGTCGACGCTCGCCCCCGGACAAACTGGCGACCGATCGATCCGCCATCTCCACCAGCGCCATCCTCTCCAGCGCACGACTAACATGTTGTCTGTCCAGGTCCGATTCGGTAGCAAACAGTGACCGCGCGATATGCGGGTGACGGCCAGCCATTACTGTCTCGCGCACCGCAGTGGGGAAGGCATTGTCGATATCCTGAAAGACAATACCTATGTGCTGCGCGCGATCACGATGTGGATAATCATTCAGTTCGCGGCCGTTATAGTGGATGGTGCCGGAGTGAGGTGAGGCAAGACCGGCCAGGGCATGCAGGAGCGTGGATTTACCGCTTCCGTTCGGTCCCAGGACTGCCCAATTTTGTCCACTATGGAACTCGATATCCAGATTCTCGATCAGCATCTTGTTGCCGGCTACAAGTGTAAGATCCGAGGCGGTCAGTGTGTTCATATCCTTTCTGACCTTACTAGCAGGTAAAGAAAAAGGGGTACGCCAATCAATGCTGTCAGCACGCCCACCGGCAATTGCTGTGGAGCAACAACCGTGCGTGACAGCAAATCCGCAAGCACGAGAAAGCTACCGCCAAGCAATACGCTCTGCGGTAATAACCAGCGATGATCATTACTGCCGGCCAGACGTAACATGTGAGGGATGACCAGGCCGACGAATCCAATGCCGCCAGCGAGTGTGACCGCCGTTGCCGTGAGCAACGAAGCGAGGAAATAAACAAACGTCCGTAAACGTACCGGATTTTCACCCAACGAAGCGGCAAACTGTTCGCCGCGCGCAAACAGATTGAGCGGACGCGCCAGTGCCCACGCCAGTGCCGTTCCGGTTAGCAGCACGACTAGTCCCCATGCGGGTGTTTGCGCATAGGAGAGATCACCCATCAACCAGAACAACATGCCATATATCTGGCGACTGGAGCTGATCGAAAGCATCAGGCTGATCAGCGCACCCCACCCGGCGGCAATAATGATGCCGGTGAGCAGCAGTTTTATTCTCGCTTCCCCGGAGCCGGCGCGGCTGATTCCAAACACCAGTACGATGGAGACGAGACTGCCAATAAATGCGCTGCCGGTGAGCCAGCCGCCCGTGATTCCCGCAAGCATTGCCGCCAGTGTTGCCGCGGCGGCCCCGCCGGAGACACCCAGAATATAGGGATCTGCCAACGGGTTCCTCAGCAACACCTGCAACAACGCGCCGGCCAGTGCCAGCAGGCCACCGACGGCAAACGCGGTAAGCGTCCGCGGCAATCGCAACTCGAATACGATTTGTCTGGCGGTTGAGGCATTGCCTGACCGGATGTCACTCCACACCTTGCTCAATTCAATATCGACCGAGCCAATGCTCAGAGAAATAGCAATGCTGATCAGCGCCAGTGCGGTGAGTAGTAGTACCAGGCCGCGGGTCGTATCCAATGGTCAGTACAGCTTCAGAATAGGCCAATGCAATCGTTTTGCCTCAGCTTCGAGTTGCGCGTCCGGATTAACGGCAACCGGATGATCGACCACGTTCAATAGTGGCAAGTCATTGTGGGAGTCACTGTAAAACCAGCTACCATCAAGATTAACTCGATTGATTTCAATCCAGTCCTTGAGTCGTTCGACCTTGCCCTGCCTGAAACACGGGGTACCCGCTACCTTGCCGGTGTAGCGACCGTTTTCCATTTCCGCGTCCGTGGCAATCAGGTGATCGATTTCGAATTCGCGCGCAATAGGCTCGGTAACAAAGCGGTTGGTTGCGGTGATAATGATCAGGGTGTCACCGGCCAGGCGGTGCTTCTCCACCAGGGATCGCGCTTTGTCACCAATCATTGGCAGTATTTTCTGTTGCATATACGTTGCATGCCACTGGTTCAGTTGTTCCCGATCGTGTTGTGCCAGGGGTTTCAAGGCAAAGGCGAGGAACGCCAGTATATCCAGTGTGCCGGCCTTGTACTGTTCGTAATAGCGGGCGTTTTCACTTTCATATTCTTCGCCATCAACGAGTTGGTTCTCAATCAGGAACTGACCCCATTCGTAGTCGCTGTCGCCATTGATCAACGTGTTATCGAGATCGAAAATTGCCAAACTCAACGTAAATCCCTCCTGTGAGCAGGGCGCCAAGCATAGAGGGGAAGTTGTAGTTAGGAAAGAGAGACCTCGCCTGGTAGGGGATTTTGTTTCACGTTCACATTGCCCGGATGCAGATATCGTGAAAAAATGCTGTCTTTACTTGTATTTGTGAACACTTGTTGATGTTGGATAAAGATGGATATCGCCCCAATGTTGGTATTATTCTGTGTAATACCGAGAACAAGGTATTGTGGGCCCGGCGCAGCGGGCGGGACGGCTGGCAGTTTCCGCAAGGAGGCATCCAGCGAGAGGAGTCCCCGGAGCAAGCGATGTTCCGCGAACTTAAAGAAGAGGTCGGTCTGGACCAGTGCCACGTTGAAATTATTGGCCGTACCCGCGAGTGGTTGCATTACGATTTACCTGACACCGTGCGGAGCCGGAAATCGAGGTCGGCATTCCGGGGTCAGAAACAGATCTGGTTCCTGTTGCGGTTTGTTGGCGCAGAGAGCGATGTCGAGCTGAATAGTGGTGACAGACCGGAATTTGATGCCTGGCAGTGGGCAGAATACTGGAGTGCTGCCGACAATATCATCGAATTCAAACGCGAGGTTTACCGTCGCGCACTCGGCGAACTGGAACCCTTGTTACGTCAATAGAGTCATATCATGAGTGTAATATCACTAATAGCGAATGCAGCGAAACGTGTTTTACTAGTAGTCGGGATCTGAGCATCGAAATTCTTGACCTAAAAATGTTGAAACTACCCAAACAGTTAGCGATCACCGTAAAGCAGGTGTCTCTTGGCGCTTTCGTTGTATTGGCCGCCGGACTCCTGGCGGCTTGTGGCGACAATGGCAATGCTACGGCACGACGTTCGAAACCTCATCTGGTTGAGCTGGGCCCGGTTTTACGTGCCCCGTTACAATATGCGGCTGAACGCTCTGGCAGTCTGCGTGCGCTACGGCAGGTGAAGCTGTTCAATCAGGAGGAAGGACGGATAGACCGGGTACTGGTTCGCCAGGGTGATAGTGTGAGCAAGGGGCAACCACTGGTGAAGCTGGATGCGCGCATCCTGCGGGCTGAGTTGGGCAAGGCTGCGGCGAATCGACGGCAGGCAGAAATAGAGCTTAAAAAGCTGAAAAGCCTGGCCGCGAAACAACTGGTATCGGAAAGTACGCTTGAGCTCGCGAAAACCAAGTTCGATGTCGCCCGCGCGGATGAGATCGTATTCAAGACCCGGGTTAGTTACATGACTATTCGCGCCCCCTTTGCTGGCAAAGTCGCGACGCGCCAGATTGAACCGGGAGATATAGCGCCCAAACACACGCTCCTGCTGACCGTGGTCGATCCAACGCAACTGGTCACGGACGTACAAGTGTCGGAGTTATTGATCGCACGCTTGAATCTCGGTGATCGCGCAGAGGTGAGGATAGATGCTCTTGGTGACAAGATTTATACCGGCAAGATTTTGCGGATCTATCCCACCATTGATCCCGCCACACGTCTGGGCCGTATCGAAGTGGCATTGAAACCCGTTCCCAAGGGAGCCCGTGCGGGACATTTTAGCCGCGTCACTTTATATAGTAGTGGTACCCGGCCGTTAGTCGTGCCATCCGTTGCGGTGCGCCGCGACGAACGTGGCGAATTCGTATTTGTCGCCGGAGAAAAAGGCAACGCCAGACGCGTTGCCGTGGTGGCTGGACTTCGGTTCGCTGACAAAGTTGAAATTCAATCCGGTCTCACGGAAGGCCAGCAGGTCGTCGTAAAGGGTTTCATCGGGTTAGAGGAGGGTCAGGCCATCAAGCCCGTAAACGTCGATTCAGACAAACAACCCTCAACCAGTCCGGGAAAAAAGAGCGACAACAATGCATAATAGTGGGGGCCTTGCGGCCTGGGCTATTCGCTATCCCGTAAGCACTATTATGCTCACACTGACCATCGTGGTGCTCGGTGTGTTTGGTCTCGGCCGATTGGCGGTCGATCTCCTTCCTGATCTCATATATCCCCAAATTCGTGTGCGCATCCTTGAAGCCGGCGTGTCTGCCAGCATCATGGAGCAAAAGGTGACGCGGCAACTCGAAGAGCAACTGGCCATTACGGAAGATGCTATCCGTGTGGAGTCCCGTACCGCAGAAGGTTCGAGCACGGTCGACCTGCACTTTGACTACGGCAAGGATATCGATGCCGCCCTGCGCGATGCCAGCACCCGGCTTGATCGTGCCAAACGGTTCCTGCCCGACACCATACAGCCGCCGATTATCTACAAAATGGACCCGTCGCAGATTCCGGTAATGGAATATGTTGTCAGTTCCAATTTGCGCAGCCCGGTGGAGATGCGCACCTGGGTAGATGACGTGTTTTCCAAGCGCCTGCTTAACCTGCCTGGTGTGGCGGCGGTGGAAGTAGGGGGTGGTGTTGAGCGTGAAATTCAGATCCTTGTCGACCAACGTCGCCTGGCCGGACTCGGGCTGTCGATTGACAATCTGATTGACGCAATTCAAAAAGGCAATGAAGACGTTTCCGCCGGCCGCATGCGTTTTGCCGGACAGGAATACGGTGGTCGTGCCACCGGTCGATTGGGCAGCATCGAGGCAATTGCGGCGTTACCGATACGCCTGTCCGCGGGCGACAGTGTACCGTTGTCCGACGTGGCGCGTGTGATCGATGCCCAGAAGGATCAGCGTATTCGTATTCGATTCAATGGCACCGAAGGTGTCAAAATGTCGGTGCAAAAACAACCGACAGCCAATACGGTGGATGTCGCCGATCGGGTACAGGCCAGGCTGGCGTGGATGGCGGCCAGCGACCTGATCCCGGAAGATATTGTCATCAGCAATGTTGCGGACCAGTCTATTTATGTGCGCCGTTCACTTAATAATGCCTCAATGGCGGCGTTCAGTGGGGCGATACTGGCAATGATTGTGGTGTACCTGTTCATCGGTAATATTCGCGGCACGCTGATAATCGGTACGGCGATCCCGATCTCCATCCTGGTGACGTTTATCATCATGGCCCTGGGCGGGTTAACTCTGAATATCATGACGTTGGGCGGGCTGGCACTCGGTGTTGGTATGTTGATTGACAACACTATCGTTATGCTTGAAAACATTGCCCGCCATCGAAAGGAAGGGTCCAATCCTGATGTACTCGGTGCTGCCACTGATGCCGCTGGTGAAGTTACCAGCGCCATTGTTGCATCGACCACGACCAACCTGGCGGCAGTGCTGCCGTTTTTATTTGTATCCGGCCTTGTCGGACTGTTGTTCCGCGAGCTGATATTTACCATCTCTGCCGCCATTGTGGCGTCGTTGCTGGTGGCAGTGACATTGGTACCCAGTCTTGCAGCACGCATGCGTAATGAAACTCACGGCAAGCTCCACGATACGGTCGACGGTTACGTAAAAATTGCGCGGATCCGTTATATAGCACTGCTGGCCAGGATACTTGAACGGCCCCAGGCAGTGATTGCCGGTGCAGTGATACTGTTGCTGGTATCCCTGCCTATGTTTATTTCCGAGAAACAGGAATTTTTACCAAAGATGGACGAGGGTCGAATCAGCATCAATATTCTTACCGACGCCGGGACATCACTGGACAGCATGGATCAAATCATTACCCGCATTGAAAAAATGGTTTGGGGGCTGGGTGATGTGAAAAGTTTATACACACTCGTGGGTGGCCACATTTTTGGCCGTACCGAACGCGAGACACCCAATCGCAGCTCATTAACTGTACAGTTGGTCTCGAAAGGGCAACGTGATCTCAGCAGCCAACAATGGGTCAAGAAGTTCTACCAGGCTTTGGCAAAAGCGCAATTGGCGGGAATTAAGGTACGGGCCAGACCGCGTGGGATACGGGGACTGCGTACCAGTCGCACCGAAGATGATTTAAGCATTCGTGTGCAGGGACCGGAACTATCCACCCTCGCTGAGATTGGTGACACGATTGTTGGTCTTTTAAAGGGCATGGAAGGCTTACGAAATCTGAAGCACTCATCTGAAGATATTCGCCAGGAGTTCGCTATTGAAGTAGATCGGCAGCGTGCGACTGAACTAGGTATCGATGTCGTCAACGTAGGTCGCGCGCTCAGAATTGCCCTTGATGGTCTGGTGGTGAGTGATTTTGTAGAAGGTGATCGCAGTTACGATATTCGTGTTCGTTTGCCACAAGAAGATATTAGCAGCCCCATGGCCCTGGGTGGCCTGCTTTTATTCGGTGAGCTAAAGGGGCGCCGGGCGGTCTATCTTAACGATGTAGCACGTGTGAAGCTGGTGCCGGTGCCGGCGAGCATTTTGCGTGAGAATCAGCGACGCATAATTGAAGTCAGCGCATCGCTGACAGAGGATCGTGCCCTCGGCTCGGTGGTAAAAGACGTCAAACAGAAATTGGCTACGCTGAAGTTGCCTGCAGGGTATTTCATGTATTTCGGTGGCACCGATGAGGCCCTGACTCAGGGCAGGTTGCTGACCAGCGTCTTGCTCGGCTTGGCCCTGTTTCTGGTATACGTGGTCATGGCGGTACAGTATGAATCGCTACGAAACCCCACCGTCATACTCATCTGTGTACCGTTTGCCATGATTGGTGTCGCGATAGGGCTGTTGCTTACGCAGATACCGCTGTCAGTGCCGGTGTGGTTGGGCGTGATCATGTTGGTAGGTATTGTCGTTAACAATTCCATAGTGCTGGTGGAGTATATTGAAATCTCCCGACGCAAGGGGTTGCCTGTAATAGCAGCCATTATTGAAGCGGCGGGTCTGCGGTTGCGACCCATTCTCATGACCACCCTTACCACTGTCTTCGGCATGTTGCCGTTGGCGATCGGGCTGGGCGATGGCTCGGAGATGCTGCAACCTTTGGCTATCACGATTGTCTCAGGTTTGTCGTTTTCCATGTTAGTGAGTCTGCTGCTGCTGCCGGTGATTTATTCCCTGGTTTCCGGCAGATTTGGTGGAAAAAGTGAGATGGAATAAAACTGGCCGTTGCCGGGTCTATGTTGTCAGATAAATCCAATATGCCAGGGTTGCAAACCCGTGGCGCAGAATCAAAGCAATCTCAGGAGAGTAAATTGACTACGATGAAACGAAGAACATTTCTGCGAGCGACTGTTGCCAGCAGCGCAATGGTGGTGGCCGCTGCGGCCGGTTTATTGAAGCCGACGATGGTATTGGCAGCTACGTGGCCCGTGGCTGCTTTCAGTGGTAAATCCGTGAATGCGGCATTATCCGCCCTTTATGGCACGTCAAAGCGTTCACGCAGCAAGGACATCAAGATTAACGCCAGTGAACAGGCGGAAGACGGTTCTTCGGTACCGGTTGCCGTTAAAACGACACTGAATAACATAGAGTCGATTAGCATATTGGTTCATAAAAATATGCAGCCCCTGTTGGTCAGCGCCAACATTACTGGCGGCGGCGGTTATGTGCGCACCAATATTAAAATGCTCAAGACTTCCAAGGTCGAATTTGTTGTTAAGGCCGATGGAAAACTTTACACCGCATCGAAAAATATCAAGGTAACGGCCGGCGGTTGCGGCGGTTAATCCGATAACAGGAGTTAATTATTATGGCCAGAAAAATGAAAATGCGTGCCCGCAAGACAGACGATATCACCGAATTGCTGGTGCGCATCAAGCACCCGATGGAAACCGGTCTGCGCAAGGATAAGGTAACCAAGAAGGCTATTCCGGCACACTTTATCCAGAATATGACGGTTATTCACAACGGTAAGGAAGTTGTGAATTGTGATTTAGGTATTGCCGTTTCCAGGAATCCTGTGATGGGTTTTGGTCTTGTTGGCGCCAGGTCCGGTGACAAGGTTACTGTAAGCTGGAAAGACAACAAGGGCGAATCCGGGAGTTTGAGTCAGTCGATCAAGCTGTAAGTCGAACTGATCGGGCCAGCGATCGAGCACCAAAAATCCGCCGCGGTACTATTCTACCGCGGCGGATTTTATTGATCTGTAGAAAAACCCCCGGTGTGACCCGCGGCCAACAAGGCGCTGCCGAACGCCGCCTCTGGATTCCGGGCGGGTTTAACCGGCACTCCGAGCAATCCTTGACGAATTTCCGACCAGGCCCTGTTTTGGTATCCGCCGCCGGTAGTGAATACCTGTTTCGGGGGTGGGGCCCCTATTTCTTGCAGTAACCGATAGCCACGCTGTTCAACCTGGGCGATGCCCTCGAGCAGTCCCTGAAAGAAGATTGTTCTATCCTGTGGAATCGGCTCAATGCGCGGCATCAGATCCGGGTCATTAATCGGAAAGCGCTCCCCTGGCCCGGGAAGAGGGTAATAGTTGAGACCTGTGGAAGTGTCGGGCCTCAGCTGCAGCATTCGTTTTGCCATTTCTTCGTCGGAAAAATATTTTCTTAATACGCCACCGCCGCAATTGGAGGCGCCGCCGACCAACCACCGATCTTCCAGTCGATGGCTGTAGATCCCGTATTCACCTGATATGACGGGCTTGTCCGATAGTAGTTTCAAAACCAGCGTCGTGCCAAGTGATGTGACCGCGTCACCAATGTCTCGGGCACCGCTGGCAAGGAAGGCGGCGATACTGTCGGTGGTGCCGGCCACAACCTGCGTTTGGTGAGATAAGCCCAGCTGTACCGCGCGCTCTGGTTGAATGGTGCCGTAGATATCACCGGGTGCGTGAACCCGCGGCAACCAGTTGCGACTTATTCCCAATTTAATTATCCAGTCGGGCCAGGTTTCCTGTTCCGGGTCAAAGCCCAGTTTCAGTGCATTATGGTAGTCGCTGTGCCCAAACCGGCCGGTGAGTTTTCCGCTGATCCAGTCAGCCTGGTGCTGAATAAAAGCGGCACTGACGGTCTCACTGTTATTCAGCAGCCACAGTACTTTAGCGAGGCTGCTTCCGGTACCGATGGCGCCCGAGGTTTTCCCGGCCCGGGAAGCGATGGTTTTGGCTTCGCGGTCGGCGCGGGCATCGTTGTACAATAGTGCCGGTGCCAGGGGTTCTCCCACCGCATTGCATAACAATACGGTGGATGACGTACCATCCACGGCCAATCGGGCGATACGTTTGAGATTGATGTGTTTGCCCAGTGATTCCAGACAGTCGACCAGAGCCTGCCACCAGACCAGGGCGTCCTGCGTAATTTCCTTGCCCTGCCGTCGGGGTGCGGGCATTGACACCGCGCTGCTGGCGATGACCTCGTGTTTCTCATCAATGGCGATGGTCCGACAGCCGCCGGTGCCAAAATCAATGCCGAGATACAGGGGAGACGGATCCAGCGCTGGTCTCCGATATCAGCTGGACTGTGCCGCCGGTGGATTTCCGCGCCAGCCCGATTGGCGGTGTTCCACCACGACGTTGGTGTAGATACCACCGCGCACATTGAATTCGGCGCGCAATCTCATAAAACGCGGATCAGTAGCCGCAACAAGATCCTGCAGGATCTTGTTGGTGACGGCTTCGTGAAAAGCGCCTTCGTCGCGCCAGGACCAGAAGTACAATTTGAGTGACTTGAGTTCCACGCATTTCCGGTCCGGAATATAGTCCAGAAAGAGGGTGGCAAAATCGGGCTGGCCGGTTTTCGGGCACAGGCAGGTAAACTCCGGCGACTCAATCTCAATGGTATAATCCCGCTCCGGATGAGGATTGTCGAAGGTTTCCAGTTGTTTGCTGGGTTCGGTAGGCATTTCTCATTCCTTATGCTAGCTTTGCGTGGCTTTTTTGGTTGTCGCCCGCCATCATTGTCGGGCATTGCCCGGTTGGCGCAAATGTGTCGCTAAATTGTAACTGACTCCGAAACCCTTTACTCGCTCTATCCTTTGCAATGCGCCTGAAAATAATCAAACTCGCCGGATTCAAGTCCTTCGTAGACCCCACCAGTATTCCGATTACCAGCGCTATGACCGGTATTGTCGGTCCCAATGGGTGCGGCAAGTCCAATGTTATCGATGCCATTCGCTGGGTGATGGGAGAAAGCTCGGCCAAACACCTGCGTGGCGACTCCATGGCTGACGTAATCTTTAGTGGCTCCAGTTCACGCAAGCCGGTAGGCAAGGCCAGCGTCGAGCTGGTTTTCGACAATACCGATGGCAGGGCTCCGGGCCAGTACGCCAGTTACGCCGAAATTTCTATTCGCCGCGAGGCAACACGTGACGGTCAGTCGACCTATTTTCTCAATAAAACAAAATGCCGTCGCAAGGATATTACGGACATTTTCCTCGGTACCGGCCTCGGCCCACGCGCCTACTCCATTATCGAGCAGGGCATGGTGACGCGTATTGTTGAATCCAAGCCTGAAGATTTACGCAGTTTTCTCGAAGAGGCAGCTGGAATTTCACGTTACAAGGAACGCCGGCGCGAGACCGAGAGCCGTATACGACATACCCGCGAAAACCTGGATCGCGTGAATGACATTCGCAGCGAACTGGATAAACAGCTGAGTCGCCTGAAACGACAGGCAAGCAATGCCGCGCGTTACAAAGAACTGAAACAGGAAGAACGCCTGTTGCATGCACAACTACTGGCGCTACGCTGGAACAATCAAAGCGCCCGTTTGCAGGAAACCGAAAAAAAGCTGGCAAGAAAGCAGGTCGAGCTGGAGAAGATTATTGCTGCGCAGCGTGAATACGAAGCCGCCATCGAATCCATTCGAACCGAACAATCCGGTGCCAACGACAAATTGAACACGGTGCAGGAAGAGTACTATAGCCTCGGCGGAGAAATTTCCAACATCGAACAGGGCATTCAATACGCACGTGAGACGCGCTCGCAACAGATGCGTGAACACGAACAGGTCAATCATTCGTGGGAGGAGGCGACCCGGCTCTTGCAGTCCGACATAGAGACCATTGAGTCACTCAATCGCTCACTGGAGGAAAAAGAACCGGAAGTAAATCGGACTGTAGAAACACGCGACAAGACCAGCCACGAGCATGACGACGCCGAAGAAGCCATGCGGGCCTGGCAAAATGAATGGCAAACCTTTAGCGAGGCTTCCGCGGAGCCTGAAAAAGTACGCGATATCCAACGCTCCCGCATGGCCCAGCTGGAAATCCATATTTCGCAACTGAGCGGACGCAGTCGTAAACTTGACGACGAGGCAGAAAATATCGCGCGCCAATTGAGTGATCCGGACCTGCAGCGGATTCAGGGCAAGGCGCAGCAAATCGACCGTGATCTGGAACAGCAGGCACTGGCACTCGAACTGATTGAAGAGAAAATTCGCAACCAGACACTGGCGCGGGAAGAACTGACCGACGAACTGGAAGAAACGCGTAGCGAACACCAGTCCCTTGCTGGTCGTATGGCCTCGCTTCGGGAATTACAGGATGCCGCCCAGGGAAAACACGACCAGGCCCTTCAGGACTGGCTGGAACGTCAGGGACTGAATGAAAAGCCACGTCTTTCCGGCTGCATTGAGGTGCAGTCAGGTTGGGAACATGCGGTTGAGCGTGTTCTGGGCGGTCGCCTTAATGCCGTTTGCGTGGAAGATATCAATCGTTTTGAAAGTTCTATCGGCGATCTGCAGCAGGCAGACCTGATATTGATGGACAGTAACCGGACCGCCGTCATTGAGCCGTTCGATGGTCGCAACTTAGGCCAGTTGGTCCAGAGTGATGTGCCGCTGGACGGGTTTCTTGCGTCCGTGCGCGTTGCTGAAACAATTACTGAAGCCCTGTCCCGGCGTGACCAGCTAAATAATGGTGAGACCATAATTACCCGGGAGGGTGTCTGGGTTGGCAAGAACTGGATTAGCCTCAGCAGCGAGGAGGGCGCCCGCGCCGGTATATTGCGTCGCGAACAGGAGATTCAGTTACTGCAGAGCAAACTGGCAGATCTTGATGGCAAGATCACAGATCTTCAATCGCAGACTGCCAGTATGAAAAATGGGCTTGAGGGCCAGGAGGAAGAGCGCGATGAGATACGTCGCTCTCTGAATGAGGCCAACCGGCAACGCGCCGGCCTGTTTGAGCAACTCGGGCATAAAGAGGCGCAACTGGAGCAATTGCAGTTACGCCAGGCCCAGATCAAAACCGAGTCCGCCGAGGTCAAGGCACAACTGGAACAGGATCAGCAGGAAATGAAATCCTCGCACGCCTTGTTGTCAGTGGCTGAAGGTGAGTCTGGTGAGCACGAGTTACGCCGGAAACAACTGCAGGAGCAGCGCGTTCAACTGGAAGATCGCTTGCAGTTGACCCGCACCAATGCCAGCGCCGCAAGCGACGCGGCACACGAGCTTGAAATTGATCGCCAGCGCATGCAAACCACCGTCGATTCCACGCAGCAGAGTGTGGCGCGTCTTAAGGGACAACTGCAGCATCTTGAGCAACGACGTGAAGAGCTGGCCACTAAACTGGGACAGGGTGATCAGCCGGAGTTGGAACTGAAAACCAAACTGGATAACTACCTGCAGAAGAGGCTCGATATAGAACAGAGATTAAAAGCAGCACGCGAAGTTGTTTCGAGCCTGGAAAGCCGTCTGCGTGAGCAAGAACAAAGCCGGTCCGTGCAGGAGAAGAATGTGCAACAGCAGCGCGAGGCCATGGAAGCAGATCGTGTGCAACGCCAGGAAAATATTGTGCGCCGCGATACCTTGATAGAGCAGGCGCAGGAAACAGGCCATAACCTGTCGCAAGTCGCTGAAGAATTGCCTCAGGATGCCAGTGAAAAAACCTGGCAACAGAGTCTGGAAGGGGCCGAGCTTCGTATCAGCCGACTCGGTGCCATTAACCTGGTGGCGATTGAGGAATACGAGGAGGAATACGAACGCAAGCAGTACCTCGACAAGCAATATGAGGATCTGAACAAGGCCCTGGAGACGCTGCAACAGGCCATGCACAAGATCGATCGCGAAACGCGTACCCGTTTCAAGGAAACTTTTGACAAGGTCAATACCGGTATTCAGGAATTCTTCCCCAAGCTCTTCGGGGGTGGCCATGCTTACCTCGAGCTTACCGGGGATGATCTGCTAACCACCGGTGTGGCGGTTATGGCGCGCCCCCCGGGCAAACGCAATAGCACTATTCACCTGTTATCGGGCGGCGAAAAGGCGCTAACGGCGGTGGCAATGATATTTTCTATTTTCCAGATAAACCCGGCCCCCTTCTGTTTGCTCGACGAGGTGGACGCACCTCTGGATGACGCCAACGTGGAACGCTACTCGGAGACTCTGGGGTCCTTGTCAGAGAATACGCAGCTGATTTACATTACCCACAACAAGATCAGCATGCAAAAGGCTGAAGTGCTGATAGGGGTCACCATGTCAGAGCCCGGTGTGTCCAGACTGGTGGCGGTTGATGTTGATGAAGCAATGGAGATGGTCGCCAGTCAATGAGTCTGAAATTCGCCCTGTTGCTGGTTGGTGTCATTATCGTCATCACGGTAGCAATTGGGGCGATGGACAAAACCCGCATTCGACGCCGTCGAATGCGGCGTTCCGGTCCTTCGGGCGAATCTGGTGATTTGGACGAATTCCCGATTCCACTGGCGCATGACAACGGGTTACCCGACCACCCGCCGAACAATTCGGCTGAACAGAGCCCAAACGCTCTTGAGAAGAGGAAGCTGAAAACCGACATACCCGCCTCGCAAGCGCAGACGCCCAGGGCAGATCGCCGTCTGCTGGATGAAATCGAGAGTTACGAGCAGGTGGCAGATCTGCGTCTGGATGTGGATCCGGAAATTGACAGTCGTGTCGCTGAAAACAACGACAATCTTGCGTACTTGCCACACGATTGCCCAACCGTCGCCGACAACATAATCGATTTTACGATCTCACTGCCAGGAAAAAAGTCTATTTCGCGCAATCGAGCCCTGGGTCTTTTCAAACAAAATGAATACATGCTGGAAAAACCACGGGCGATACATGGGCTGCGACATGTCACCCGGGTCTGGACAAATCTGGAGACAGATCCCGAAATAACCGAATATGACGATCTGAAACTGGCCCTGCAGATGGTTGATGACAGTGGTGCAGTGGAGGAGTCCGAACTCAACACCTTTGTTCAGATGGGGCTGACGTTCGGCGATCAGTTCAAGCGTCGCACCCTGTTTTCGCTTGATGTCGACGATGCCATCGTCATTGCCCGGGGTCTTGATGAGTTTTGTAAACAGAACGATGTGATTGCCAGCGTAAATGTAGTGGCCAACAGCCCGGTGGGCTTCCCGGGCAATACCATTGCCGCGGTGGCAAACGATATGGGCCTGCGCTTTGGTGAAATGAATATTTTTCACCACTTCGGGGACAGTGGCCGACTTGAATACAGTATGGCGAATCTCTTTCAGCCAGGTAATTTTGATCGGGACAATCTTGATAAATTTCGCACCAAAGGGTTGACACTTTTTACGCAAGTGCCGCGTGTAATCGATTGCGTTAAGGTATTTGGCGATATGGTCACAGTGGCTATGTTGTTGGCGGATCGTATGGGGGGGCGACTGGTGGATCAGGATATGAAATCCCTGACGGAGTCCGGTATCCGTGCCATTCGTTCACAAATAGAAAAAATCGCAGACGAAATGCGCACGCGGGGAGTCCCGCCCGGCGGGGAGGCAGCCTTGAGGCTGTTTCATGCATGAGCCGCAAGAAACCGGTCGAGAAAGATCTCAACGAGTTGCGCAAGCAAATCAATTTTCACAACTATCGGTACTACATTCTGGATGAACCGGAGATTCCGGACGTCGAATTTGATCGATTGTTACGCAAACTGCAGGAACTTGAGCAGACCCATCCGGATCTGATTACGGATGATTCGCCAACGCAGCGTGTCGGCGCCGCACCCCTGGATAAATTCAAAGACGTAAAGCACGAGGTCCCTATGTTGTCACTGGGCAATGCTTTCAGTGACGATGAAGTTCGCGATTTTGACCGACGCGCGCGTGAACGTCTTGAAGTTGATCATATAGTTTATATAGTTGAACCGAAGCTGGACGGATTGGCAATCAGCCTGCTCTATCAGAATGGTGTACTGGTTCGGGGCGCGACCCGTGGTGACGGTTACTCGGGCGAGGATGTGACGCACAATGTACGCACCATTGACACCATACCACTGCGATTGATTGGCAACGACTTCCCCGGGATACTGGAAGTACGCGGGGAGGTGTTTATGTCCCGGAAGGGATTCGAGGTCTTGAACAAAATGCAGCGCGACAATAACGGCAAAACCTTTGCCAATCCCCGCAATGCCGCCGCTGGCAGCCTGCGCCAGCTTGATCCCCGTATTACCGCGACACGTCCATTGGAAATGATCTGTTACGGTATTGGACGCGTTGAGGGCAAGCTGCTGCCCGGCAAACATGGCGAAATACTGGCCGCCTTGAGGTCATGGGGCATACGCACCAGTGCCGAAACTAAAGTAGCCACCGGCATTGAAGAGTGCATCCACCACTACAGTGATATCCTGCGGCGGCGCGAAAAACTCGACTACGATATTGATGGCGTTGTTTATAAAGTTGATTCCCTGGAACAACAAAATGCACTGGGGTTTGTTTCTCGTGCGCCGCGCTGGGCGGTGGCACATAAATTCCCGGCAGAGGAAGAAGTCACGAAGTTGCTGGCGATAGATGTACAAGTAGGTCGCACTGGCACACTGACGCCGGTGGCACGGCTGGAGCCGGTATTTGTCGGCGGCGTCACCGTGACCAACGCCACCTTGCACAACCAGGATGAAATCGAACGCAAGGATGTCCGCATCGGGGATACGGTGATCGTTCGGCGAGCCGGTGATGTCATCCCCGAGGTCGTCGGTGCCATCAGGTCAAAAAGAAAAAAAGGGGCACGACTATTTAAACTTCCGGCCAAATGCCCTGAATGTGGTTCGGCTGTGGTAAGACTGGAAAATGAAGCTGCTGCGCGTTGCACCGGAGGGCTTTATTGCCCGGCACAACGACGCGAGGCGATTCGCCATTTTGCCTCGCGTCGTGCCATGGATATCGAGGGCCTGGGTGACAAACTGGTCGAATTACTCGACCAGAAGAAGCTGGTAAAAAATGTGGCTGATCTCTATGATTTGAAAGTAGAAGACATCGCGGCACTGGAACGTATGGGCGACAAGTCCGCGGAGAATCTGATCGCGGCCCTTGCGGTGTCACGGCAGACTACTTTGCCGCGTTTCATTTTTGCCCTCGGTATACGTCAGGTAGGGGAAGCAACTGCCCGGACACTGGCCCAGCATTTTGGTAACGTCAAGGCGTTAAGCAAGGCCAAACCGGAAGCACTTGAGGCCGTGCCGGACGTGGGCCCGATCGTAGCCGAGAGCATCAGCACCTTTTTCAAGCAACCCCACAACGATGAAGTGATCAAAAAACTGATCAAGGCGGGCGTGCGCTGGGATGATGTCGAGGTAAAATCGACCGCTGAATTGCCACTGGCCGGTCAGACCTTCGTGTTAACTGGCGTGCTGACTTCCATGACACGCAATGATGCCAAGACCAGACTTCAGTCACTGGGTGCCAAGGTGGCGGGAAGTGTATCTAGTAAAACCAGTTACGTTGTCGTCGGTGTCGATCCGGGTTCCAAGGCCACCAAAGCAGAACAGCTCGGCGTAAAGATTCTGTCAGAAGACGAGTTAATGAAGCTGTTATCTAGATATTTTTCATCGATATAATATCTAACGTTGTAATCAACGATTATCCAAATGGTACGAACTGAAAAACGCGATGATCTCGAATGAAAAGCACTGACAGGGCATGGGAAAGATGGGGTAGAGAGCATCCCTATTATGGCGTACTTGCTACGGATGAGTTTCTTTCACAGAACATCACTGAAAACGCAAGAAAAAACTTTTTCCGTTCGGGAGAGAACCACGTTGAACACATACTTTCAGTAATTCAGGAACACCTCGCCCCGGAATTTGAGCCACGAGCGGTTCTGGATTTTGGGTGTGGTGTTGGGCGGTTGGTATTGGCGTTTGCACGCCGTTGCCAATCAGTGACGGGTATAGATGTTTCGCCATCAATGTTGTCTGAGGCAAAGAAGAATTGCCAAGCGGCGAATCTGGGCAATGTCTCGTTTTATCAGCCGAATGATGGTCTATCTGAACTCTCGCAGCAGTACAATCTGATTCATTCGTATCTGGTTTTTCAACATATCCCTTCATCCAGGGGCATGCGCTTGTGCAAGACACTAACGAATAAATTGAGCTCAGATGGAATTCTGGTTCTACACCTGCCCTATCGATGCAATGCCCCATGGTGGATCAGGGCACTGGTGCGAATGCGCTACATGTTTCCTCCTCTAAACATGTTGCGCAACCTGATTAAGGGTGTCGCGTTTACCCAGCCCGCAATGCAAATGAATGCTTATAACCTGGGCTCGGTTGTATCGCTTCTGAGGAAAAACGGAATCCGGAACCTCTATGTTGAGCTATTGCCCTCAGGGGAATTTGACAGCGCAATTATTTACGCAACAAAATTCTGATGAAAATCCCTGGTGTTACTTTTCTGACACTACAATCGTAGCCTTGCCGCGCAGGTAATCGATAAATTTCTCGATTCTCTGGCGATGCAAGCGTTCCAGCATGGTTTTTCTGTACTTATCGTAGGGTGGCAATTTTGTGTAACGGCTAGCGTCGCGGCGTACGATATGCCAGCCGTAATCAGATTTAACCGGTGTCGCGCTGATTTTTCCATTTTTTAGTTTTGCGGCGGCAAAATAAATTTGCGGCACGATGCCGTACTGGTTAACCCAGCCTTTAATGGCGCCGCCGCGTTTGGCGGAGTCTATGTCGAGGGAGCTTTTCTTCGCCATAGCCTTAAACGACTTACCTTTTTTTATGTCGGCGATGAACTGTTTTGCCTGATCTTCCGAGGGCAAAAGGATGTGGCTGATTTTATACTCCTTTTCCTTTCCAAGTTCTGCATAGCGCTTTTTGGCGTCCTCGTCAGTTACCGGATTGTCTTTCAGGTAGGTCGATGTCAGCGCGCGAATGAGCACCTCTTCGCGATTCAGCTGAATTGCCAGCGCTACGTCCTCACGGCTATCCAGATCCTGATTCTCTGCTTCCTGAATCAGCAGCTCTCTTTTGATAAGCCAGTCGATAGCCCGCTGCCGCTCGGCATTATTGCGGGCAACCGGTGTGCCGATTCGGGTGGCCAGTAAATCCTGGTATTCTTTGGTGGTAATCACTTCGCCATTGACGGTGGCGATTGTTTCGCTCTTCGGTGTTTTATCGCAGGCGCTCAATGTTAGCAGCAAAAATAGAACTGGAATGATGAATACACTATGTTTGCGCATGGATGTTTTCCTTTTATGCAAGAGTGAGATAGCGAGCGACTTAAGAACAGGATCTAGATTTCGCCAGGCGAATGGGCAGAGATCTTCAGGGCGTGGATTTCTTTTTGCATCATGCTGTCGAGGGCACCATAAATCATACGATGTCGGGACAACATATCGTGGCCGTGGAATACTCGTGACACAACGGTCACACTGAAGTGACTGCCGTCTTCGCGGTATCCGCCGTGGCCCGTGTGTTCATGACTATTGTCGGTGACCTGTATGGATTCCGGTGCCAGTGCCTCGGTCAGCAGTTTTTCGATTTTTTCTGTGCGGCCACTCACGGCAGCACTTTTTTGAATGGTCTGACGCTAACGGACTGGTATACACCGTTGCTGACGTAAGGATCGGCATCGGCCCAGATCTGCGCATCCTCCAGCGAGCCGAACTCGGCAACAATAATGCTGCCGCTGAATCCAGCGGGACCAGGATCGTTGCTGTCGATAGCAGGGCAGGGTCCGGCGAGGACCAGTCGGCCTTCGTCTCTTAGCTGCGTCAGCCGGTTGAGGTGGTCGGGTCTTGCGGACTGGCGTTTTTCCAGACTATGGACAACGTCGGTGCCACTAATCACGTACAGCATCGTCATCGTCATCGTCATCGTTTTTGGTGTTGCCGGTGGTGTCTACGTGTCGCGCCATGAAAATCGCCTGGACAATAACAAACACCATCGTAATTCCCATTAACCCGAAGACCTTGAAGTTTACCCAGATCTCCTGGCGACGGATGGCATCCAGTTCCGGTGCGTAATAAAATGCGACGTAGACGTTGAGTACCCCCAACACCAGAAAGAATATCCCCCAGCTCATATTCTGTTTTACCCAGATATGATTCGGTAACGAGATCTGTTTTCCGATCAAATGCTCTATCGCTGTTTTCCTGCCAACGAAATGACTCCCGATTGTCGTGGCGCCAAGTAGCCAGTAAACAATTGTGGGTTTCCACTTAATGAAAGTGTCATCGTGCAGTAGCAGGGTGAGTCCACCGAATACACCGATCACCCCCAGGGTAATGAGGTGCATGGTTTCGAACCTGCCCTTGAGCAAGCGGAAGGCAACCACCTGGATGAATGAGGCGGCAATAGCGACGGCAGTGGCGACGTAAATATCGTAATATTTGAATGCGCCAAAAAAGAGCAGCAGTGGAAAGAAGTCATACAGCAGTTTCATAAAAGCGGTATCCGGCAATTCTGGGCGGGGTATTCTGGCATTCCTCGCCACACAGGGCAATGTGGTTAATGTGTGGCATAACGCGTTCTTCGACCCCCCGGTTCAGCTGCCGGCGTGATATTCTCCTCAACCTGGTACGACAGACTGGAAATATGCGCACCGTTTACGACCTTCACAGCCATACCCTGGAATCCGATGGCACCCTGACACCGACCGAATTGGTAAAAAGAGCCGCCAGCATGGGGGTGAAGGTGTTGGCGCTGACCGATCACGACGTCACCAATGGCATTCCAGAGGCGCAAAACGCAGCAGTTGCAGCCGGGTTGAAACTGGTGCCGGGCGTGGAGGTATCGGTGACGTGGCATGGACGTACCATCCATATTCTCGGTCTTGGAATTCGTCACGATGATGAAATCCTCACCAAAGGGCTGGCTGGCTTGCGCGAGCTACGAAATGAACGCGGTCGGGAGATCGGAGAGCGCCTCAGGTCTGCGGGTGTGGAAAATGCCTATGCCGGTGCCAAGGCATACTCCCATGGCGCAGTACTGAGCCGTACCCACTTCGCGCGTTTTCTTGTTGAGGCCGGTTATGCCAAAGATGTTGGCAAGGCTTTTAAGAAGTATTTGCTACGGGGTAAGGCGGGTTACATGCGCTGCGAATGGGTCGGCCTTGAAGATTGCCTCGGCTGGATCCATGGCGCTGGCGGACAGACCGTGATTGCCCACCCAGGCCGTTATCCAATGGGCAGCAGCACCGTGCGGCGTCTGCTGGGCGAATTTCGAGACGGCGGCGGGAGCGGTATTGAAGTTGTCTGTGGCAATAACAATCAGAACGAGATTGAACGTTTTGCTCGCCTCGCAAATGATTTCGGCCTGTTGGCATCTTGCGGATCCGACTTCCATGGCCCTGAACAGCATTGGTGCGAGCTCGGGCGATTGAGCCGGATTCCTGAAGACTGCCAGCCGGTTTGGCGGAACTGGTGTTGACAGAATTATCGTTTCGGCTAAAGACAGGCCCGGTCCCCGGCGTGTATGATTTAGTCCGGTATCGAAATAATAAATACTGCCTGACAGCAGGAACTCGGAGGAGATCATGGAACAGGTCGAAATTGTTCTGGCGCCGGTAAAATATTTTACGAGCCAACTTGCAATTTTTTTACCCAAACTGTTGATTGCGTTGGCCGTACTGGTGGCCGGTTGGTTGTTTGCCAAGCTACTGTATTCGGTGGTGGTGAAATCCCTGAATGCGATTAACTTTGAGTCACTTGTCCATAAGGCCGGAATAGATGCATTTCTGGAACACGGTGGTATCGGCAAAACCACCAGTGAGATTCTGGGTCTGCTGATTTATTGGCTCGTTATTCTTATCACCCTGCTGGTTGCATCCAACGTGGTGCAGCTGGATGTAGTTTCAGAGATGTTCAGTAAAATCCTGCAGTTTATACCGAACGTTATTGTTGCCGTGCTCATTCTCACCGTCGGCATGTACTTCGCGCGATTCGTGGCGGATATCGTCACTGCCTACAGCAAGAACGTAGGTTTTGAGGATGCGGAGCTGGTCGGGCGACTGGCACGGTATGTCATTATCACCTTTGTAATCATCATCTCGCTGGAACAGATGGATATTGGTACTACCATACCGCGATCGGCCTTCCTGATTCTGCTTGGCGGTTTTGTATTCGCATTCTCGCTGGCCTTTGGTCTCGGTGGTAAAAAATGGGCGGAGTCTCAATTCGACAAACTGATGAACAAAGAGCAAGCTGCCAAAAAGAAGGCAACGCAAAAGAAAAGCAAATAATCCCTTTCCTCTGCGGATCGACGTGATGAGTCGTACGCTTCGGGGTGATGGAAAACCTGCTATGCACAACCACCGTGGCCCAGTATTTTCATATTCATCCGCAGGATCCGCAGCACCGCCTGATTCATCAGGCGGTGAACATTATTCGCCAGGGTGGTATCTGTATCTATCCCACAGACTCCAGTTATGCCCTGGGATGCCATATCGGCGACAAGGCGGCCATGGAGCGTATTCGACAAATTCGGCGTGTCGATGACAAACACAATTTCACTCTGGTGTGCCGAGATCTGGGGGAAATAGCAACCTATGCCAGGATATCCAATGCCGATTATCGCGTCCTGAAAGCCAATACCCCCGGGCCGTATACCTTCATACTGCCGGCGACGCGTGAAGTGCCGCGGCGGTTGCAGAACCCGCGACGCAAAACCATCGGCCTGCGTATTCCGGATCACGCCATTACCCATGCCCTGCTCGAGGAGCTGGGAGAGCCCTTGATGAGCTCCACGCTGATTCTGCCCAATGAGGAAAATCCGCTGACCGACCCCGATGAAATTCGCCGGCGTCTGCAACACAATGTCGACCTGGTGATTGAGGGCGGAATCTGTGATGTGGAACCAACTACGGTGGTAATACTGAATGACGGCGTGGCGGAGATCGCCCGCGACGGCAAGGGGGATACGGCGCCCTTTGTTGGTTGAAACGCCCGATATTGGTGGCATGACCGGTACTGACCGCATTCAGTTGCAGCCCGCGGCCTGATATACTGCGCCGATGTCCACGTACGGTTTTTACCCTTTTGTCTCTCTCGTTAACCTGTTTGCCTGCTCCGGCATTTAGCCAGATACCATGAATACTCCGCTTCCCGGCCATCCGCAGCGTGTCGTGTCCGGCATGCGCCCTACAGGGCGCCTGCATCTGGGCCACTACCATGGTGCGCTGAAAAACTGGGTCAAGTTGCAGCACGAATTCGAGTGTTTCTTTTTTGCTGCAGACTGGCACGCCCTGACTACCCACTACGAGTCGCCGGAGATTATCGAGCAGAGCGTGTGGGACATGGTCATCGATTGGCTGGCCGCCGGTGTCGATCCCGAAAGCGCCGATATTTTTATTCAGTCGCGGGTCAGGGCCCACGCCGAACTGCATGTGTTGTTATCGATGATTACCCCGCTGGGGTGGCTGGAGCGTGTTCCGTCCTACAAAGACCAACAGGAAGCCCTGCGAGACAAGGATCTGGCCACCTACGGTTTTCTCGGTTATCCGCTGTTGCAATCGGCGGATATTCTCGTCTATCGGGCCGGTCTGGTGCCGGTGGGTGAGGACCAGGTGGCCCATGTCGAGCTGACCCGTGAAGTTGCCCGCCGGTTCAACAATCTCTACGGTCGCGAACCCGGGTTTGAGAAAAAGGCCGAAGAGGCGATCAAGAAACTGGGCAAGAAAGGCGCAAGACTCTACCGCGAAGCGCGCACAGCGTATGTCGAACAGGGCGACCACGAAGCCTTGGAAAAAGCCCGTATGCTGCTGGACAAGCAGCAAAGCATGAGTCTGGGTGACCGTGAACGTCTCTATGGTTATCTCGAGGGTGGCGGTAAGATTATCTTGCCGGAGCCGACTGAATTGCTGACGCCAAGCTCGCGTATGCCGGGACTGGACGGACGGAAAATGTCCAAGTCCTATAACAACACCATATCGCTGCGTGATGATCCGGCGGAGGTGGAAAAGAAACTGCGTACCATGCCGACTGATCCTGCACGGGTGCGGCGCAACGATCCAGGTGATCCGAATAAATGCCCGGTGTGGCCTTTCCATGAGGTCTATTCGGACAACAAGACACGCAAGTGGGTACAGGAAGGTTGCAAGAGCGCCAGTATCGGCTGTATCGACTGCAAGAAACCGATTATCGAGACGGTATTGGCCGAGCTCGAACCGATACAAAAACGTGCTGCGGAGTACAGTTCGGATCCGTTGCTGGCGAAAAATATTATTGACGACGGTTGCAAACGTGCAGCAGAAATCGCCGAAGAAACCATGACCGATGTGAGAGAGGTTATGGGTCTGAACTATCGTTAATCACGAATCGGGCACTGAATGGATCCAATGGAACATAATAACGACGACCACAATACCAACCTGCAGGCGGAGATGCCTTTCGCTATTGTCGCGGGCGAGACGATAACCGAGTTGCCGGCAGATCTCTATATCCCGCCGCACGCGCTGGAAGTATTTCTGGATGCCTTCGAAGGTCCGCTGGACCTGCTGCTCTACCTCATTCGCAAGCAGAATCTGGACATTCTCGATATTCCTGTGGCACCCGTGTGCGAACAATACATGACCTATATCGATCTGATGAAAGGCGTAAAGCTGGAGCTGGCTGCCGAGTACCTGGTGATGGCTGCCATGCTGGCGGAGATCAAGTCACGCATGTTGTTGCCACGTCCGCAGTCGGTGGACGAAGAAGAAGATGACCCGCGGGCACAACTGGTGAGACGATTGCAGGAATACGAGCGCTACCGCAAAGCCGGGCAGGAGATAAATGATTTACCGCGAGTCGGTCGTGAACTGGTGATGGCAGTGGTTGAATATCAGGGCACGCCGGTGGAGCGGCCGCGGCCGACAGTGACGCTGGACCAGTTGCTTAATGCTTTCAAGAAGGTGGTGCAGCATGCCGAGTTATTCAAACATCACCATATCCAGCGCGAGGCATTGTCGGTAAGAGAGCGTATGACGCGCATCATGGATCTTGTCGGGAGCGATAACTTTGTCAATTTTGAAGCGCTGTTTGATCTGAAAGAGGGCCGCATGGGTGTGGTGGTAACCTTCCTGGCGATACTCGAACTGCTGAAAGAATCACTTATAACCGTGGTGCAACAGGAGCCCTTTGCACCGATACACATCAAGACGGCGGCATAATGTCAGAATCGAACAAAGAGCTGAATAATATTCTGGAAGCGGCGCTATTGGTCGCCGGTAAACCCATGTCACTCAAGCGCATGGCGGCCCTGTTCCCAAAAGACTCTGTTCCTGGCAACGACGAGCTAAAGCAAGCCATCGCCGAGCTGGAAGCAGACTACGCCGACCGGGGTATTGAGCTGAAACAAGTGGGCAAGGGGTATCGTTTTCACAGCCGGGAGAAATATTCGGAGTGGGTCTCTCGATTGTTCGAAGAACGCCCGGCGCGTTACTCACGTGCGCTACTGGAGACATTGGCCATTATCGCCTATCGTCAGCCGGTTACCCGCGGCGATATTGAAGAGGTCCGTGGCGTCTCCGTTAGCACCGATACCATACGCACCTTGCTGGAGCGTGAGTGGATTCGCGAAGTCGGTCATCGTGACGTGCCAGGTAAACCTGCGCTGTTTGGAACCGCGCCGGGTTTTCTCGAGCACTTTAATCTGACTAATTTGTCCGATCTGCCAACCCTGTCGGAATTACGTGACCTGGAAGAGATCAGCAGCGAGCTCAATTTCAGCCTTGATTTTGGTGCGGAGGAGGAAGTGAGCAAACAGGGTCACGAGCCCGATGCGCTGGCGTCGAGCGAAAATATCGAAGATTCCGCTGCGGAAACCAGCGTCATCAAATTAAGTGCTGGCGGCACTGGCGGAGGCCATGAGTGAGTCAAGCCGACGGGGTAGCGACAAACCTCAGGGTGAAAAGCTGCAAAAGGTGCTTGCCCGCGCCGGTATCGGTTCGCGTCGCGAGATGGAGCGCTGGATATCGGATGGCCGCGTCTCGGTAGACGGGCGCGTTGCCGACCTTGGTGATCGTGTAGTTCCTGAACAAACGTTGCGTGTTGACGGCCATGTGCTGCGTCATACTTCGACCACGCCACGAAGGCGAATACTGATATATAACAAACCAGAGGGCGAGCTGTGCACGCGCTCGGACCCGGCCGGCCGGCCAACAATCTTCGAACACATGCCGCGTTTGCATCGTGGCCGCTGGATAACTGTTGGTCGACTCGACTTCAATACCTCCGGTCTGCTACTGGTCACCAATGATGGTGATCTGGCCAACCGGCTGATGCACCCCTCGAGCGAAATCGAACGCGAATACGCGGTACGTGTTCAGGGCCAGGTGACCGAGGACATGAAGCGTCATTTACGGCGCGGTGTGGAACTGGCAGACGGGCTGGCGAGCTTTGAAACCGTTCGCGACAGTGGTGGAGAGGGTAGTAATCACTGGTATCACGTGACCTTGAAAGAAGGGCGCAACCGTGAGGTGCGACGCATGTGGGAGGCGGTCGGCGTAACCCGCGTCAGTCGTCTGATTCGTGTGCGTTTCGGACCGG
The DNA here is from genome assembly GCA_048060695.1 of Acidiferrobacterales bacterium. GTDB lineage: Bacteria > Pseudomonadota > Gammaproteobacteria > Acidiferrobacterales > JAJDNE01 > JAZFSZ01. The sequence goes on from JBGMQT010000010.1 coordinate 36,788, forward strand.
TAGAATTGCCGCGCGGTCTGTCACAGGGGCACTGGGAAGACCTGGATGACAGGGCGGCGAAGAAACTACTGGCCACGATTGGGCTCGAGCACACCCTGATACAAACAAATTATAAGAAACAGCATCGTCGCAAACGCCGGTGACGATAGAACACCTGACGCAAAGGCGCGAAGACGCCAAGAAAAGATTACGAGCGGTCTGACAGACCGCTTTGATAATGAATTCAACCTTATAATGCCGTCTGTCAGACGGCCTTAATTCAGTTTTTTGCGTCTTCGCGCCTTTGCGTCAGGTGTTTGTTTGTATAATTGGGTATAAGTCCAGCCATCGTTTGAAAGAGCAATGCCAGAATTCAATCGCGTATACAAGAAATTGCTCAGGCATTACGGTCCGCAAAACTGGTGGCCCGGCGACAGCCCGTTCGAGATTATAGTGGGCGCGGTACTGACCCAGAACACGGCCTGGACCAATGTCGAGAAAGCGATTGCTAATCTGAAAGACGCGAACGCGCTTTCAGTGGAGGCGATTGTACACGCGCACCCCAAAGAGCTGGCGAACTGGCTAACACCGTCTGGTTATTTCAACGTCAAAGCCAAACGTTTGCATGCGATATGCCAATGGCTATTACAGCAGGGCGGTGAGGAATCGTTGCAACGGCGCGATACCCGGACGCTACGTGATGATTTGCTATCAGTTTACGGCATCGGTCCGGAAACGGCGGACGATATCCTGCTCTACGCGTTCGAACGACCGGTATTTGTTATTGACGCATATACCCGACGCATCTTCTCCCGCCTCGGTCTGATTCCCGGTGACGAGAGTTACGAAGCCATGCGCCATCAATTCGAGTCGGCGATGGGATCTGAGGTGAAGGTGCTGAACGAATATCATGCGCTGATCGTGGTCCACGGTAAGGACGTCTGCCGCAAAACCGCCCGTTGTGAGCTATGTTGTCTCAGCGAGACATGCAAAGCGGCGATTCCGACCTGAATAAACCCGGTTTTGTCTTTTCAAAAGCCATTTAAACCGGTAGTCCGGGGCCGCGGCTTGTCAGGAGTCAGTGGGGCAAGTACCATCCGGGGCGTCTTTTTCCCGTGCTTGGATCGAATTTAATGTTTCACGGAAGTATGGTCGCCCTGGTAACGCCGATGCTGGATGACGGTTCCGTCGATGTACCGGCGCTCAGGAATCTTGTGGATTTTCATGTCGACAATGGCACCGATGCCATCGTCGCCGTGGGTACCACGGGCGAGTCTGCCACCCTCAATATGGACGAGCACTGCAATGCCATACGCCAGGTGGTGGAGCAGGCCGCGGGCCGACTTCCCATCATCGCCGGAACCGGCGCCAATTCCACTTCCGAGGCCATCACCTTAACCGTCTGTGCACAAAAAGCCGGTGTCGATGCCTGCCTGCTGGTGACACCTTATTATAATAAGCCGACACAGGAAGGCCTCTACCTGCATCACAAGGCGGTGGCCGACGCCGTTCCGGTGCCGCAGATTCTTTATAATGTTCCGGGTCGTACCGCCGTTGATATGTTGCCGGATACGGTGGTACGCCTGGCCGATATTCCCAATATCGTCGGCATCAAGGAGGCCACGGGTGACATGGGGCGTGCGAAGGAATTGATCGAACGTTGCGGTGACCGGATCGATATCTACTCCGGTGATGATACCACCGCCCTGGACCTGATTTTGCTTGGCGGCAAGGGTGACATTTCGGTGACCGCCAACGTGGTACCGAAGAAGATGCATGATATGTGCACAGCGGCATTGGCCGGTGAAACCGACAAGGCCAGAGAGATAAATAATTCGCTAATGGGTCTGCACACGAACCTGTTTCTGGAATCGAATCCCATTCCTGTCAAGTGGGCGTTGCAGCAAATGGGATTGATAGGCGGAGGTATTCGCCTGCCGCTGACACCCCTGGCTGCACCTCACCACGAAACACTGCATCGGGCAATGCGTGAGACCGGTGCGATTGAATAACCCTGTCGTTTTTATTACAAGAGAAGAAAGTGAAAATTATTAAGGTTGCTTTATTGGTGTTGGTGGCGGTCTCTGTTACCGCCTGCAGTTCACTTACTGGCGGGCGCAAGGTGGACTACAAGTCTGCCAAGCAGTATTCCAGGCTGGAAATACCGCCTGACCTCAGCAGCATTCCCCCCAGCCAGCAGGATTCCGGCATCAATACCTATTCAGGTTATAGCGCCGAACAGATTGCAAAAGGCCCCACGCATACATCGGTATTGCCGTCCTTTAACAAGGTCAGGATAAAGCGTTCGGGTGCACAGCGATGGTTGGTAGTGGATGTTACGCCGCAATCATTGTGGCCACAGTTACGCGAGTTTGTCTTCGGCCTGGGGTTAGCCATTGGCCGTGAGAACAAGACCACCGGCGTTATCGAAACCGACTGGGCAGAGAACCGTGCCGGCCAGTCTTCCGGCGGCTGGTTTTCGAAAATATTCAGCTCCCTCCGGGATACCGGTCTGCGCGATAAATACCGGATTCGTATTGAAAAGGGTGTCAAAAGGGGCACCACAGAAATTTATCTGACTCATCAGGGGCTGGAAGAAGTTGTTGCCAGCGGCGGTGGCGCCGATATTGTGCAGACTGTATGGCAGCGCCGGCCCTCAGATCCTGATCTTGAGGCAGAAATGCTGCGCTTGCTCATGGTCCATCTCGGCGTCGAGGATGCCAAGGCGCGCAGTTTGCTAACTGGCGGTATTGGTCGCGCACGTGCCACGTTGCAGTTTGATGATAAAGGAGTGGCCCAGATGATGCTGACCGACAATTTTGGCAGCGCCTGGCGTCGTGTCGGCAAGGCGCTGGACAAGGTCGGTGCTAAAATTGAAAACAAGGATCGTAGCAAAGGTATTTTTGCTATTGTCGTAACGGAGCTTGATGCAGGCAAGAAGGAACCAGGCTTCTTCTCGAAAATGTTCGGCAGAGACAAGAAAAATGGTCGGCCGTATCGAGTGCGTGTCAGTGCCGAAAAAACGGGCAGTGAAGTGCAGCTGCTGGACGTGAAAAAAGACCGCCGCATCGACAATGCGGACGGCAAGCGTTTCATGAAGTCGTTGTTTGAGGAATTACGTTAAGGAAACTCTGATCAATTCGGGGATGAATTATTCAGAGCTCCATTAATATGGAATAACCGGCTGCAACTGCAGACCTACAATGATCCGAAAGGAAAGCTATGCAGTTCGCCTACCTGGGCAGCGGAAGTAAAGGCAATGCGGCGCTCATCGAGGCGGAACAGACCTGCCTGATGCTCGACTGTGGTTTCTCGCTTCGCGAAACGCTGAGCCGATTGAGCCGGTTGGGCCGTAGCGGGCAGGACCTGGAAGGTATTCTTGTCACCCACGAACACAGTGATCACATTTCCGGTGTTGGTGTACTGGCGAGGAAACTCAATATACCGGTGTGGGCCACCGCCGGTACCTGGCGCGCGGTGGCGCACCGCATTGGCAACGTGCCACAGCGAAATATCATTAATCATCAGCACAGTCCCTTTTCAATCGGTAATATAGAAGTGAGTCCTTTCCCGGTACCGCACGATGCGAAAGAACCGGTACAGTATGTATTTCATGACGGCAAGGTACGTCTCGGCATCCTGACTGATGTCGGGCAATCGACGCCGCATATTGAACAGATGCTGAGCGCTTGTGATTCGCTGGCGCTGGAATGCAATCATGACTATCAGATGCTGATGCAGGGACCGTATCCCGCTGTCTTGAAAGCCCGGGTCACCAGCGCCCAGGGGCATCTCGATAACCAGGCTGCAGCCACCCTGTTATCGCGCCTCGACACCTCGCGCTTACAGCACCTGGTCGCGGTGCACCTGAGTGAAACCAATAACACACCGGCGTTGGCAAGAGCGGCATTGTGCGAGGCGCTGGGCTGCGAGTCTTCTTTTATCCAGGTGGCCGACCAGGACAAGGGCCTGCCGTGGCATGCGATTTCGTGACAATTAATAGTAACCATGGCCCGAGACAAAAAACAGCAAGCTGACTCCCCGCCCCCGAGTCACATTATTGGCAAGGTGATTCACCTGCAAGGTTCAGCGGCGCTATCGCTTTTCCGCCGCCAACGCCTGCTGGCGCAGTTGAATGCACAGGTTGCAAAAATCAGTGAAATTCATGCTCGCTACATCCATGTGGTGGCAGTGCAGAAAAACCTCACAAAGGCAGAACAAAATACCCTTAAGCGCCTGCTGACTTACGGACCAAAACGGGAAGAGGCCGAAATCAGTGATCCCGATTTCGTCGTCGTGCCGCGGCTCGGCACCATCTCACCGTGGGCCACCAAGGCCACCGATATTGCCCGGCATTGCGGTCTCGACAAGGTCATTCGTATCGAACGCGGTGTCGCGTGGCAGATTAAAAAAACCGACGGTGAATTGTCGAGCGCGGAACGCAACCAGGTGTTGTCCATGATCCATGACCGCATGACCGAAACGGGTTTACCGGATCTGGCCTCGGCCGAAGCCCTGTTCAAGGAGACCACACCGGCAGCGGTCAACGTGGTTGATGTACTAACAGGCGGCGCTGACGCGCTCGCTTCAGCGAATATTGAACTGGGTCTGGCGTTATCGCCCGATGAGATCGAATACCTGGTCGAGAATTATGACAAGGCCGGCATCAATCCTACCGATATGGAATTGATGATGTTTGCCCAGGCCAACTCTGAACATTGTCGACACAAGATTTTCAACGCCCACTGGACCATTGACGGCAAGGATCAGGACGAGTCGCTTTTTTCCATGATTCGCTATACCCACCAGCAGCAACCCAAAGGCACGGTGCTGGCGTATGAGGACAACTCGGCGATCATGTCGGGCCCGATCGCGAAGCGATTGATCACCGATTTGGACTCCAATGAATATCGGTACGAGCTGGATGATCTCCACATCATCATGAAGGTCGAGACCCATAATCATCCCACCGCAATCTCACCCGATGCCGGTGCTGCCACCGGTTCCGGTGGCGAGATTCGTGACGAAGGCGCCACCGGTCGTGGTTCCAGACCCAAGGCCGGTATCACCGGGTTCACGGTATCCAATCTACTTCTTCCCGGTGCCGAACAACCGTGGGAGCAGGACAACGGCAAACCGTCGCGCATTGTGAGCGCACTCGACATCATGCTCGAAGGCCCGATTGGCGGCGCGTCTTTCAATAATGAATTTGGCCGTCCCAACATCGGCGGTTACTTTCGCACCTTCGAGCAGGAAGTCGGCGGCGAAATTCGCGGGTATCACAAACCCATCATGCTTGCCGGGGGGTTGGGCAGCCTGCGCGGTTTGCATAGCTTCAAGAACAAGCTTCCCGTCGGTGCGAAGATTATTGTGCTCGGTGGTCCGGCGATGTTGATCGGGCTTGGCGGTGGTGCTGCCTCCAGCATGGCCACCGGCACCAGCGCCGAGGATCTCGACTTTGCCTCGGTACAACGCAGTAATGCCGAGATGCAACGCCGCTGTCAGGAAGTCATCGATCGTTGTACCGCCATGGGCGAGGCCAACCCCATTATTTCCATTCACGATGTCGGCGCCGGCGGCCTGTCCAATGCCCTGCCGGAGCTGGTGAATGATGCCGGACGCGGTGGAAAATTTCAGTTGCGCGACATCCCCAACGATCAACCCGGCATGTCACCAATGGAAATCTGGTGCAACGAGGCACAGGAACGTTATGTACTGGCAATCGCAAAAGAAGACCTGCCGATGTTCGAGAAGCTTTGCCAACGCGAACGTTGTCTGTTCGCGATTGTTGGTGAGACGACCAAAGCACAGAAGCTGCTGGTGGAAGACGACTACTTTGTCGATCGAAAGGTTAGCGATAGACATGCCAACAAACGCAAAAACGCTCCGGTAAAAATGGATTTATCGGTACTGCTGGGTAAACCGCCGAAGATGCAACGCGATGTCAGCCGTATCAGGCGCAAGCTGACAAAGCTTAAAAACAAGGGGATCGAGCTCACTGAAGCAATCAATCGCGTATTGCACTTGCCGGCGGTGGCGAACAAATCGTTCCTGATCACCATCGGTGACCGCAGTGTTACCGGTTTGGTCTGCCGCGACCAGATGGTGGGGCCGTGGCAGGTACCCGTCGCGGATTGTGCCGTCACCGCAAGCGACTTCGACAGTTACACCGGCGAGGCCATGGCCATAGGCGAACGCACGCCACTGGCGCTGATCAACCCGGCCGCCAGCGGCCGCATGGCCGTCGGCGAAGCCATTACCAATCTGGCCGCGGCGCGCATCGAAAAATTGCCGGACGTAAAACTGTCGGCTAACTGGATGGCACCGGCCGGTCACCCGGGTGAAGACGCGGCCTTGTTCGATACCGTAAAAGCGGTGGCAAAGGAGCTGTGCCCTGAACTCGGCATCTCCATTCCGGTGGGCAAGGACTCGATGTCCATGAAGACGGTCTGGGAAGATGAGAATGGCAACCAGAAATCAGTCACTGCGCCGGTATCATTGATCGTGACCGCGTTTGCGCCGGTCAAAAACATTCGCAAGACCCTGACGCCGCAACTGCGGACCGACAAAGGCGAAACCGAATTATTACTACTCGACCTCGGCAAGGGCCGTAATCGCCTCGGCGGTTCAGCGCTGGCGCAGGTCTACGGTCAAATGGGAAATGAGACGCCGGATGTCGATGATTCACGTGTGTTACGCCTGTTCTTCCATTTCATCCAGGCACTGAATGAGCTTGAGTTTGTGTTCGCCTATCACGACCGTTCCGATGGCGGCCTGTTCACCGCCTTGTGCGAAATGGCCTTTGCCGGTCATGTCGGGATTGATGTCGATATCAGCGATCTTGGCGGTGACGCTATCGCCGCGCTGTTCAATGAAGAGCTGGGTGCCGTGTTGCAGGTGCCGCGCGCGCGTCGCGATGGCATCCTCGGTGCGTTGAAAAAGGCCGGGCTTTCGCGTTATTCCCATTTTATTGGCACCCTGACTGATGATGACTGCATTGCGGTCCGCAGCAAGAAAAAGGAACTGTTTCGCGATTCGCGTACAAATCTGCAGCGGGCCTGGTCCGAGACCAGCTACCGTATGCAAAGCCTGCGTGACAATCCACTCAATGCGCAGCAAGAGTTTGATCGCATTCTCGATACCAACGACAACGGTCTGTCGGCCCAGTTGAGTTTTGACCCCAAAGAAGATATCTCGGCGCCGTTTATTGCCAAGGGATCACGCCCACGTTTGGCGATCCTGAGAGAGCAGGGCATTAACGGCCAGGTGGAGATGGCGGCGGCATTTGATCGCGCCGGTTTTACCGCGGTCGATGTCACCATGAGTGACATCATTGAAGGCCGCGTCAGCTTGAAGAAATTCCAGGGCGCCGTTGCCTGCGGCGGGTTTTCGTATGGCGATGTATTGGGTGCCGGTGAGGGTTGGGCCAAGTCAATACTGTTTAACCACCGCGCCCGCGATGAGTTCAGCGCTTTTTTCGAACGTGCCGATTCATTTGCTCTCGGTGTCTGTAACGGCTGCCAGATGATGTCAAACCTGCACGATATTATCCCGGGTGCGGAGTTGTGGCCGCACTTCGTTAGAAATAGTTCGGAGCAATTCGAGGCCCGTATGACCATGGTACAGGTCCCGGAGAATGCGTCGATTTTTATGAAGGATATGAACGGCTCCCATCTGCCGGTGGTCGTCGCCCATGGCGAGGGCCGTGCCGAGTTCCGTGATCCGGCTCACGCGCAGCAGGCCATTCTGAATAAACAGATCGTCCTGTGTTTTGAAGACAGCAATGGCGAGTTGTGTGACACCTATCCCCATAATCCCAATGGCTCGCCACTGGGCATTACCGGGCTTACGACGACTGACGGGCGATTTACCATCATGATGCCGCACCCGGAACGTATTTTCCGCACCGTGACCCATTCCTGGCATCCGGATGACTGGGGTGAAGATAGTCCGTGGATGAGGATGTTTAGGAATGCACGAGTGTTTGTAGGATGACTTTGTCATCCCGAGCAAAGTCGAGGGATCTTGCCCTGCCGTCATTCCCGTGGAAACGGGAATCCAGTCTTTAATGTTTCGCCTTCGGTGGCCTTAAAAGCTATCAGAAAAAACGGGGTCGGTAGCCTCGGCTCCGACCCCAATTTTTTCTGGCTCGGAAGTACTTGATGAAGCTCGAAGAGATCCTGGGGTGAAACCGTAGGGCCTTCGAAGTGTGTGGGTAGGGTGAATCGCAGTAGCGACCCGGTTGGCGATTCTGCTATGCTTTCTTCCAGAGCCAATCGTAGCAAACAGACGGAATGCCACCGGGGTTGAACGATGTTGACTGAATACATGCAAGCCGCACTGAATCATGCGCGATACGAAATCCTGGCGGACAACAACACCTACTATGGCGAAATTCATGGTTTCAAGGGCGTCTACGCCAATGCGGATACGCTCGAGGAATGCCGCCGGGAACTGGAAGAGGTTCTGGAGGAATGGGTTCTGTTTCGAGTCTACAAAAATCTTGAACTCCCGGTGGTCGATGGCAAAGAGCTACGCATCAGAGAAGTTGCTTCATCTTAAAGGGCTCTGATCTTCCCCCGGTTTAACGGACCACTAACCCGCGGCTAACGTCGCCGCCTCGAATGCCATCGGTGCCATTTGCCCAATATGGGAGTGACGCCGCTGACGATTATAGAACACTTCAATGTATTCGAAGATACTGGTCTTCGCCTCTGAATGACTACGGTAATCTTCATGATGCACCAGCTCTGTTTTCAACGTGTGAAAGAAGCTCTCTGCCACCGCGTTGTCCCAGCAGTTGCCTTTCCGACTCATTGAGCACGCAATGTCATTCTCAGCCAACATCGATCTGTAATCCGCCGCCGCATACTGACAGCCCTGATCTGAGTGCAACAGCAGTGGGCTTCGGATCTTGCGGCGCATCAACGCCATCTTTAATGCATCCGTCACTAACGCTGTCTTCATCCGCTTAAGCATCGCCCAGCCAATCACCGCACGGGAATACAGGTCAATGATCACCGCCAGATACAACCAGCCCGCTCGAGTGGGGATGAATGTAATATCCGATA
>JBGMQT010000011.1:0-45249 GCA_048060695.1 Acidiferrobacterales bacterium
GCACGTTCGGCTTCGCGAGTGCGTTCCCGATCTTTGATTGTGGCGCGCTTATCGGCCTTGGCTTTGCCCTTCGCCAGGCCGATCTCCAGTTTGGCTCTGCCACGTTTCCAAAACAGGCTGAGCGGTATCAGGGTGTATCCCTTTCGTTCCACGGCACCGATCAGTTTGCTGATTTCCTCCCGGTGTAATAGCAGTTTGCGCGTGCGAATGGGGTCTGGATTGACGTGGGTGGAGGCGGATGCCAATGGTGAGAAGTGGGCGCCTAACAAAAATACCTCTCCGTTCCTGACGATGACGTAACCTTCTTTCAGCTGCGCACGGCCGTCACGCAGGCTTTTAACCTCCCAGCCCTCAAGGGCGAGCCCGGCTTCGAAACGGTCCTCGATGAAATAGTCATGAAAGGCCTTGCGATTCTTTGCAATTGTCGCCGAGGATGATTTTTGTTTTTTCTTGCCCATTTTTCCACTCTGCGATATCTGCGCCCGCATTCAAACATACTTTTATATAGGGCGACAATTGCAATACCGGCCGATACCCGCCAACCTCAATTCGCAAATGAGCGGCCTGGAATGTAGTAAAATAGATATCAGAACAAGAAAAACCGGACGAATTGACCGACTTAGAGAATTTTGAGCACTGAATGATACATTACCGCAGACACACGGACGGGTTCAATTCCGAGCATTGGTCCAGCGAGACAGTATTGGTCATGGCCGTTAGTGGTGCCGCGATCGGTCTCAATAATTTCTGGTATTTTCCCTATCTTGTCGCGCAGAATGGCGGCAGTGCGTTCCTGCTGGTTTATGCTGCCGCCTTGTTGCTGATCGGGGTTCCGTTGCTCATGGCAGAAATGATGATTGGCAGACGGGGTGAATATTCACCTATCGGTGCGGTCAATCGACTGGTGGTTGAAGATGCTGGCAAGCCACCCTGGAAGGTCATCGGCTGGATTGTGACCATTACCGGTTTTCTGATATTTACCTATCTGAGTGTGGTCGGCAGCTGGATGATGGCCTATGCGTTGCGTGCAGCCGTGGGCGCATTTGCCGAGCTCAGTATGGATGGTGTGGTTGGGCTTTTCTTTGTTATGGCGGGTGACCCGGAGAAACAGCTTTTCTGGCACGCTGGTTTCGTTGCCATCGCCGTTTTTTTTGTCTATCGCGGAATCAGTTACGGGATAGAACCGTTGGTTCGCTGGGGGCTGCCGATTGTTGTCGGACTTCTGGTGTTTATAGCTTTTTACGCTGCTATTGCCGGCGAGTTCAATCAGGCGATGACTACCATGTTTCAGTTTGACTACGAACGCCTGACCATTCGCGGTGTTGTTATCGCGATGGGGCAGGTTCTGTTCAGCCTGGGGCTGGGTGTGGGTGCGGTCATGGCGTATGGCGCTTACGCCAAAACAAACGTGTCCATTGCGCGCGTCTCTGTCCTGGTGGTGCTGATCGATGCCGGTGTGGGCATTGTTGCCGGAATTTTCATATTGTCGGTCTTGTATGTTACCGGTCAGGAACCGGTATCCGGGCCGTTGCTTCTGTTTCAGGGGATACCGTACTCACTTGCCCGGTTGCCCGGTGGTATGATTCTCGGGCCACTGTTTTACCTGGTATTGACACTTGCGGCGCTGCTATCTGCCGTTGCCCTCATCGAGCCTGCCGTAGAATGGTTACGCGAACAGCGGAGCATTACCCGCCCGCAGGCAGCGATGTTCACCGGCCTGGCTGGCTGGCTGGTGGGAGTAGTATTCATATTGTCATTTAGTTACTGGTCTTTTCCGTTCACGCTATTTGGTCTGGAAAAAAAGCTCGGTATTTTTGATGTGGTACAAATGCTGGCATCCAATTTATTACTACCCGCCGGCGCTATATTGACGGCGCTGTTGGCGGGCTGGGTACTTAATCGCGTATTAACAAAAGGCGAGCTTGGTCTGTCCGGGTCGATCGTTTTCCCTTTGTGGTTACGTACGGTGCGAGTGCTGGTACCGGCCCTGTTGCTGATTGTTGCCATCGCATCGCCGGGGTTATACCAATGACAACGGTTAGTCGGCACGCCATCGTGAGTCATGCAGCAGCAGATATGTATCAGCTGGTGGCTGATATCGAGGCCTATCCAGAGTTTCTGGCATGGTGTGCATCCACCAGTATTCTTGATCGCAGTAGTGAGCAAGTCGTAGCGCGAATTGTTATCGCCTACAAGGGCATCAATAAAAGTTTTACCACGCGGAATCGATTACAAAAAGGCAAGACCATGGAAATGCATCTTGTTGACGGCCCTTTTGAACGCCTTCAGGGGTTCTGGCGATTCGAGGCGCTGGACAAGTCCGCGTGCAAGGTGCAACTGGATCTGGAATTCGAATTTTCCAGTAAGCTTGTGGCTATGACCATGGGTAAGGTGTTCAACGAAATTGCCGGTACTCTGGTAGACAACTTCTGTCGTCGCGCAGATGAAATCTATGGCGATGATTGAGGTGGGTCGTTCGATATCTGTTCAGGTGGTGTATGCGACACCTGACAAGAAAGTACTAAAAAAAATTACTGTGCCAGAGAATACAACAGTCGAGATCGCGATTACATCATCCGGCTTGCTGCGGGAATTTCCTGAAATTGATCTACTGAAGAATGATGTGGGTGTATTCAGTGAACGCCGGCAACTCAACGACAGCGTTCACGAAGGTGATCGTATCGAAATTTATCGACCGTTGATCGCAGACCCAAAAGAAGTCCGCCGTCAACGCGCGCGGGAGTCTGGCGGCAACAACTGAACTAGCGGGCGTCGGCCTTGGTTCCCCATCGTTCTCTGAGGTCGTCGCCAAACAGGATCTCAGACACTTTATCGTTACGGAACAGGATGGTGATGTATTGTTTTCTGGTGGCTCTTCTGCCCTCGGGCTGAAACGAGTAGTAGTAATCCCAGCGGTCTTTGTGGAACACATCACTGACAAGGGGCGTGCCCATCACGAAACGTACTTGCTCGCGAGTCATGCCCCGTTGAATCTGTCCCACCATTTTTTGTGTGACAACATTGCCCTGCTCAATATCCTGTTTATAGAGCATAAAACAGCCGGAAAGGGAGCTTGAAACCAGGATCAGGAGGACGAGCAGGTACCGCATTTTGGCAATTGGGCCGGGTGAATTAAACTGGCGCCAATCATACCGGGCAATCGCGAGAAAACCAATGAAGGATAGCGCAGATCTACGAAAGGTGGGGCTGAAGGCGACACTGCCCAGACTCAAGATACTCGGCATTCTGGAAGGTACGCTGGACCGCCACATGACAGCGGAAGACGTGTACAAAAGCCTGCTCGATGCCGACGAGGAGATTGGATTGGCCACGGTCTATCGTGTGCTAACCCAATTCGAAAGCGCCGGGCTGGTGATTCGCCACAATTTTGAAGGTGGGCGCTCGGTGTTTGAACTCGACATGGGCACCCACCACGATCACATGGTGTGTGTCGAGTGTGGCCGCGTATTCGAATTTGTGGATAACGAGATTGAAAGACGGCAAAAACAGGTGGCGACCGATAACGGCTTCCTGATGGATGACCATGCGTTGTATATCTACGGTGTATGCAAGGGCATGCGTGATAACGGCGTTTGCTCCAAACGGGATTAATCGCAAAAAGGCGGTTGGTGCAATCGATGGAGTTGTGATCGCTTACCAAAGTTCAAGTAGCACTGCTGTCTCGTCGCAGTTGTTGTACTTGTAACACTTCACACATATTCCCCAGACCTTTTCTGGCAAGGTGTCTTTTGGCACCGTGCGAAATTCCATAGTATGGAAAAATTCGGGTACGTAGGTTAACGCCATCAGACGCCGCAGGCCAATTTGGCGCGCGGCATCCATGATGCGTTGTACCAGATGATTGCCGAGGCCGTGACCGGTGTAATTTTCATCCACCACCAGGCTGCGCACCTCGCCCAGGTCTTCCGTAAAAATTTCCAACGCACCGCAAGCAGCGATGTGACCGTTTATCTCAACCACAAAGAAGTCACGTAAGTGACGATAGAGTTCGTTAAAGGGTCTTGGCAGCACGTTACCCATATGCGCGTAGGCATCGAGCAAGTCGTGTATTTGCGGGACATCGGTTATCGCCGCCTCACGAATATGCGGCACCACACCGTTAAACGGTTCGGGTGCGTCCAGACTACCTGTTTCAGGCGGAGGCACGGGACAGCATGTCCTCTGCGTGGTCGCGGGTCTGCTGGCTGATCTCAATGCCGCCGATCATGCGTGCAATCTCCTCGACGCGTTCTTGTTCTGCAAGAGATTGAATGAGACTGACCGTTTCTCCATCGCGGGACTCTTTTGCCACTTGCAGGTGTTGATTGCCCTGTGCGGCGACTTGCGCCTGATGAGTAATACACATCACTTGACGGGACTCACCGAGCTGGTGCAATTGATGACCAACAATTTCCGCCACGCGCCCGCCAATGCCCACGTCGACTTCATCAAAAATCAGGGTGGGGATGCGTCCCACGGTTGCCGTGATCACCTGCAGTGCCAGACTGATGCGGGATAGTTCTCCACCCGACGCCACCTTGCTCAGCGGTAATAGAGGTTGCCCGGGGTTAGCGCTGACCAGAAACTCGGTGCGTTCCAGGCCGGTCGGGCCAATCTCACCTTCATTCAGGGGTGTTAAAGCAATAGAGAACTGACCCCCCTGCATGCCCAGATCCTGCATCCGCGAGCTCACATCGTGTCCCAGTTTTGCGCCGGCGGACTGTCTTTCCTCGCCAATAATCCGCGCTTGTTCGAGATAACGTGTTTGGGCCTGTTTAATCTCTTCTTCCAGTCTGGCAAGATTGACGTCGAAATCCTCGATATCCGACAACTCCGTTTGTAAGCGTTGCAGCACATCTGGCAACGCGTCGACCTGTACCTGATGTTTGCGTGACAGGTCCTGAATTGCCGCAAGGCGTTGATCAAGCCACTCCAGCCGCTGGGGATCAAGCTCAAGATTGTCGATATAGTTATGCAATCCGGAGGCGGCTTCATCCACCTGGATCGATGCCTCGGTGAGCAAGGTCATCAGTTCGCCCAGCTTGGGGTCGTGTTCGGACAGGACTTCCAGCTTTTGTACAGCATGCCCAAGAATTTGTGATACTGAGCCGGTTTCGCTGTCGTACAGTTCCCGGGAAATCGACTGCACACCTTCAAGTAGCTCTGCACCGTTGGCCAGGCGAGTATGTTCTTCCTCCACGCTGCCGATCTCATCCGGCTGCAGGTCAAGTGCTTCCAGTTCACCAATCTGATACTGCAGCAGCTCGATACGTGTTGAACGATCCTCCTTTTGGGCGCGAAGGTTTGTCAGCCGGTCCTGTAGTGAAGTGAGTTCGCGATAGTGCACGGTCAGGTCGCCGACCGCTTCACTGATGCCTGCAAAGTCGTCGAGCACCTGGCGTTGACTGTCGCGTTTCAATAGTGATTGATGTTCGTGTTGACCGTGTATGTCCACCAGACGATCACCGAGCTCTCGCAGTTGCTGCATTGGTGTGGGCCGGCCATTGATAAAACCCCTGGTTGGTTTGTCGCGCTCGATAATGCGACGCACCACACACTCGTTGTCCCCAAACATGTCATGTTTCATCAGCCACACTGCGGCGTCACTGGCCCTGTCGAGCTCGAAATTGGCGGTGATTTCGGTTCGTTGACAGCCGTGACGAATAACACGGTTGTCTGCACGCTGTCCCAGAACCAGTGCCAGGGCATCAATAATTATTGATTTGCCGGCACCGGTCTCACCCGTCAACACGGTGAGGCCGCTGGTAAAGCCAATTTCAAGTTGAGAAACAATGGTGAAATCGCGGATGTAGAGGTGTGCCAGCATGGGGGTTAATAGATGCCACCCCAGTGTAATTTTGCGCGCAGCACGTCGTAGTGACTGCGATGAGCAGGATGTAACAGCACTACCGGTGTATCTGCCTTGCGGATACATACGCGATCTTCCTGCTCCAACGCGTAATTTTCCTGACCATCGAAGGTGGCATAAGTGCGTTGCTGGTTCACTCCCTTGACCACAATTTCGATGAAACTGTCGGCGCCAACGACAATCGGCCGGTTGCTCAGGGCATGTGGGCAAATGGGTACCAGTGTGAATGCCTGTAATTCAGGATGCAGTATCGGGCCACCCGCTGACATGGCGTAGGCAGTTGAGCCGGTGGGGGTGGCGACGATGATACCGTCGCCACGCATGCTGTGCACAAATTCACCATCATCAAACACTTCAAGTTCGATCATGCGTGACAATTCGCCCTTTCCTATAATTACATCGTTGAATGCCACATTGGTGGACGCGATAGTACCGTTACGCATTACTTTGGCGCTGAGGAGAAAACGTTCTTCCGTCTCAAATTCACCACCAAGAATCTTATTGATCGCTTCAATCATATTTTCGGCCGGAATGTCGGTCAGGAAACCGAGTCGACCCAGGTTGACGCCGATGAGCGGTACGGCATGCTCCATCAGATTGCGGGCGACATGCAGCAGGGTGCCATCACCGCCAATAACTATGGCCAGGTCGATGTGTTTGCCAATATTCTCGATTGATTCACGTGGCCCGACATCTCCATGAATAACCTCGGCCGAGGATGTTTCGATTACGACTTCATAGTTATTGCCGCGCAGGAATTTGGCGAGCATGACAATGTCATTGCCGGCGATATCATCACCGTATTTACCGAACAGGCCGACTGTTTTTATGACTAAAGACATTTATTTTTGCTTCGTTATAAGCTGCTAAAAGTAGCATGGGTGGTCTACGGGGCCAATGCGCAGTATCTGTTGGCGCACCCTGATTCCGGCCCGGATGGAACAGACGGGGTTCGGTTGACACCCCCAGGAGTGGTTGCTAGCGTGGATAACAAGGTCATCGGATTTCTTGGTGCCGGAGTGTATTCTGAATTGCCATGTTATGTCTGCTTTAACTAATCGCGCTGAATTACTGCTCAAAACCCTCGTTGAGTCCTATATCGAGGAGGGCAAACCACTGGGTTCGAGGACGCTTGCCCGTCGTGCCGGACTGGATCTGAGTCCTGCCACCATTCGCAGTGTCATGGCTGACCTGGAGGATATGGGGCTGGTGGCCTCGCCGCATACATCTGCTGGTCGCGTGCCCACCCAGGCCGGTTACCGCCTGTTTGTTGATAGCCTGCTGAAAGTCAGCCCACTGGACTCAGGTGACGTGGAACGCCTTGAAAACGGTTTAAATTCGGATCGCGACCCCAAGGCACTGATTGAAAAGGCATCAGATTTACTATCGCAGGTGACCCGAATGACCGGCGTGGTGAGGGTTCCGCGACGGGATGAAGACACCGTGTTTCAGCAGATTGAATTTATCAGTTTGTCTGGTTCGCGTGTATTGGTGATTCTCGTGACCCAGGACGGGCAGGTGCATAATCGCGTTATTCAGCCAGATCGCCAGTATTCGCCAGCCGAGCTTGTGGAAGCCGGCAACTATTTCAATGACACCTGGTCAGGCACGGCACTGCGCAGGGTCAAGCAAGTGTTGATGCAGGAGATTGAGCAGGACAGCGAAACCATGCAACGCGTGGTACGCATGGCCACTGACATGACGCGCCGTGTATTCAGTGGCGAGGAAGCGGATGACTTCGTTGTCCGTGGCGAATCCAATCTGTTTGATATCCCGGAACTGGGCGATGCGGGAAAGTTGAGACAATTGTTTGATGCCTTTAGCGCCAAGCGGGACCTGTTGCACTTGCTGGACCGCAGCATGCATGGGGGTGGCATCAATATTTTCATCGGTGCCGAATCTGGCTATGAGGCGCTGCAGGACTGCAGTCTTGTCACTGCGCCGTACACCGTAGACGACAAAATCGTCGGTACCCTGGGCGTGATTGGCCCCACGCGCATGCCCTATAACAGGGTAATTCCCATCGTCGATGTTACCGCCCGCCTGGTAGGCCATGCATTGAGCCTGGACCAGAATTAAGCGCTCTCCCGGGCGCTGAGACCGCTCATTTCACTCACTATTTTATCCCGCTGTCTTGAAAGGGTTCTGTCGGACCCCCATAGTGCTGGCGAGTCCGAATAACTAGCGGTAATTGATATATGCCAGAAGAAAAAAGCAAGAGCGCCCTTTCTGAAAAAGAGCGCAAGACTCCCGAAACGGCACCGGATGAAATTGAAAAGCCGGACGTAGATAATGTGGAACAGCAGCTGGAGAAAGCGCGTCTTGAGGCCGCCGAGAATCTGGAAAATTTCCTGCGCGCCAAGGCGGAAACCGAGAATATCCAGCGTCGTTCGTTGGAGGAAATCACCAAAGCACGAAAATTCGCCATAGAACAATTTGCCGGAGACCTTCTGGCAGTACACGACAGCCTGGAGTTGGCCAGTCAGGTCGATAGTGAGGGGGAGAAATCACCCGTAATTACGCAGATGTTTGAAGGCGTAATCCTGACGTTGAAGCAGCTCGATAGCGCTTTTGAAAAGGCAGCGATCACCGTTATTGATCCCGCTGGCGAAAAATTTAATCCGGAATTGCATCAGGCGATGAGTATGGTCGAATCCGACGAAATGGCACCCAACCATGTGCTCAGTGTATTGCAGAAGGGCTATCGTATCGAACAACGTTTGTTGCGCCCGGCGATGGTTGTCGTCGCCAAAGCGACGAGTACCACGGCGGATACGGACGAAAAAACTGATGGGGCGGAGGCTTGAAAAGCGGCTTGTCGGCCCCACTAAATCAATGAGTTTATGGAACTATTTACTGAATTAGGCTGGAGACACTAACAATGGCAAAAATTATTGGCATCGACCTGGGCACAACCAACTCCTGTGTCGCGGTAATGGAAAATGGAAAATCTCGTGTTATCGAAAACAGTGAGGGTGACCGCACCACACCATCCATCGTGGCGTTTACGGAAGAAGGCGAGGTCCTGACAGGGCAATCTGCCAAACGTCAGGCGGTGACCAATCCCCATAACACCGTTTTCGCCTCAAAGCGTCTCATAGGGCGCAAATTTAACGAAGACGTCGTGCAGCGCGATCTTGACCTCATGCCTTACAAAATCGTAAAGGCAAAAAATGGCGATGCCTGGGTTGAAGTCGCGGGTAAGGAAATGGCGCCACCGGAAATCTCCGCGCGCGTATTGCAGAAGATGAAAAGGACCGCTGAAGATTATCTGGGCGAAGAGGTTACCGAAGCGGTAATTACCGTGCCAGCCTATTTCAATGATAGCCAGCGTCAGGCCACCAAGGATGCCGGTAAAATCGCCGGACTGGAAGTGAAGCGCATTATTAACGAGCCAACTGCCGCAGCACTGGCGTTCGGTCTTGACAAGAAAGAGGGTGACCGCAAGATCGCCGTTTATGATTTAGGTGGTGGTACCTTTGATATATCCATTATCGAAATTGCCGACGTTGATGGCGAGCACCAGTTTGAGGTTTTGTCTACCAATGGCGACACTTTCCTCGGTGGCGAAGACTTTGACCGTCGTCTCATGGACTACCTGGTAGCAGAATTCAAGAAAGATCAGGGTGTGGACCTCAAAAATGACCCGCTGGCCCTGCAGCGCCTGAAAGAAGGTGCGGAAAAGGCCAAAATCGAGCTGTCTTCCAATCAGCAAACCGATGTCAACTTACCCTATGTGACTGCCGATGCCAGTGGTCCCAAGCATCTCAACATCAAGGTGACCCGCGCCAAGCTGGAATCTCTGGTGGAGGATCTGATCACGCGATCCATTGAGCCTTGCAAAATCGCACTGAAAGATGCTGGCCTGAAAGCCAGTGAAATAGATGACATTATTCTGGTTGGCGGCCAGATTCGTATGCCCAAGGTGCAGGAAGCGGTACAAAATTTCTTCGGCAAGGAGCCGCGTCGCGACGTTAACCCCGATGAGGCTGTGGCCGTCGGTGCGGCCATTCAGGGTGGCGTGCTCGGCGGTGACGTCAAAGATGTACTGTTGCTGGATGTGACACCGTTGTCCCTGGGCATCGAGACCATGGGTGGTGTCATGACCAAGTTGATCGAGAAGAACACAACCATCCCGACCAAGGCATCGCAAATCTTTTCCACTGCCGATGAGAACCAGACCGCCGTGACCGTGCATGTGTTGCAGGGTGAACGTGAGATGGCAAGTGGTAACAAGTCTTTGGGTCGATTTGATCTTAGTGACATTCCGCCGGCACCGCGTGGTGTACCGCAGATTGAGGTAACGTTTGATATTGATGCCAACGGCATTATGCACGTGTCTGCCAAGGACAAAGCCACCGGAAAGGAAAACAAGATCATTATTAAGTCCAGCTCGGGTCTGTCGGACGACGAAGTGGACCGTATGATTCAGGATGCCGAGACCCACGCCGACGAAGACCGTAAGGCTCACGAACTGGTTGATGTTCGTAACCAGGCCGACAGCATGATCCACGGTGTCAAGAAATCCATTGAGGAGATGGGCGACAAAGTCGATGCCGATGAGAAGAAAAAGATCGAAAATGCTATCCAGGATCTGGAGGCTGTGCTGGATAGTGGTGACAAGGACGAGATTGAAACCAAAACCAAGACCTTGGCCGAGGCCAGCCATAAACTGGCCGAGCAGATGTATTCCGAGGCCGGTGATGCAGAAGGCGCAGCGGAAGCGGCGGACGATGCTGGGTCCAAAAAAGAAGATGTTGTCGATGCAGAGTTCGAAGAGGTTAAAGACGACAAGGACAAGAGCTAGTCGTTTTACGAACACCACCGGGCACGGCGGGGGGCCAGATTGGTTCGACCGCCGTGCCCTTATTCTTTCAAGGAAAATCGGTATACACCCGACTTTCCTTGATGTTGCATCCTTGGTAATGAAGGCTGAATAAAAAACATGGCGAACCGTGATTATTACGACGTGCTGGGGGTGGCGCGAAATGCATCAGACGCGGAGCTGAAAAAGGCTTACCGCAAGCTTGCCATGAAATTCCATCCGGACCGGAATCAGGACAACAAGGAAGCTGAGGCCAAATTCAAGGAAATCAAAGAGGCCCACGATATTCTCTCCGACGCGCAAAAACGTGCCGCCTATGACCAGTTTGGCCACGCCGGTGTTGATCCCACCATGGCGGCCGGGGCGGGCGCCGGTTTCGGTGGCGGTGCCAGTTTTTCCGATATTTTTGGCGATGTCTTTGGCGACGCGTTCGGTGGTGCCGGAGGCGCCCGTGGCCAGCAGGTCTATCGCGGCGCCGACCTGCGTTACGCCCTTGAGTTGACGCTGGGAGACGCTGTAAAAGGCAAGGAAGTCCGTATTCGCGTGCCGTCAGCACAGACGTGCGAGAGTTGTGATGGCTCAGGTGCTCGCAAAGGCACATCGGCCTCTACCTGCCAGACCTGCGGTGGCCATGGCCAGGTGCGCATGCAACAGGGGTTTTTCTCTGTTCAGCAGACCTGCCCCAATTGTCGCGGTAGTGGGAAGGTGATTTCGGATCCCTGTCCGGATTGTCGCGGTAGCGGACGGGTTCAAAAAACCAAGACCTTGTCCGTCAAGGTACCGGCGGGTGTCGATCAGGGTGACCAGATTCGTTTGGCAGGTGAAGGCGAAGCCGGTGAAAAAGGTGGTCCGTCGGGCGACCTTTATGTTCAGGTCAAGTTAAAGCCACACAATATTTTCCGGCGCGAAGAAGATGACATTTATTGTGAAATGCCAATTAGTTTGACAACAGCGACGCTTGGCGGAGAGCTTGAGGTGCCGACACTGAATGGGCGTGCCAGCATTAAAATTCCGGTGGGCACGCAAAGTGAAAAACTGTTTCGCCTGAAAGGCAAGGGCGTCAAAAATGTTCGCAGTGGCCGCGTGGGCGATCTTTATTGTCGAGTCAGTGTTGAAACGCCGATCAACCTGACACCGGCGCAGGAAAAATTGCTGAAGGAGTTCGATGATCTGATCCGTGAGGGGGGCGCCAGGCACAACCCACGTGCGGATTCCTGGATGGACAAGATCAAACACTTCTTCGATTGACCGGTTTTACTCACCCACCCGCATCAAATCGAATTCGCGAATATTCCGATCGGCGGCAAGCGCCGCAGCCAGTTTGCTGAAATTGTCCGTATCGCGCGTACGCACGGTCATTTGGTATTCGTACAATTTTCCGTCGTCGGTGAGATGGTAGCTAGGGTCACTTGGACTGAAATTGTGATCGCGAATAATGTCGGAGATCTCGTTTTCTGACAGCGCTGATTGGCTTGGCATGCGCACTTGCACCCGTCCGTAGTAGAGAGCAGGCAGACGCGCCTCAATCAGCCGGAACAGCGACAGCGTGCCCACGGTGAGCAGGGTCGCCAGGGTGGCGGCAAAATAGAAACCCACACCAATTAAAATGCCGATGGATGCCGTTATCCAGATGGAACCCGCGGTAGTCAAGCCGCGTACCGTCATTCGTTCCTTGACGATCACGCCAGCGCCGAGAAAGCCAATGCCCGTCATAATGCCCTGACCCATGCGTGTCGGATCAATGCGCAGCAGCTCAGGCGGAAGACCGGGCAGGAGTTGTACCTGGTAAACCGTCACTAACATCAACAAGCTGGAAGCCATACATACCAGGGTATGGGTACGAAAACCGGCGGGGCGCCCGTTGTAGCTGCGCTCAATACCGATTATGCCGCCCGCGATCAGCGCGGCAACCAGATTCACGATGGTAGTGGCGTAAATATCAGTCATTGGCATTTTGCTTTTCTTGAAGTTGGTATGTTCGCGTCATAGACATAATTCCATTATGCTCATTGTTTCTCAAGCAATTAAACAGATTGAATCACAATGGTTGATATTGCCATCGCTGGTGCTGCAGGAAGAATGGGGCGAACCTTGATCGAGGCGTGTCACAATACCCGGGACATGCAGCTCGGACTGGCATTTGAGCGGCCCGGTAGCCCGGCGGTGGGCAGGGACACCGGTGAACTGACCGGGGGCGACCGCTCCGGCGTGCAGATTCGGTCCAATCTTGAGAACGGCAATTACGACGTGTTGATAGATTTTACGCGACCCGATGTCACACTCGACAATCTGGTGCGGTGTCTCGAAAAGAAGAAAAGCATCGTAATCGGTACCACCGGTTTCGATGAGGCCGGTAAACAGAAGATCGCGGACGCCGCCAGCACGATCCCGGTTGTTTTTGCGCCAAATATGAGTGTGGGTGTTAATGTTTGCCTGGGGCTACTGGAGATGGCAGCAAGAGTTCTTGGCGAAGACGCGGACATTGAGATTGTAGAAGCGCATCATCGTCACAAGGTCGATGCGCCTTCAGGCACAGCCTTACGCATGGGAGAGGTGGTTGCCGGGGTCTTGGGTCGGAATCTGAAAGATTGCGCAATTTACGGGCGCGAAGGTGTCACCGGCGAACGTGACCAGAAGACCATTGGATTCTCGACTATACGAGCGGGCGATATTGTCGGCGAACATACCGTGATGTTTGCCAGTGAGGGCGAGCGTGTCGAAATTTCTCACAAGGCTTCCAGCCGTATGACCTTCGCCATGGGCGCGATGCGTGCCGCGCGCTGGCTGAGCGAACGCGACGCCGGCCTGTATGATATGCAAGATGTACTGGGTCTGCGTTGATTTTAGCGGGCCTGTAACGTAATATTCTCATCCAGCCTGAGGGGTGATTCATCTCTCCTGTAACGGACAAAAAAAGCGGGAGTTGCGCAAAGCACTCCCGCCTTTTTATGCCCAATTCCTTAAAGTATCTGGCTCCAGCGAGGCATCATTGGCGGAATCCGCTCTGCTTGTACTAGAAGACGGATCCCTGTTTAAAGGGGAGTCCGTTGGCATTTCCGGTCAGGCAGTTGGCGAGGTCGTGTTCAATACAGCCATGACGGGCTATCAGGAAATTCTTTCTGATCCGTCCTATGCCCGCCAGATTGTTACGCTGACTTATCCCCATATTGGCAATACTGGAACGAATGAAGAGGACATGGAGTCTGCGCGCGTGTTTGCTGCCGGACTCGTTATTCGCGATCTTCCGGTACGATCAAGCAATTGGCGTTCCCAGGTCGATCTTTCCCTGTTTCTCAGGAAACAGAAGGTGGTTGCTATCGCCGGACTCGACACCCGCCGTCTCACTCGTATTTTGCGGGAAAAAGGCGCCCAGGGTGGTTGTATTATTGCAATTGATAAGGGTGGCAAACTGAATAAAAAGACTGCGCTGGAAGCCGCGAAGAATTTTGGTGGACTCAAGGGTTTGGACCTGGCCAAGGCAGTGACAACGCGCAGAGCCTACACCTGGCGCGAAGGGGAATGGTCTTTGGGTTCGGGTTACCGCGACGTTGAGGACACACCGATTAAAGTTGTTGCCTACGACTTCGGGATTAAGAAAAATATTCTACGCATGTTGTCGCAGCGGGGGTGTGATGTCACCGTGGTGCCGGCGAAAACACCGGGCGATGAGGTGCTGGCCATGCGACCTGACGGCGTGTTTCTGTCCAATGGCCCGGGTGATCCCGAGCCTTGTACTTACGCTATCGAGGCCATTGGTGAAATTCTACAATCCAACCTACCGGTTTTCGGAATCTGCCTGGGGCACCAGTTACTGGGGCTGGCATCCGGCGCCAGCACCATGAAGATGAAATTTGGTCACCATGGCGCCAATCATCCGGTTCAGGATCTGGTGAGTGGCCGCGTGATAATTACCAGTCAGAACCACGGTTTTGCCATCGATGAAGATTCACTGCCAGCGAATCTGGAAGTTACCCACCGTTCACTGTTCGATAACACGGTACAGGGTCTGAAGCGCACGGATAAACCGGCATTTTCTTTTCAGGGACATCCCGAGGCCAGTCCAGGGCCGCATGATGTGGCACCACTGTTCGATCAGTTTATAGAGATGATGAACACCCAACGCGAAGGTGCAGAGAACGCAAAGGTATGAAACTGTTATGGTCTATTTTTATACAAAGCTTTGCGACGTTGCGTCTTTGCGTCAGAAATTAATATGCCCAAAAGAACCGACATTGAGAGCATCCTGATTATTGGCGCCGGCCCGATTGTCATCGGCCAGGGCTGTGAATTTGATTACTCCGGCGCCCAGGCCTGCAAGGCGCTGAAGGAAGAGGGCTACCGCGTCATTCTGGTTAACTCCAATCCCGCCACCATCATGACCGATCCGGAAATGGCGGACGCAACCTATATCGAACCCATTCACTGGAAGACCGTCGCCCGCATAATTGAAAAAGAAAAACCGGATGCGGTATTGCCGACCATGGGTGGGCAAACCGGTTTGAATTGCACGCTGGATCTTGAGCGCGAAGGGGTACTGGAAAAATTTGGCGTCGAAATGATTGGCGCCACCAAAGAGGCGATTGATAAAGCCGAGGATCGTGAGAAATTCAAGGTCGCGATGGAAGGCATTGGACTGGACTGCGCCCGCGGCGCCATCGCCCACAGCCTCGAGGAGGCACAACAGGTCCAGGCCATGGTTGGTTTCCCGGCCATTATTCGGCCGTCATTTACACTCGGTGGCAGCGGCGGCGGAGTGGCCTACAACCGGGACGAGTTTATCGAAATCTGCAAGCGCGGACTCGACGCCTCGCCGACCAGTGAGTTGCTGATTGAAGAGTCCATTCTTGGCTGGAAAGAGTACGAGATGGAGGTGGTGCGCGATCACAAGGACAACTGCATCATTATTTGCTCGATCGAGAATTTCGATCCCATGGGCGTGCACACCGGCGATTCAATCACTGTGGCACCGGCGCAGACGCTGACGGACAAGGAATACCAGGTGATGCGCGATGCATCGATCGCGGTATTACGCGAGATCGGCGTCGATACGGGTGGCTCCAATGTGCAGTTTGCGATCAATCCTGACGACGGCCGTATGGTGATAATTGAAATGAATCCCCGCGTATCACGCTCATCGGCTCTGGCCTCCAAAGCCACTGGTTTCCCTATTGCCAAGATCGCCGCCAAACTGGCGGTGGGTTACACACTGGACGAGCTGCGCAACGATATTACCGGTGGGTTAACCCCGGCCTCGTTCGAGCCGACCATAGATTATGTGGTCACCAAGTTTCCTCGATTTACGTTCGAGAAATTTCCCAGTGCCGATGCCACCCTGACAACGCAAATGAAGTCAGTCGGCGAGGTCATGGCCATCGGCCGCACCTTCCAGGAGTCGTTGCAGAAGGCTATCCGCAGTCTGGAGATAGGTTCCTATGGTCTCGAGTCACGTCTTCCGGATGATTTTAATCTGGAAGATATAAAACCCATGCTGGCACGCAATCTGAAGGTGCCAAACGCCGATCGACTTTGGCATATCGCAGATGCGATTCGTGCCGGTATGTCGTTCGATGAAATATATGAACTCTCACGTATCGACCCCTGGTTTCTGGACGCCCTGTTTGATCTCGTAGAAACAGAAAAGGTCATAGCGCGTAGCGCAGGCAAGAACATCAGCGCGAAACGACTGTACGACTGGAAACGCAAGGGTTTCTCCGACCGACGGCTGGCACAATTACTGGGCAGCAGCGAGAAAAAAGTTCGAAAGTTGCGCCGCGACAAGAACGTGCATCCGGTGTACAAGCGCGTTGACTCCTGCGCGGCGGAGTTTGCAACCAGCACGGCCTACATGTATTCCACCTATGAAGAGGAGTGTGAAGCCGAGCCGGAGGACAGAGAAAAGATAATTGTTCTTGGTGGCGGCCCCAACCGCATCGGTCAGGGTATCGAATTTGATTATTGTTGTGTACATGCCGCATTTGCTATGCGTGAAGATGGCTACCAGACCATCATGATCAACTGTAATCCGGAGACCGTGTCGACCGACTACGACACCTCGGACCGGCTGTATTTCGAGCCGCTCACACTCGAGGACGTGCTTGAAATCGTGCGGGTGGAAAACCCCACTGGCGTGATTGTGCAATACGGAGGACAAACACCGCTAAAGTTGGCGCGTGGTCTTGAAGCCGAGAACGTACCCATCATCGGGACATCCCCGGATTCTATTGACCTGGCGGAAGACCGCGAACGTTTCCAGCGTTTGTTGAAACGCCGGGAGTTGAGACAACCGCCCAATGCCATTGCCCGCACCACAAAGGAAGCGATAAAGAAGGCAGAAAAACTCGGGTACCCGCTGGTGGTGAGGCCTTCGTATGTATTGGGTGGCCGTGCCATGGAGATCGTTCATAGCCAGAAAGACCTGGAAACCTATATGCGCGTCGCGGTGAAGGTATCTGAAGATAGCCCCGTATTGCTGGACAGGTATCTGACCGAGGCAACGGAAGTTGATGTCGACGCGATATGCGACGGTAAGGATGTTGTTATTGGTGGCATCATGGAACACATCGAGGAAGCCGGTGTACATTCGGGTGATTCTGCCTGCAGCTTGCCACCTTTCAGTTTGTCGAAAAAGTTGCAGAAAGAATTACGGGCCCAGACAGTCACGTTGGCGAATGCACTCAAAGTAATTGGTTTGATGAATATCCAGTTTGCCATTAAAGATAACGACATCTACGTACTTGAAGTGAATCCTCGTGCATCACGTACCGTACCCTTCGTATCCAAGACGACCGGCAGACCGCTGGCCAAGATCGCCGCGCGCTGCATGGCGGGTAAAAGTCTGAAGCAACAGGGTGTGGTACAGGAGATTATCCCGGACTACTATAGCGTGAAGGAAGCGGTATTTCCGTTTATCAAATTTTCCGATGTCGACACACTGTTGGGACCGGAAATGCGATCGACCGGTGAAGTCATGGGCGTGGGGAAAACCTTTGGTGAGGCGTTCTCTAAATCGCAACTGGCGGCAGGCAACGAAATTCCTGATACCGGCAGGATTTTTATCAGTGTGCGCGACGAGGATCAAAAATCGGTCATCGATGTGGCGCGCTACTTTAGCGACAATGGATTTGAAATACTGGCGACACGCGGTACCGCGAAAGCCATTGAAAAAGGCGGCATAACAGTCCGCCAGGTAAGTAAAATTTCAGAAGGTCGACCCAATATTGCGGATATGATTGTGAATGACGAGATTGATATTATTATAAATACGCTGTCAAATAAGCAGAGCCGTGAAGACTCATATGAGATAAGACGTGCTGCACTGATGCGCCATCTGACCAATTACACTACCTTGGCGGCAGCACGTGCTGCCTGCGAAGGGCACGGGCAGGCAGGTGAATTCAGCGTGAAAACACTGCAGGAATTGCACAAGGAGATCAGCCAATGAATAAAGTACCGATGACGGTCGTCGGTGCCGAGGCACTGGAAGAGGAGCTGACTCGCCTCAAGAAAGTGGATCGTCCGCGCATTATTGCGGCAATTGCCGAGGCACGGGCGCATGGCGATTTGTCCGAAAATGCGGAATACCATGCTGCCAAGGAGCAGCAAAGTTTTACAGAAGGTCGCATTGCAGAAGTAGAGAGCAAGCTGTCCAACGCACAGATTATCGATCCTACCAAGGTCAATGCCGAAGGTCGCGTGGTTTTTGGCGCGACGGTCAGGTTGTATGATGAGTCTGGTAACGGGGAAGTGACTTATCAAATCGTCGGGGATGATGAGGCCGATATTGAAGCGGGTAAAATATCCGTCAATTCGCCTATCGCACGTGGCCTCATTGGCAAGGAAAATGGTGAAGAGGCCGAGGTGAAGGTGCCGGATGGCGTTCGTCGCTACGAAATCCTGTCGATTGAATATTTATAATAATTTCTGACGCAAAGACGCGAAGGCGCAAAGAAAACCTTAAGGGCGGTCTATCAGACCGCCAAAACAAAGAATTCTACTTTTTATAGCCGGTTGGAAGCCGGCCCTTTGATTGTTTTTGCGCCTTCGCGTCTTTGCGTCAGAAACTATTTTGGTAAATTTATTTTGGGTTCAGGTGCGGCGCGATAGATCACTGCAATCTGACCAATTTCCTGCACCGCTTCCGCGCCGGTTTCATCGCAAATATTTTCCAGCGCACTGCGTCGGTTATGTCGGTCGCCAACGCGTAGTTTGATTTTTACCAGCTCATGATGATCCAGCGCCAGATTGATCTCGTTAAGTACAGTGGCGGTAACACCGGCGTCCCCGACAATTATGACCGGTTTAAGATGATGCGCGAGCCCGCGAAGAGTGTTGCGTTGTTTTCCAGTGAGTGACATGGTCTATTCTTGTCTCAAGAAGCGCGGGATTATACGCCGTTTGATCGGCGCGGGAAGGGCGTGACGGTCAATGAAAAAAAAGAAACCGGGCAGCAACAAGCAGTGGTTGAGAGATCATGTTGATGACGAGTATGTCCGTCGCGCACAGCGGGACGGCTATCGAGCTCGTGCCGCATACAAACTTCAGGAGATTGATCAACGCGATCATCTTTTGAAACCGGGCCAGATCGTGGTGGATCTGGGTGCCGCACCCGGCAGTTGGTGCCAGTATGCTATTAGCCGCCTGGGTGAAAAAGGCAGGCTCATTGCACTCGACTTGCTGGAAATGGATTCAATTGATGGCGTGGAGATCATCAGGGGTGACTTCACTGAGCAGGCGGTGTTGGATCATTTGTTGGCCCGCCTCAACGGGCGCGCAGTTGATCTTGTATTGTCTGATATGGCCCCCAATATCAGTGGTATCGTCTCATCAGATCTGGCGCGATTTGCCTATTTACTGGAACTGGCGCTGGTCTTTTGTGGGCAGGTTCTACGCCCTGGCGGGGCGTTGCTGGTGAAGGCATTTCAGGGCGAAGGATTCCCGGAATTCCAGAAGGCGCTTAAACAACGATTTCAGACGGTGAAATCGCGCAAACCTAAAGCATCACGCGCCAAAAGTCGGGAAATTTACCTGTTGGCGCAGGGCTTTGGGATGTAATCAGACAAGTGCGGTTGCCAGACTGCTATAGTCATAGGACAATATTTTCTGGCCATTCGGAAATTGTGGCGTCAGGCCGGAAAACAAGTGAGGAAGTAGTTTGAATAATATAACCAAAAATTTATTGCTGTGGCTGGTGGTTGCCGTCGTACTGATGTCGGTATTCAACAATTTCAACCAGCGGCAGGCAACCCAGAAGCCCATTGATTATTCGCAGTTTGTGCGCCAGGTAAGTAACGGTGAGGTCGAGCGAGTAATTATTGAGGGCCGTAAAATCCGTGGTAATTTCCGCGACGGCAGCGATTTCAAGACCTATTCGCCGGGCGATCCCGGGATGGTGGACGACCTGTTGCGCAACGGTGTGTCCATAGTCGCGAAAGAGGAAGAGGGTCCGTCGCTACTGCTCTCTATTCTCATTAACTGGTTCCCGCTGTTGTTGATTTTTGGTTTGTGGATTTATTTCATGCGCCAAATGCAAGGCGGTGGCGGTGGTCGTGGCGCCATGAGCTTTGGTAAGTCCAAGGCACGCATGCTCACCGAAGAACAGAACAAAGTTACCTTTGAAGACGTCGCCGGCGTGGAAGAGGCCAAGGAAGAGGTTGGGGAGCTGGTTGAGTTCCTGAGTGATCCATCCAGGTTCCAGAAACTGGGGGGCCACATTCCCCGGGGTATATTGATGACCGGCAACCCTGGTACCGGCAAGACTTTGCTGGCCAAGGCCATTGCCGGCGAAGCCAAGGTGCCCTTCTTTACAATTTCCGGTTCTGATTTTGTCGAGATGTTTGTTGGTGTGGGTGCCTCGCGCGTAAGAGATATGTTCGAGCAGGCGAAAAAACACGCGCCGTGTATTATTTTCATTGATGAAATTGATGCTGTTGGTCGTCAGCGTGGCACCGGATTGGGTGGCGGTCACGATGAACGCGAACAGACGCTCAATCAGTTGCTGGTGGAGATGGATGGTTTTGAGGGAAACGAGGGTGTGATCGTAATTGCTGCCACCAACCGGCCTGACGTACTGGACCCCGCCTTGCTGCGGCCCGGTCGTTTTGACCGCCAGGTTTATGTGCCCTTGCCGGATATTCGCGGACGCGAGTTAATACTAAAGGTCCATATGCGTAAGGTTCCAATTGCCGATGATGTGAATGCTTCCATTATTGCGCGCGGCACACCCGGGTTTTCCGGAGCCGATCTGGCCAACCTGGTCAATGAATCTGCGTTGTTTGCGGCCCGTGCCAATAAACGTCTGGTGGACATGGATGACTTCGAGAAAGCCAAGGACAAGGTCATCATGGGGGCCGAGCGTCGTTCCATTGTGATGCCTGAGAACGAGCGCCGCAACACGGCCTATCACGAATCAGGCCATACCGTGGTCGCCAAGTTGCTACCCGATACTGATCCGGTGCACAAGGTCACTATTATACCGCGCGGTCGCGCACTGGGCGTTACCATGCAATTACCGGAAGAGGATCGCTATAGCCACAATCGCGATTCCTTGTTGTCGAGCATCTCTGTACTTATGGGGGGTCGCGTCGCAGAAGAAGTGTTCATGTGTCAGATGACTACCGGCGCGTCTAACGATTTCGAGCGCGCGACAGAGATTGCCAAAAATATGGTAATGCGCTGGGGTATGAGCGATGCATTGGGTCCGCGTGTGTATGGCGAGAACCAGCAAGAGGTATTTCTCGGGCGCGATGTCACCACGCATCAAAACCTCAGCGATAAAACTGCCGAAATGGTGGATACGGAGATCCGTCGCATTGTCGACGAGCAATATGATCGCGCGCGCAAAATTATCGAGGAGAATCGCGACAAAGTCGAGATCATGGCACATACCTTGCTCGAGTGGGAAACACTCGATGCAGATCAAATCGATGAAATTATGGAAGGCAGGGAGCCAAGCCCACCGAAGCCACCGAAGACAACCAATACTGGTACACCGGGTGACGATGAACCGGGGGCCGAAACACCGAAGCCGGAGGCAGGCCCCGACATGGATGCACCAGCTGGAGAACACTAGTACCTTTTCTGAGTGATCATGACGACACTGAAGTGCGGCGGTCGCAAACTCGACATGGCAAGCACGGCAGTGATGGGCATACTAAACATCACCCCCGACTCCTTTTCGGACGGGGGTGTTTTTGTGACACCTGCTGTTGCGGTAGACCGCGCCGTTGAGATGGCCGGGCAAGGCGCGGCTATTATTGACATCGGCGGCGAATCAACACGACCTGGCGCAAAGGCGGTGGACGCGCAACAGGAAATCGATCGGGTACTGCCGGTAATTGAAGCGGTAGTTGCCGGCGTCGATATTCCCGTCTCCATTGATACCTCCAAGCCGGAAGTGATGCGGGCGGCGGTGGCGGCCGGTGCCGGGTTGATTAATGATGTCTTCGCATTACGACAAGCCGGTGCATTGAGGGCAGCCAGCGAGTGCAAGGTACCCGTGTGTTTAATGCACATGCTGGGTAAGCCGCGTACGATGCAGGAAAATCCCCAATATGACGAGGTGGTCGTCGACGTGGTCGCCTTTCTCGAGCAACGAGTCAAGGCCGCGGTGGATGCCGGTATCAGCAAAGAAAGAATTGTGGTTGATCCAGGATTCGGTTTCGGTAAATCTCTACAGCACAACATGACATTGTTGAATGCTCTGGAAAAATTCAAACTATTGGGTGTACCGATCCTGGCGGGACTGTCCCGCAAATCCCTGATCGGCAAAGCGCTTGATTTACCGGTAGAACAACGTTTACACGCGAGTGTGGCGCTGGCGTTAATTGCGGCGCAAAATGGCGCTAGTATTGTACGGGTGCATGATGTTGCGCCGACGGTACAGGCGCTGCAAATGTGGCAAGCCGTAATTGGGGATCAATCCCGTTAGCGATTCGGAAGGGAGAAAAGTGGAAAAACGTTATTTCGGAACAGACGGCATACGTGGTCAGGTCGGCAAGTCGCCGATTACACCAGAGTTTGTGCTGAAACTGGGCTGGGCTGCTGGCCGCGTTTTGAGTGATGATGGTGGCCCCAAAAATAAAATACTTATAGGCAAGGATACTCGCGTATCCGGGTATCTACTGGAGTCGGCATTGGAGGCGGGCCTGTCTGCAGCCGGTGTCGATATTCGTCTGCTGGGTCCCATGCCCACCCCGGCCATCGCTTACTTGACGCGTACGGCCCGCGCCCGCGCCGGTATCGTTATTAGCGCGTCGCACAATCCATTTGACGATAATGGTATTAAATTTTTTTCGTCTGATGGTACGAAATTGGCAGATGACATAGAGCTGGCTATCGAAGCAGCGATGGATGAGCCACTGACCACGGTAGTGGCTGACAAGCTGGGAAAAGCCAAGCGTTACGTAGATGCGTCTGGCCGTTATATCGAATTTTGTAAAAGTACATTTCCGACAAATTTGAGCCTGGAGGGGTTAACACTCGCGGTGGACTGCGCCAATGGTGCGGCCTATCAGGTGGCACCCTTGGTATTCTCGGAACTGGGCGCCAATGTTATTCCAGTCGCCACGGACCCCGATGGGTTCAATATCAATGCCGATTGTGGTTCCACCTTTCCCAAGCTACTGCAAAAGACGGTTGTCGAAAATCAGGCGGACCTGGGTATTGCGCTCGACGGTGATGGCGATCGTGTCATCATGGTGGACCACAAGGGGCAAGTAATCGATGGCGACCAATTGCTCTTTGTGATCGCTGTACAACGGCACCAACAAAAAGATCTTAAAGGCGGTGTAGTCGGTACGCTGATGTCCAATTTGGGTCTGGAACAGGCCTGTGCCGAGCACAACATACCGTTCGAGCGGGCATCAGTAGGTGACCGTTACGTTATGAGCCTGATGAAGGACAGAGGCTGGGATATTGGCGGCGAATCTTCCGGCCATATTATTTGTCTTAACAAGACCACCACCGGTGACGGCATCATTGCTGCGTTGCAGGTGCTGGCGGCCGTAGTCAGTAGCGGCAAGCCCCTATCTGAATTAAAGCAGGGTATGCGCCGCTACCCGCAAGTGATGGTCAATGTGCGTACTGACGAAACCTTTGACGTTGAGAGCTCTACCCAGGTGAAGCAGGCGGTAACCGAGGTTGAGAGTTTACTCGCGGACCGCGGACGCGTATTGTTGCGCGCCTCAGGCACCGAGCCGGTCATACGGGTAATGGTCGAGGGTGATGATGCCACCGAAGTTGCCCGATTGAGCCAACGACTGGCAGATACCGTCAAGGCGGCCACGAGTGTCTGACCAACCGGAAAAATCGATCAAATTAAATTAACTCAATACAGGAAAGGTAGTCATGAAAGTTGTGAAGAAAACTCCCGAGTACACGGTTTATGAAAAACGCTCCAGACGTTATGCCGTGAAGGATGCCGACAATAAATGGGTCAATGCAGACGACAAAGTCAAAATCCTGCTGGCTGAGAAGCTGATCGAAGTGAAGTCGTCGCAGTCGAAATCGACAGAAGAGGCAGCCACCGAAGCGAAAAAGGAAGAAGTAAAAGCCGGTGAAAAAACAACATCGGAAACGCCGGCAGAAGAAAGTTAGGCCTGTTGGCAGGCAACTATTCTTTCATACAATAATTAACGGCCGCTTGCGCGGCCTTTAATTTGTCATCAACAGACCACCTGGCTATTTGTTGCGGGTTCGCACCAATCGCAATCCTTCCTTCAGTGCATCAACCCGTTTGGCTATTAGTTTGTCCCGGGTGGACGCGCCGATGACCCCCTGTTTTACAAGTGTATCACCTACCTGTTTCTTGCAGCCTACCAAAAAGGCATCGCGCCCCGAATCCCGGGCACTATGCAACATATCATCCAGCGCCCGGCAGGAGGTAAAGTCAACTTGGGGTACATCCGATAAATCCATTATCAGCACATCGTATTCATCAAACCTGGCGAGTCGTCGTGCGGTGCTTTTTGCCGCACCAAAACTCATTGGACCAGCGATATGGAAAAGCAGGATACGGCCGTTCGCTTGCGCAAGAATTTTCGCCTCCTCATCGGAAAGAGGTGATTCTTCCCGGGGCGATGTTATGGCGGTAATGGAATTCAATTGCAGATCTACCATGCGCTGCATGAACAGGAACGCAGACATGATCATGCCGATGGCGACTGCGGTGACGAGATCCACAAAAACAGTCAAACCGAATACGGTAAACATGATTGCGATGCCGGCTTTCGGGGCGGACCGCATGCGCTTGAGATAGTCCCAGTCAATAATATCTGTCCCGACCTTCACCAGAATACCGGCCAACACTGCGTGCGGTATATACGCTGCCACTGTGCCCGCTCCCAGTACAATCGCCAGCAAGACAATCGCATGCAACGCACCCGATAGCGGAGTGAGTCCACCGGCCCGAACATTAACAACGGTTCGCATGGTGGCACCGGCGCCTGGTAATGCACCGAAAAATCCGGCAATGGTATTGCCAATTCCTTGCCCGATGAGTTCACGATCTGATTCATGATAAGTGCGTGTGACATTGTCCGCCACCAGCGAGGTCAACAAGGAGTCAATACTTCCCAACGCCGCAAGAATAAGCGCTGACTTCACCATGCTCACCAATAGGGAAAGTTCGATTGCAGGCATCTGCGGTATCGGAAACCCGAAGGGAATGTCTCCCAGTACAGATACCTCACCCACCTTGTAAACAGTCTTGCCGTTGTCAGCGATAGCCGTAATGTCAGCCCCCAGCCAGAAATAGAGCACGGTCGTGCCGACAATGAGCGCAAGCAAGGGTGAGGGAATCAGGCGGTTAATATTTTTTGGAAGAAGGTAAACGATGATCAGAGCCAGACTGCCGATCACCATGGCAGAGGTGACAGAACCATTCAGAATCTCGGGTAAGGCTTTGGCGGAAGCCAGCGGGCCAGGAATGACCGCATGGCCAAACAGCGGACCCAATTGCAGCAGAATAATAATGACGCCAATGCCGCTCATGAAACCGGAGACCACCGGGTGAGGAATGAGATTGATAAATCGGCCCAGCTTGAGAATACCGAACAGTATCTGCAGCAGGCCGCCCATAATCACCACCGTGAAGGCCAGGGCCACCCCGTGTTCCAGGTTATCTGGATACATTGATGTGTACTGAGTGAAAATGACTGCCATCACAACCGTCATTGGTCCGGTTGGGCCTGAGACTTGTGCCGGCGTACCACCAAACAGCGCAGCAAAAAACCCAACGAAAATGGCGCCATAGATTCCGGCGATGGGCCCGGCCCCGGACGAGACTCCAAAGGCGAGCGCGAGGGGCAGGGCAACTACGGCAGTGGTGAGCCCGCCATAAATGTCACCACGAATATTATTGAAGTGTAGGCCGTGAACGATCTGCATCTTGACAGGGTACTCCGAAAAACATTATTGGTTGATGCCAACTGTAAGCCAGTGTTCTATAACCGGCACGAACCAGCCGGACTGTTTGCTTGTCGTGAGCCCAGCAAACGCGCGGCGACCGATACCCGGTCAGAGCACACCAATGCAGGTTAAATCACAGGGTCAGGTACTTTCCGCAACTTGTTCCAAATAACCGGTAGTATATTCCATCGGGGAAAACAGTAACCTGCTGATATTCTTAACGGAACAAATCGGTGCTCGGGGCAGTTTTCCAGAGTTTTTAGTTAAGACAAGGTTTTGTGCCTGTCTCGAGCAGATGATAAGACGATATTAGGTTAAAAACCAGTAGACAATTTTGGTATCATATTCTTTCATGGAATATA
Source organism: Acidiferrobacterales bacterium (assembly GCA_048060695.1). Classification (GTDB taxonomy): domain Bacteria; phylum Pseudomonadota; class Gammaproteobacteria; order Acidiferrobacterales; family JAJDNE01; genus JAZFSZ01. The sequence continues at coordinate 26,462 of JBGMQT010000011.1, forward strand.
CCAATTTACCGGACATCAGTTCACTGGCTGCCTTGCGGGCTGTCATCGAAAAAGGCGGCGTGAACGAAGCCGCCAAAGTCCTCAATATAGGTCAGCCGGCTGTGACCAAACGTTTGCGTAGCCTGGAAAATACCTACCGCATGAAGCTGACCGAGCGGGTGGGTGGGCGTCTGCGTCTCACGGACTCAGGCAAAAAAGTCTACCTGTTTGCAATACAGACGCTTGATCGCAATCTTGTGCTGCAGGACGAGTTGCAAAGTCTTGTACAGGGAAAAACGCGCATGACTCTGGAAGTCACTCATGCTATCGGTGAGCACTTTCTGCCGGATCTGATGTTGCGTTTTTCAGAGAAATACCCGGATTATCGGATCGATTCCCGCCTGGCCTATAGCCGTCAGATCCAGACCCGCCTCGTCACCGGTCAGACCGAACTCGCCTTACTCGAAAATGCACCGGAGCACCCCGACATTCTGGTGCAAAAATGGATAGACGACGAGTTGTGGCTGGTATGTAGCGCAAACCACCCACTGGCCGGTACAAACCTGCTGCCGGTGGAAGAGTTGTCGAAACTCAGCTATGTGTTGCGCGAGAAAACGTCGTCCGTACGAGGTGATATGCAGGCAGCGCTGCGCGGTATTGGCATTGAACGCCTCAATACCGCCTTCGAACTGGGTTCTACCGACGCCATCATTGACATCCTTGGACGTGGCCGCCACGTCAGCTTTATGCCCCAATTTGCCGTTTTCGATGAAGTGAATGCGGGCAAGCTGTTCCATATCAAGGTCACCGGGTTCCGCATCAGGCGAACACTGTGGGTTGCTCGCAACCGCGCCAACCTCGACCATCCGGTAGCGGAAGCCTTTATTGCGATGCTGATAGGATCAGGTCGAAAAAGCCCGATACTGGCATAAATCGCTCCCATATTATTTCCGCCAGCCGCCCTGCTGTCCTTCCGGGAATTGCGAAAAAATCGCTGGCCCGGTACCATCGCGCCCGCTTTTTAAACGAAATACACAATATCCGAGGAGTAAGCCATGCGTCAGCCACTGGTGGCCGGAAACTGGAAAATGAATGGCAATCGTGATGAGTCCGCTACGCTACTGGAAGGTATCGTTGCCGGGATGGGCGATGTGCACAAAGCCGAAGTAGTAGTTTGTCCGCCGGCAATTCTGATGGCACTGGCAATGGAAAAACTATCGGGTAGTGACGTGAAGTTTGGTGGTCAGAATCTGGATTACCATAGCGCGGGTGCATACACCGGTGAGATATCCGGGCCAATGTTGAAAGATGCCGGTTGTACCTACGTCATCGTTGGTCACTCCGAGCGTCGGTCCTATTATGGTGAAGGCGACGACCTGATTGCGCGCAAGTTCGAGGCGGCCCAGGAACATAACCTGATTCCAATTCTCTGTATTGGTGAATCACTGGAAGAGCGTGAGGCCGACCAGACGGAAGCAGTGGTCGCTCTCCAGCTTGATGCGGTACTGGGAGGCCTTGGTGTCGGCGTGTTTACCAAAGCGGTGATTGCCTACGAACCGGTGTGGGCGATTGGTACGGGTAAAACGGCGACCAAAGAGCAGGCTCAGGAAGTGCACAAGTTCATTCGCAATAAACTGGCTGCGCTGGATAGTGACATTGCCTCCGATTGCCGCATTCTATATGGCGGCAGCATGAAACCGGAGAACGCGCGAGAGCTGATCGCGCAGCCGGATATAGATGGCGGGCTGATCGGTGGCGCGTCGTTGAAGGCAGAAGATTTTCTCGGCATTTGTGCGGCTGCCAACTAAATTACCAGGAAACAAAGAATATGCGTGACATACTTATAGCCGTTCTGATCGTCGATTCGTTTTCGCTGATCGGCCTGATATTGCTGCAGCGTGGAAAGGGTGCGGATGCCGGTGCTGCTTTCGGTGGTGGAGGAGCGGGCGGGTCTGAAACCCTTTTTGGAAGTCAGGGTTCGGCAAACTTTTTGTCGCGACTAACCGCCGGTCTGGCGATCGTGTTTTTTGCCGTCACAATGGCGTTGGCATTTCTGTCTGCCAAGCGTGTTGAACCCGGAAGCGCGACGCAGTCTGTCACGGAACAGCCTGTCGCCCCTAAGCCGACCCCCGGGAAACAGGTACCCACCGTTCCGGACAGCGCGCCGAAAAAGCAAACGGTGCCAGAGGTACCGAAGTAAAACGGGTCTGACAAAACCTGCGAATTGCCGAAGTGGTGGAACTGGTAGACACGCTGTCTTGAGGGGGCAGTGGCGCGAGCCGTGCGGGTTCGACTCCCGCCTTCGGCACCAAATCCTCATCTATCCGGCGCCAAAAACACACTGAAGAATGTACCCCGGAATTTTTCAGGGACAAATAATAAAAAGTGTAATTTTCATTCTTCTTCATTTTCAGTTGCTTACAAAGATACGGCAATGTTGGCACCTTCCGGAGTCAGGGAAGACACTGAGTCGCCCTGGCGTTGCGTGCGTTGTACCCTCTGGTTTGCAGGGGCTATTTTCAAACAGGAGGCTATCGCGATCGAGTGAATACAATTCGTTGATAGGCATTTTTTATGCCCATAGAAACTGATATAAGTTACTAATATATAACATAGAAAGTGACTGTATCTGGCTTGACTTTTCCCCACCCCAAAGCCTAGACTGCTCGACCCTATAAGCAGCCTGTTAACTGTAAATAATAAACATTGAAGCAGCGGGAATAATGAAAACTGCTTACAACCACTACTAGGCGAGCGGGCGCGCATGTTAGAAGGCTACCTACCCATATTCATTTTTATTGTCATTGCTATTGCCCTCAGCATTGTGTTGTTGGCGATGGGGCATATGTTATCTCCCTCGCTCCCTGACGAAGACAAGCTTTCCCCCTATGAATGCGGGTTTGATGCCTTCGAGGACTCACGCATGAAATTTGACGTGCGTTATTATCTTGTTGCCATTCTATTTATTATTTTTGATCTCGAGATCGCTTTCCTGTTTCCCTGGGCCGTTGTGCTGCAGGAGATTGGCATGCCCGGATTTCTGGCGATGATGGTTTTCCTCGGCATACTGGTGGTGGGTTTCATCTATGAGTGGAAGAAGGGGGCGCTGGAGTGGGATTAGATATCAGCACGCAACGTGGTTTCATGGTCACCTCGCTCGATGCGGTTGTTAACTGGACCCGCACCGGCTCCATGTGGCCCATGACTTTCGGGCTTGCCTGCTGCGCCGTTGAAATGATGCATGCCGCGGCCTCGCGTTACGATATTGACCGATTCGGAAGTGGCATATTCCGCGCGACTCCGCGCCAGTCCGATCTTATGATCGTCGCTGGAACACTAACGAACAAAATGGCCCCGGCCTTGCGCAAGGTCTACGATCAAATGCCCGAACCGCGCTGGGTAATTTCCATGGGTTCGTGTGCCAATGGCGGTGGTTATTACCACTATTCCTATTCCGTGATGCGTGGTTGTGATCGCGTGGTTCCGGTTGATGTCTATGTTCCGGGTTGCCCGCCGACCGCAGAAGCGTTGCTGTACGGTATTATACAGTTGAAGAAAAAGATCCGTCGTACCAATACCATCGCTCGCTAAAAAATAAATTCACTATGTCTTCCAGATTACAAACTGTTTCAGTGTGCGCACTGAAAGAATTCGGTGATGGAATTATTACCACGACCGAGACGCATGGCGAACTGACGCTGGAAGTGGCAAAAGACAAGATCGTTGATGTGTGTACCTTTCTGCGCGATGACGCCGACTGCAAGTTCGAAATATTGATCGACCTAAGCGGAGTCGACTACCTGGCCTGGCGTAAAGAGGCCCGGGGCAAGAAACGCGAAGGCCCGCGATTTGCAGTTGTATATCACTTGCTGTCTATTCAGCACAATAGTCGCGTCCGTGTACGTACATTTGCAGACGACGATACGTTTATTGTGAATTCGGTGGTTTCTATCTGGAATTCGGCCAATTGGTACGAGCGCGAGGCCTTTGATCTGTTCGGGATTATATTCGAAGGTCATCCGGACTTGCGCCGACTGCTCACCGATTACGGTTTTATCGGCCACGCCTTTCGCAAGGATTTCCCCATCAGCGGCAATGTAGAAATGCGTTATGACGAACGTAAACGTCGCGTTGTCTATGAGCCGGTCAGCATCGAACCCCGCACGCTGTCGCGTCGTATTATCAGGGAGGAAGGTTTCGGTGGCTGATATCCGAAATTACATCATGAATTTTGGTCCGCAACATCCCGCGGCACATGGTGTGTTGCGCCTGGTGCTGGAGCTGGACGGTGAGGTGGTGGATCGTGCCGATCCACATATTGGTCTGTTGCACCGCGGCACAGAGAAACTCATCGAAACCAAACCGTACAACCAGAGCATCGGTTATATGGACCGTCTCGATTACATCTCCATGATGTGTAACGAACATGCCTATGTGGGGGCTATTGAGAAACTGCTCGGCGTGGATGTACCCATTCGCGCGTTATACATCCGCGTCATGTTCGATGAAATAACTCGCCTGCTGAATCACACCTTCCAGCTCGGAGCCCACGGGCTGGATGTCGGCGCCATGACCATGCTCCTTTACTGCTTTCGAGAACGTGAAGACCTCCTCGATATGTATGAGGCAGTCTCCGGATCACGCATGCATGCCACCTATTATCGTCCGGGCGGAGTGTATCGCGACTTGCCCGATACCATGCCTCAATACAAACCGTCGAAATGGCACAACAAGAAAGATGTCGCGAAGATGAATGCTGATCGCCAGGGTTCCTTGCTCGATTTCATCTGGGAGTTCACCGAACGTTTCCCGAAACATGTCGACGACTATGAGACCTTGTTAACGGATAACCGAATCTGGAAGCAGCGTACTGTCGGCATTGGCGTGGTGTCGCCGGAGCGCGCCCTGCAACTCGGATTCAGCGGCCCGATGTTACGCGGCTCCGGTGTCGAATGGGACTTGCGCAAGAAACAGCCCTATGCAGTTTATGACAAACTGGATTTCGACATTCCGGTCGGTGTGAATGGTGATTGTTATGATCGCTACCTGGTCCGCATTGAAGAAATGCGTCAGAGCAATAACATTATTCGCCAATGCATAGAGTGGTTGCGCAAAAATGATGGTCCGGTGATCTCCGAAGATCACAAGATCACTCTCCCGGATCGCGAGGCCATGAAATACGATATGGAATCGTTGATCCACCACTTCAAACTTTCCACTGAGGGTTATTGCGTACCCGAGGGTGAGATATACAACGCCATAGAACACCCCAAGGGCGAGTTCGGGATTTACTTGCTAAGTGATGGTGCCAACCAGCCGTATCGCCTCAAGATTCGCGCACCCGGTTTTGCCCATCTCGCGTCGCTGGATGAAATGGTGCGTGGCCACATGATTCCCGATGTCGTTGCCATTCTCGGAACACAGGACATTGTATTCGGGGAGATCGACCGTTAATGGGTCAGGCAGCTGAAATGGACAAGACCCGCTTGCTGTCGATGGAATCCAAATCCGACATCGACAAGTGGGTAGCAAAATACCCCGCGGATCAAAAGCAGTCGGCGGTGATGGCGGCGCTGCGTATCGCTCAGGATGCCAGCGGTGGCTGGTTGAGTAAAGAATTAGTCGAAGCCGTGGCGGTTTATCTCGACATGGAACCCATCGCGGTAGAAGAGGTGGCGACGTTCTATTCCATGTTCGAACACAAGCCGATGGGCCGACACAAGATCTGCGTTTGCACCAATATCTCTTGCATGTTGTGTGATTCCGACATGGTAGTGAATCACCTGAAGAACAAGCTGGGTATCACGTTCGGCGAAGTGACCGCGGATGGCAAGTTTGGCCTGAAGGAAGTCGAGTGTCTCGGTGCTTGTGTCAATGCGCCGGTGATACAGATCGGCAATATCTATTACGAGAATCTCACACCAGACAAGCTGGATGAGATTCTGGCGAGTCTGGACTAGAAACGATGGCAAACGAAGTCTGTTTTCGTAATATTGATCAGGATCAGCCCTGGACCCTGGCGTCGTATCTTGAGCGCGGTGGCTACGCTGTGTGGAAAAAGATTCTGAAAGATAAAACGCCGCCGGAAGATATCATTGAAGAATTAAAAACCTCATCGCTGCGCGGCCGCGGCGGCGCCGGTTTCCCAACCGGGCTCAAGTGGAGCTTTATGCCGCGTACCTCGCCGGGACAGAAATACATTGTCTGTAACTCGGACGAAGGCGAACCCGGAACCTGTAAAGACCGCGATATTCTGCGTTACAACCCGCATGCCCTGATTGAAGGCATGGCCATCGCCGGTTACTGCATCGGTGCAACAGTCGGTTACAACTATATTCGTGGCGAGTTCTGGGAACCCTACGAGCGAATGGAGGCGGCACAGGAAGAAGCCTATGGCGCCGGGCTCATGGGCAGGAATATTGAAGGTTCCGGCGTGGATTTCGATCTCTATTCCCATCTCGGTGCTGGCGCCTATATCTGCGGGGAAGAGACCGCGTTGCTGGAATCCATTGAAGGCAAGAAGGGCCAGCCTCGATTCAAGCCGCCATTCCCGGCTAGCTATGGTCTCTATGGTAAGCCAACCACGATAAACAATACGGAAACACTGGCCTCGGTCCCCGTTATCCTTGCCCGGGGTGGCAAGTGGTTCCTGAAACTGGGTAAACCCAATAATGGCGGCTCCAAACTGTTTTCTGTTTCTGGCCACGTTAACAAACCGGGAAACTATGAAGTACCGATGGGTATGCCGTTCGCCGAATTGCTTGATATTGCCGGTGGCGTGCGCAGTGGCCACAAATTGAAAGCTGTGATCCCGGGAGGTTCTTCGGCCCCGGTATTACCGGCGTCCATCATGATGGACCTGACCATGGACTATGACTCCATTGCCAATGCCGGTTCCATGCTGGGTTCGGGGGCGGTGATTGTGATGGATGACACCACCTGTATGGTGCGATCGCTTGCGCGTATTGCTCATTTCTATTACGAAGAATCCTGTGGCCAGTGTACCCCGTGCCGCGAAGGTACCGGCTGGATGGCGCGCATGGTACATCGTATTGAGCATGGTGAAGGTCGCCAGCAAGACCTCGACCTGCTGGATGATGTAGCCGGTAAAATTATGGGTCGTACTATTTGTGCACTGGGCGATGCCGCCGCGATGCCGGTGAAGGGTTTTATTAAACACTTTCGTGATGAATTTCAGTACCACATCGATCACAAGCGATGTTTGGTGAATGGATAATTATGTTTGTCGCAAAGACGCAAAGACGATAAGGAATAATAGGAAAATGAAGAATAGATTTTATAAATCTTTTCGTCTTCGCGTCGAAAACTATTTAACACTATGACGATAACCATCGAAATTGACGGTAAACCAGTAGAAGCGGAAGAGGGCACCATGGTTATCCAGGCCGCCGACGCCGCCGGGGTATACATTCCGCGCTTCTGTTACCACGACAAATTATCGGTCGCGGCGAATTGCCGCATGTGTCTGGTGGAAATCGAAAAGGCACCGAAGCCGATGCCCGCCTGCGCCACCCCGGTGGCGGACGGTATGAAAGTAATGACCAAATCGCAGGTAGCGCGCGAGGCCCAGAAGGGCACCATGGAGTTCCTGCTGATCAATCACCCGCTGGATTGTCCAATCTGCGATCAGGGCGGTGAATGCGAATTGCAGGATTTATCTGTGGGTTATGGCAACGATATATCGCGTTACCTGGAAAACAAGCGTGTGGTGCCAAGCGAGAATATCGGTTCACTGATTGCAACAGAGATGACGCGCTGTATTCACTGTACGCGTTGCGTGCGATTTGGCCAGGAAATCGCCGGTATTATGGAGTTGGGCGCGACCGGGCGCGGTGAGCATACCCGAATCGTAACCTTTGTGGAGCGGTCCGTTGATTCCGAAATGTCGGGCAATGTAATTGATTTATGCCCGGTGGGTGCCCTGACGTCAAAACCATTCCGCTATCGTGCGCGCACCTGGGAAATGCTGGATCATGAATCCGTTAGCCCGCACGATGCCGTGGGTTCTAATGTCACCGTGCAAACGCGTGGCCACGAAGTCATGCGTGTCCTGCCCCGTGATAACGAAGAGATCAATGAGTGCTGGTTATCTGATCGCGATCGTTTCAGTTACGAGGCATTGAATAGCGAGGATCGTCTGCAACATCCGATGATCAAGCGTAACGGTTCGTGGCAAGAGGTCAGCTGGGAACAGGCACTGGACTTCACTGTGGCAGGTTTCAGAAAGATACTTAAGTCCAAAGGTGCGGACCAAATTGGCGCACTGGTTTCACCGGCTTCGACTCTGGAAGAATTTTATTTACTGCAGAAACTGATGCGCGGTATCGGCAGCGGCAATGTGGATCACCGTTTGCGCCAGGTCGAATTCGGCGACGACGACATTGCTCCACTATTCCCCTGGTTCGGTAAATCGATAGCGGACTTTGAAGATGTCGATGCCGCGTTATTGATCGGATCCAATATTCGCAAGGAACTGCCCATTCTGGGCCATCGTTTGCGCAAGGCGGCTCGCAAAGGTGCTTCCGTGATGGCGGTCAACCCGGTGGACTACTCCTTTACCTATCCGTTGGCAGCCAAAGTTATTTGCAACCCAGTGGAATTGACATCGCATCTTGCGGCCATTGTTAAGGCGCTCGCCGATACTTCCGGTAATTCCCTGCCAACCGGCGCTAAAAAGTGGCTGACCGGCGTAAAGCCGGGTGATCAGGAAAAACTGATCGCCGCTACCTTGATCGAAAAAGAAAACGCTATTGTATTGCTGGGCCCTCTGGCGCAGAACTCTTTCTGTGCACCGGCCGCTCGTGCGCTGACTCAGTTGATCGCCGAAATGAGTGGTGCCACCTTTGGGCTGTTGCCCGAGGCGAACAGTGTGGCCGGTTGGCTGGCGGGTTGCATACCGCATCGCGGTGTCTCCGGTGCCGAGGCGATAACCGGCCGCAATGCCCGCAGTATGATCAGCGAACCGCTTCGTGGTTACCTGTTATTCGGAATCGAACCGGAACTGGATTGTGGCGATGGCAGTCGTGCCCGTACTGCCATGCACGCAGCTGATTTTGTTGTCATGGTGTCTGCTTTTAAACCAAGCGAAACCGGTACCACCGCGAAAGAGTACGCCGACGTATTATTGCCCATGGGGCCATTCACTGAAACGGCGGGTACCTGTATTAATGGTGAAGGCCGGGTTCAGACCTTTACCGGGGCGGTTCAGCCGCACGGCGAAGCACGTCCAGGTTGGAAGATATTGCGTGTACTCGGTAGCATGCTGGAGCTGGACGGCTTTGACTACAACAGCATCGACGATGTGCGTAGCGACATGGGCTTTGGCGAAATACCGGCGTCCAGCAAGTTGACCCAGTGGCGTATCCCGGAAAAGGCAGAAAGTCGTCCCTCCGAACTCAATCGCATTGCGGAGGTTTCTATTTACGCTGTCGATTCTCTGGTGCGCAGAGCGGACGCCCTGCAACAGACACATGACAATCCCGTGCCGGCAGCACGCATGAACGCATCGCAAGCGGAGAAATCAGGCCTGGTTGAAAACGATCGTGTGGTCGTGCGCATGGTAGAAGGTTCGGCTGAGCTGGAACTGGTCATCGATCCGCGCGTCCCCGAGGGTTGTGTGCTGGTGGCGCAAGGACATCCGGAAACGGCAACCCTGGGTGCGTGCGGACCGGTCACGGTGGTGAAAGCATCATGATGCAAGATTTTCTTTTATCAATACCCTACGCGGATCTGCTACCGGACTGGACAATATTGCTAGCGGCTAACGTCATTCTTATCGTCGTGATTATTCTGCCGGTAATCTTGCATGTCGCCTACCTGACCTTTGCCGAGCGCAAGGTTATTGCTTACATGCAGGTTCGTATTGGCCCCAATCGTGTGGGACCACGAGGATGGCTGCAGCCGATTGCCGACGTGGTCAAGCTGCTGTTGAAAGAAATTATCCTGCCCAGCAGCGCCAACAAATTCCTGTTTGTGCTTGCGCCGATGCTGGCCTTGGCCCCGTCATTGGTGGCATGGGCGGTAATACCGTTTACCGATACCTGGCTGTTAACCGATATTGACGCCAGCCTGTTGTTCCTGCTGGCGCTGACTTCTATTGGCGTCTACGGCATCATTATCGCCGGTTGGGCATCGAACTCGAAGTATGCCCTGCTCGGCGCCATGCGTTCCTGCGCACAGATGGTGGCGTACGAAATTGCCATGGGATTTGCCCTGGTCGGCGTGCTGATGGTGGCCAATAGCCTCAACCTCAAAGAGATTGTAGAAGGGCAGAGCGGAAGTTTTCGGGACTGGTATATCTGGCCGTTGCTGCCATTGTTCTTTGTCTATTTTATCTCCACTGTGGCTGAAACCAATCGCGCACCGTTTGATATCGCTGAAGGCGAGTCGGAAATTGTTGCCGGTTTCCATGTGGAGTATTCCGGCATTACCTTTGGCCTGTTTTTCCTCGCGGAATATGCCAACATGATTCTGTTGTCGACATTAACATCTCTCCTGTTCCTGGGCGGCTGGCTACCCCCGGTTGATAACACATTGTTCAATCTGGTACCCGGTTTTGCCTGGTTGTGGTTGAAGGTGGCGTTCTTGCTGTTTGTATTCCTGTGGCTGCGGGCCACGTTCCCGCGTTATCGCTATGACCAGATCATGCGCCTGGGATGGAAAGTATTGATACCGGTCACACTGGTATGGATTGTGGTAGTTGGCTTTGCGCAAAAAACGCAATGGGGGTACCTGTTCCACTAGGGAACGGAGACAGCGATTATGAATGCGATAAGTCATTTTATTAAAAGCTTTACCTTCTTTGAGCTGGCAAAAGGTCTGTCGGTGACCCTGCGTCATTTTTTCAGCCGGAAAATCACGGTGCAGTATCCGGATGAATACACACCGATGTCACCCCGTTTTCGTGGTTTGCACGCACTGCGTCGTTACGCCAACGGTGAAGAACGTTGTATCGCCTGCAAATTGTGTGAGGCTGTCTGTCCGGCACTTGCGATTACGATTGAATCCGAACAGCGTGAGGACGGTACCCGTCGCACGACACGTTACGATATCGATCTGACCAAATGTATTTTTTGTGGTTTCTGCGAACAGGCCTGTCCGGTGGATGCCATTGTTGAGACCCATATTTTCGAGTATCACGGCGAGAAGCGTGGCGATCTTTATTACACCAAAGACATGCTGCTGGCCGTGGGTGACAAGTACGAGAAAGAAATTGCGGCGGCCCTCGCAGCGGACGCTAAATACAAATAGGAACGTACAATCCGATGACGTTTGAACAGGCAGTATTTTATTTTTTCAGCACCGTTACGGTGTTTGCCGCCTTTATGGTGGTGACGGTACGTCATCCGGTAAAGGCGGTTCTGTTCCTGGTATTGACGTTCTTCTCTGCTGCCAGCCTCTGGATCATGCTGGAAGCGGAATTCCTGGGAATCGTGCTGGTGCTGGTTTATGTCGGTGCGGTCATGGTGTTGTTCCTGTTTGTTGTCATGATGCTGGATGTCGATCTTGCAAGATTGCGCGAGGGCTTTGGTGAGTACCTTCCCATTGGCGGCCTTGTTGCGGTGTTGCTGGTTCTGGAGATGGTCATTGTTCTTGGTGCCGACACCTTCGGTCCCGAGAGCATGCCTGCACCAGTGGGTCAGGAAGCGGGATACAGCAATACGCGTGAGCTTGGTATGCTGTTGTATACCACCTACCTCTACCCGTTTGAAATAGCAGCCGCCATCCTGCTGGTTGCCATGGTGGCAGCGATTGTTCTGACACTGCGAACCCGTCGAAAGAATATCAAGTACCAGAATCCGTCAGATCAGATCAAGGTTCGTCGCAAAGATCGTGTGCGTATCGTGAAGATGAAATCGGAGAAATCGTCGTGATCCCGTTGCATCACTATCTGATACTGGGGGCGATACTGTTCAGTATTTCCGTTGTTGGTATTTTTCTTAACCGAAAAAATGTGGTCATCCTGTTGATGGCGATTGAATTGATGTTGTTGTCGGTCAATATGAATTTTATTGCCTTCTCGCATTATCTTGGCGACATGGCGGGCCAGGTCTTTGTCTTCTTTATTTTGACGGTGGCCGCCGCCGAATCGGCTATCGGGTTGGCGATCCTGATTGTGTTGTTCCGTGTCAGGCACACTATCAATGTCGAAGATCTGGACTCGCTGAAGGGGTAGGCCGTGTTTGGATTGGAAATGACAACAGTTTATCTCCTTGTGCCGATGGCCTCGCTGGCAGGGTCCATCATTGCGGGATTCTTCGGTAAAAAGATTGGTCGCAGTGGCGCGCATACCGTCACCATTCTGGGTGTCACGATTTCTTTTGTCCTGTCAGTCGGTGTGTTGTATGACGTCATTCAAAATGGCAATACGTTTAATGGCGAAGTGTATACCTGGGCTGTCAGTGGAAATATTCCACTGGTGGTTGGCTTTCTGATTGATTCCCTGACCGCCACGATGATGGTGGTGGTGACTTTTGTGTCGCTGATGGTGCATATCTACACCATCGGTTATATGCGCGATGATCCCGGTTACCAGCGTTTCTTCAGTTACATCTCGCTGTTTACCTTCTCCATGCTGATGCTGGTGATGGCCAACAACTTCCTGCAACTGTTCTTCGGATGGGAAGCGGTGGGCCTGGTATCTTACCTGTTGATTGGATTCTGGTTTACCCGTGACACGGCTATTTATGCCAACCTCAAGGCCTTCCTGGTGAACCGCGTCGGTGACTTTGGCTTCCTGCTCGGCATCGCTGCCATTTACATGTATTTCGGTACCCTGGATTATCGTGCCGTGTTTTCCATTGCCAGCAGTTATGCTGACACGGTGGTGCAGGTTGTCCCTGGCGTGGACTGGAACCTGATGACCCTGATTAGTCTCTTGCTGTTTGTTGGCGCCATGGGTAAGTCGGCACAGGTGCCGCTACATGTCTGGCTCCCCGATTCCATGGAAGGCCCGACACCGATCTCGGCACTGATCCATGCCGCGACCATGGTGACCGCTGGAATTTTTATGGTCGCCCGCATGTCGCCACTGTTTGAGTTGTCCGAAACGGCGCTATCGGTGGTGTTGGTTATTGGATCGATCACGGCATTGTCTATGGCCTTCCTGGCCATGGTGCAAAACGACATCAAACGTGTAGTGGCCTATTCGACATTGTCGCAACTGGGCTATATGACGGTCGCGCTCGGCGCATCCGCATACGCTGCCGGTATTTTTCACTTGATGACGCATGCCTTCTTCAAGGCCTTGCTGTTCCTCGGCGCGGGTTCGGTCATTATTGCCATGCATCATGAGCAGGACATGCGCAAAATGGGTGGGCTTAAAAAATATATGCCCGTTACCTTTGTCACCACCTGGGTCGGTGCACTGGCGTTGTCCGGCATACCCCCCTTTGCCGGATTCTTTTCCAAAGACGCCATTATTGAGGCCGTGCATCATTCGGAGATCTGGGGCAGCGGGTTTGCCTGGTTCTCTGTTATGTCCGGTGTGTTTGTGACGGCCTTCTATTCATTCCGTCTGTTGTTTATGACCTTCCATGGCAAACCGCGAATGGATGAACATACGCGCGACCACCTGAAGGAGTCACCACTGGTGGTTACGGTGCCACTTGTTCTGCTGGCCATCCTGTCGATTTTCGCCGGTTTTATTTTTATTGAACCGATGTTATTCAGGGGTTTCTTTGACGGCGCCATCGTGGTGGCAAAAGAGCATGATGTACTGGCCGCGCTGGGTCGTGATTGGCAGGGCGTCGGACCCTTTATTGCCCATGGATTAAAAGCACTACCATTCTTTCTCGCCGTGGCCGGCATACTGGTGGCCTGGCTGATGTACATGAAATTCACGCACTGGCCAGCCGCTTTCGCCAGGCGATTAAAACCAATCCATACGTTGCTTGTGAACAAGTACTGGATAGACGAAGTTTACTTCGTGGCTTTTGCCACCGGCGCACGCAAACTGGGACGCTTATGCTGGAAACTGGGTGACGTACGAATCATCGATGGATTGTTCGTAAATGGCAGCGCGCGAGTTGTGGCATGGATATCTACTCTTACTCGTGGCATGCAAACAGGTTATGTCTACCATTATGCATTCGCCATGATTATTGGCCTGTTTTTGCTGCTCACGTTTTTCTTACCCTCGCTCGTAGAAGGCATCTATAAATAACAACAAATTATGTTTACTGACAATTTACTAAGTCTTGTCATCTGGTTGCCCATTGCTGGCGGCATCATCGTGTTGATGACCGGCGATAGCAAAAACGCCAGGTTGGCGCGCTGGATCAGTCTTGTAGTGTCCGTGGCGACTTTCGTTGTCTCGCTGCCACTTTATTTGAGATTTGATAAAAAAACCCCGGCCATGCAGTTTACCGAATTCGGTGAGTGGATCCCGGCATTCAATATTAATTATTCGCTGGGAGTCGATGGCATCTCCCTGTTACTGATCCTGCTGACCACCTTTATGACCGTCATTGTTGTCATTTCGGCCTGGAAAGTAATTCAGGACAAGGTTGCCATGTACATGGCCTCCTTCCTGATTATGGAAGGGCTGATGGTAGGTGTGTTTTCGGCGCTGGATGCGATCCTGTTTTATGTCTTCTGGGAAGCAACGCTGGTACCGATGTATCTCATCATCGGAATCTGGGGTGGGCAAAATCGCGTCTACGCGTCCATCAAGTTTTTCTTGTATACCTTTCTTGGCTCGGTACTCATGCTGGTGGCCTTTATCTATCTTTATTATCAGGCCGGCCAGAGTTTCGACCTATCGAAATTCTACGAGGTCAAACTCAGTCTGACCGAGCAGATACTGATATTCCTGGCGTTCTTTTCCGCCTTTGCGGTGAAGGTACCGATGTGGCCGGTTCATACCTGGTTGCCCGATGCCCACGTGGAAGCCCCGACAGGGGGTTCGGTCATCCTGGCGGCGATCATGTTGAAACTCGGCGCCTATGGTTTTTTGCGTTTTAACCTGCCAATTACACCCGATGCCAGTCACGAGCTGGCCTGGCTCATGATTACCCTGTCGCTGATTGCTGTGGTCTATATCGGTCTGGTGGCACTGGCGCAGGAAGACATGAAAAAGCTTATTGCCTATTCATCAATTTCACATATGGGTTTCGTCACTCTCGGATTTTTTATCTTTAATGCCCAGGGTATAGAAGGTGGCATTATACAAATGGTGTCACACGGATTTATTTCTGGCGCAATGTTTCTTAGTGTTGGCGTCTTGTATGAACGGCTCCATTCCCGACAGATTAGCGATTGCGGCGGTGTGGCCAACAAGATGCCGATTTTTGCCGCCTTCATGATGTTGTTTTCCCTGGCCAATGTTGGTTTACCGGGCACTTCCGGTTTTGTTGGCGAGCTCCTGGTCATACTCGGTGCCTTTCAGGTTAACTTCTGGTACGCCTTCCTCGCTGCAACAACGCTGATTTTTGGTGCTGCTTATACCTTGTGGATGGTCAAGCGCGTCATCTTTGGCAAGGTCACCAGTGAAAAAGTGGAAGCACTGGAGGACGTGACCCCCCGGGAAATACTGTTTCTGTCAATATTGGCAATCTCGGTGATGGTCATGGGTCTATGGCCGTATCCTTTCCTTGACGTAATGCATGTATCGGTTGAAAACCTGTTGCAGCAAGTCAGCGTTTCAAAGTTGTGAATTTACCCGGTAATGATTGATGAACAGATGTCAGCTAACGGAAAAGTGAAATGAATTTCGACATACCAGATTTTGCACCCGCAATTCCGGAAATATTTGTTTTCACCATGGCGAGCATCATCTTGATGATTGACCTGGTGTTAACAAAACGTTCGCGTTTTATTTCCTATGGTTTGGCGCAGCTCACTTTGATCGGAGCGGCATTGCTGACGTTAACCGGATTCAATTCAGGCGTCAGCATTACCACCTTTAACGGCATGTTTGTGCAAGACACCATGGCCGACATCCTGAAACTGGCTATGTACGGCGTTGTTTTTGTCGCTTTCCTGTATTCGCGTGGTTACATCCGCGATCGCAATATGTACCGCGGCGAGTATTTTGTGCTGGGCCTGTTGGGTCTGGTTGGCATGATGGTCATGGTATCGGCCGGCAGTTTTCTAACCATCTATCTTGGACTTGAGCTGCTATCACTCAGTCTCTATACCATGGTGGCGATGAACCGGGATTCCGGCGAGTCAACTGAAGCGGCGATGAAGTATTTTGTACTGGGCGCCATTGCCTCCGGCATGTTGCTCTATGGTATGTCCATGCTTTATGGCGCCACCGGTTCACTGGATATTGCGACAGTCAAGACCGCCATCGCCAGTATGAACGCAGACAACATTATTCTGGTATTCGGCCTGGTATTTATTGTTGTCGGGCTGGCGTTCAAGATCGGCGCGGTTCCGTTTCATATGTGGGTACCGGATGTGTACCAGGGTGCACCAACCTCCGTAGCGCTTTATATTGCCTCCGCGCCGAAGATCGCGGCGTTTGCGATGATTATGCGTTTGTTGCCAGGGGGTCTTGAGAGTCTGTCGGTATCCTGGCAGGGCATGCTCATCATACTTGCCGTACTGTCCATGGGTGTCGGTAATATCGCCGCCATCGCACAAACAAATATGAAACGCATGCTGGCATATTCTGCCATCTCGCACATGGGCTTCTTTATGCTGGGCATACTCAGCGCCAGCGATAATGGTTATAGTTCTGCCATGTTCTACGTGCTGGTTTATTCGGTCATGAGTCTCGGCGCGTTCGGGATCATTATTCTTGTATCCCGCCAGGGATTCGAGGCTGACCAGATTAGTGACTTTAAAGGGTTGGCATGGCGTAGCCCCTGGGTCGCGTTCCTGATGTTGCTGCTGATGTTATCCATGGCGGGCGTGCCACCCCTGCTCGGGTTTTATGCCAAGCTGATGGTAATCCAGTCGGTTGTGGAGGCCGGGTTCCTGTGGTTGGCTATCGTGTCCGTTCTTTTTGCGGTTATCGGTGCATTCTATTACTTACGAATTATCAAGTTGATGTATTTCGATCGTCCGGAAGACAATGAACCTATTGTAGCCGGTACCGATATGCGCGCCGTTATTTCTTTAAATGCCCTTGCCTTGATCGCAATATTGCCCTGGGTGGGAACCATTGTTGAGTTGAGCAAGAAGGCAATACAGGGTATTTCCTGATTTCAATCCGTCATCTTTAATCGCGCACACCCTTTCGAAAATAAGTGGAGTTGCTGATGGTATCCAGTGAGCTTAAGCAGAAAGTTATCCAACAGATCCAGGGCGCCCTGGCATTGCAACTGGCGTTTATTGGCGTAGCCAATAACCTGTTCTCCACGTTGGCGACAAAAAAGAAACTCACGTCTTCAGGGCTGGCCAAAGCCTCCGGTATGGATGCCGCCTATGTTGAGCGCTGGTGTGATAGTGCCTACGCATTTGAACTACTGGATGCCGATGGTGATCGTTTCGAGTTGACTGAACTGGGCAGCGCCTTTCTACCATCTGCTGAAGGAACACTCATGCCGTTTGCGGTGAATACCGTGTTGTCGGCGCATATCGCAACGCGCGCATCGGAGCTGGCGCACACCGGGGAGCGCCCGGGAGAAAGTGTACTGGCCGAGAGGGCGCCTATCCTGCCCTGGTTTGGCCCGATGCTGGAAGGGATGTTTGCGCCCATGTTTGAACAGCAGGTGTTGCCCGGGTTGTCTGTGTTTAACGAGATCGACAAGCGCGGCGGTACTGTCGTTGATCTCGGTTGTGGCAATGGCTGGTACCTGAGGGCGCTAACCCGGCGTTTCAAAAATATCCGCACGGTGGGGCTGGATGGTTTCGAGGAAAACATCAATCAGGCGCGCTCACGGTCGAAGGCCGAGGGCAGCGCCGATCGTATGACGTTTCAGGCCGGTGACATTTTTGCCTTTTCGGTCGACGAACCCGTCGATGTCATCGTCATGAACCGGGCCTTGCATCACGTATGGAACAGAAAGGAGGATGTCTTCAAAAAATTTGCGGACAGTCTCACAGCAGGTGGAACCGTTCTCATTTGGGAACCGGCGTGGCCTGCTGACCGGCGCCAACTTCGTAACCCCGCGTATCGCGCGATGTCGTTCCAGAATCTTGGTGAACATGTACAGGGTAATCACTTTCTGCAACCGGACGAAATTCAGAAGGAGTTCAGCCGGGTCAGCATGAAAAGTGATGTCATGTTATTTATGGAGGGTAACGAAGCCGTTGTATCGGCGGTAAAATCCTGAGCCAGAAATCTACGCGCTGAATTCAATGGCGTCATCCCGCAAGTCGTATTATCCTGTGGGCATTCCTGACACAAAGGAGTTTTACATGGCAAGCGGGCACGCGGGTCTCGACGCACTCACAAGAATCCGGGAGCACGACCCGGTAAAGAAACTGATTCAATCAAAACTCGCGAAGATGGAGTTCTTCGACGTTTTCACAGAAAGCGACCTCGATAAGTTGTCGCAGCGTCTGGCCGGATACCGCGCCGAAAAAGGCGATGCCGTTTTTGTCGAAGGAAACAAAGCCGGGTATCTCTGTATTGTGATCGAAGGGCAATTATCGATCATAAAAGACACCGGCACCGGAAAATCGCGCACCATCACTAGAGTACCGGCTGGCAGGATAATCGGCGAGATGTCCTTGATTGATGGCGAACCGCATTCGGCTACCGCCGTTGCCAGCGTGCCAACGCTGTTGGCCGCCTTAACAGAACAAAGCCTGGAGGCGCTGGTAAATGAGGACCCCGCGTTGGGAGCTAAATTGTATAAAACCATGGCGATCATGATTAGTCATCGCTTGCG
>JBGMQT010000012.1:0-44805 GCA_048060695.1 Acidiferrobacterales bacterium
GCCCGCGGTGTCCAGCACATGCACCGGCATGCCGTCGATCTGGATGTGCTCACGAATAATGTCGCGCGTGGTGCCGGGGATAGCACTGACAATGGCGCTGTCTTGCCCCGCCAGCGCGTTCAACAAACTGGACTTGCCGGCATTGGGTTTGCCCACGAGAACGACTGTCATGCCATCGTGCAGCAAACAGCCCTGACGCGTTGCCGCCAGCAATTGTTCAAACTGGTTTTCAATTTGCACCAGTTCTTCACCAACACGATTGCCGGCCAGGAAATCAATTTCTTCTTCGGGGAAATCGATGGCGGCCTCGACATACACGCGCAAGCGCGTGAGCATTTCGACCAATTGGTGGATTTCTTTTGAGAACACACCCTGTAGGGAATGCAATGCCGAACGTGCCGCCTGGGCGCTACCACTTTCAATGAGATCGGCGACGGCTTCGGCCTGCGCCAGGTCGAGCTTGCCGTTTAGAAATGCGCGTTCGGAAAATTCGCCGGGCCGTGCCAGCCGCGCGCCCAGCTCAACCACTCGCTTTAACAGCATGTCCTGCACCACCGGGCCGCCGTGGCCCTGAAGCTCAATGACTTCTTCGCCGGTAAAGGAATGAGGTGCGGCAAAATAAATCAGGATGCCTTCGTCAATGGCGTCATTGCCACCATCGACAAATCGACCCAGCGTGGCTTCACGGGCTTTGGGCAGTTTGCCAGACAGGGTTTTGGCTATGTCCGGTGCCGCCGGGCCACTAACACGGATGACACCAATACCACCTCGACCGGGCGGAGTTGCAATAGCTACGATGGTTTCGTTGGTCACGGGGCACACCCACAGACGAGGGGCGAAGCAAGGGCTTACTTGCTGGCGGCCATACTGCGGTTGATATAGGTTTGTTGAATGATCTGCAACACGTTGTTCACCAGCCAATACAACACCAGCCCCGCCGGGAAGAACAGGAAGAAGACGGTGAACACCACCGGCATCATCAAAAACAATTTACGCTGCATGGGATCGGTGGCAGGACTCATCCACGTGGTCACGAACATGCTGGCGCCCATTAATATGGGCAGAACAAAATAAGGGTCCTTTGCCGATAGATCCTGAATCCAGAGCGCGAAGGGCGCCTGACGCATCTCCACGCTCTCCAGCAGCACCCAGTAAAGCGCGATAAAGACCGGTATCTGCACCAGGATGGGCAGGCAGCCGGACATGGGGTTGATCTTCTCCTTTTTGTACAGCTCCATCATGGCCTTGCTATAACGCTCGCGGTCACTGCCGTATTGTTCCTTCAGTGCTTTCATTCGTGGCTGCACCTTTTTCATTTTCGCCATTGATTTATACTGCGCATTATTCAACGGGAAAAAGACAGCCTTGATCATTATTGTCAAAATGATAATAGACACGCCCAGGTTACCGATTAAAGAGTTGATGGCGGTGAGCAACCAATACAGGGGGGCGGAAATAAATGTCAGCCATCCGAAATCTACGGTGAGATCCATACCTTCGACCAGTTGTTTCAGGCGGTCGGTCTCCTTGGGGCCGGCGAACAGGTCGATGCCGACTTGCCCCTGTTGGCCGGGAGCGACGGTTAGCGGTTCAGTAAACTTGTAACCGATAACATAATGCTCCGGACTCGGGCTGCTGCTGTAAATCTGGCCGGGCTGATCGGCCTCTGGCATCCAGGAGCTGACAAAATAATGCTGCATCATCGCTGCCCAACCGCCGGTCACTTTTCGATCCAGTGGCTCGTCAGCCATTTCATCGTATGTAACTTTTTCGTACTGGTCTTCGTTGGTATAAATAGCCCCGCCATCGAAAGTCGGCAGCGCCAGAAAACCACTTTTCTTCTCCACCGGTTTTTTCAGAAACTGGCCATATAGATAACCCTGCCATTTCGCACGACTGCGGTTGTTCACCAGGAAATCGACTCGAACGACATAGGAGTTGCGCTTGAAGGTATAGCGCTTGGTGTAAGACACTCCGTCTTTCGCACGCCAATTCAGATCTACTGATAACGAGTCTTGCCCCTCGCGCAGGGTGTAGTCGGTTCTACCTGTTGAAAATAGAGTGCGATGGAACGGATAGTTCTTTCCGTACCCGATGATGCCAGACTGGGCAATCAGTATCTCATCGCCTTTGTCCTGCATCAGCGGGAAAGGCACATCAGGATTGTTTAATTCATTCGGGTGTTGGCGCAGCCCGAGGAAGCGCAGGTCGCCACCATAGGTGTCGATCTGCACATCGAGCAGATCGGTCAGAACACGGATGCGTCTGCCGCTCGCCATCTCTTTTTTTGGTGGACTAGTTACCCGCGGTGTGTCGGTTTTGGCGTTTCTCCCGGCAGGCCTGGCGGTGGGCGCTGTTGGCACCGACGGTGCCTCGCCACCGGAGAGTCCTTGCTCGGTGACCGGAGATTCAGCAACCGGCAGGCTGGCTCGTTGCGCGTCTTCCCACTGAAACCAGAGTAAAAGCAGGATAACGCCGAGGGCGACTAATAGAATCTGGCGTTGGTTATCCACCCTTTACCTCATGGCGGCAACAACCTTTTTCCGGTACCGGATCGTAACCGCCCTCGTGCCATGGGTGGCAACGCAGAACGCGCTTGACCGCCAACCACGATCCGCGCGCGGCGCCATATTTATCCAGGGCATCCAGCGCGTAATGGGAGCACGTGGGATAATAGCGGCAGCTGCTGCCGAGATAGGGGCTCAACGCCCACTGGTAAAAATGCAGGAAGTGGATTAGAAGTTTCCGCATTGCTTGTTTAATCGCTTCCAGTGTTGTTGAAGGGAGGCGCGAATCGCTGCGCCGGTTTCTTTGAGCACAGCATTGCGCGCCACTACCACATAATCCAGTTCATCAAGCTTGGATATCGATAACCGGAAATCTTCTCTTATGTGTCGCTTGATCCTGTTCCGGTCCACGGCCCGGGAGGAAACGCGGCGGGATACCACCATTCCCAGCCGTGGTTCTTGTTCATTATTTGGGCATGCGTACACGGCAAAAAATTTGTCCCGGGAACCACAATTATGATCGAGCACACGATCGAATTGGGGGCGCGATTTTAGTCGTCGCTGACTCGTCAGCCCCGGTAGGGCCATCGCATTCAGGCGCTTAAGCGTGTGCGGCCTTTGGCGCGGCGAGCACGAATAACAGCACGGCCGCCCGGTGTCGCCATGCGGGCACGAAAGCCGTGGTTGCGTTTGCGCTTGATGACGCTTGGCTGAAATGTTCTTTTCATGATGTTGCTACCAAATCTGGTGATTCCGAAAGCGGAAAGGTTGCGCACAGTACTGCTTTATAAGTAATTTTTCAATAGAAATAATGTTTTCGTTTTGCTCAGGTACCTGTGGATAAGTCGAGGATGGTTCGCTAGACTCTGTCTCCTTTTTCAACGCACACAGGGAAGCCAACCACGCCGTGAGTCAACCCCGAGTCTGGACAAAATGCCTGAATTCGCTTGAATCCGAGTTGTCTGAACAGCAATTCAATACCTGGATCCGGCCGCTACAGGCGATGCAGAGCCGTGGCGGGCTCAAACTTCTGGCGCCCAACCGCTTTGTGATGGACTGGGTGCGCGATCGTTTCCTCGAGCGCATCGTCGAATTGGTGGGCCAATTCAGTGAAAAAGAACAGCTGCGGGTCTCGATAGACGTCGGCGATAGTCGTACCGCGCCAGGTGACACTCCACCGGCCCCTCAAACCAAGGCCGTCGGCGCTACCTCACGTATTGCTAGCAGGGCGCCAAGCGCCCTCTTGAGGCTCAATAGTGAATTCACTTTCGACACCCATGTCGGGGGTAAGTCCAACCAGCTGGCGCGAGCAGCCGCGCACCAGGTGAGTGAAAATCCGGGTGGCGCCTACAATCCGCTCTTTATTTACGGTGGTGTTGGTCTGGGTAAAACGCATTTGATGCAAGCGGCCGGTAACCTGTTAGTCGCACACAATCCGGAGGCTAGCGTCGCCTATGTGCACTCGGAGCGTTTCGTTAGCGATATGGTCAAGGCGCTGCAGCACAACGCGATGAATGACTTTAAAAAATACTATCGTTCATTGGATGCATTACTAATAGATGATATCCAGTTTTTTGTTGGTAAGGAGCGCTCGCAGGAAGAATTTTTCCACACTTTTAATGCGCTATTAGAAGGCCAGCGGCAGATTATTATGACCGCCGATCGTTTCCCGAAAGAACTTGAGGGGATTGAAGAGCGCCTGATCTCGCGCTTTGGATCCGGTCTGACCGTCGGTATTGAGCCACCGGAACTGGAAACACGTGTTGCTATCCTGATGAAAAAAGCGACCCAGGAGAACATTAGCCTGCCGGAAGACGTGGCTTTTTTTATCGCCAAACGTGTGCGCTCCAATGTGCGTGAGCTTGAAGGGGCGTTGCGGCGTGTGATGGCCAGTGCTCATTTCACTGACCGGCTAATTGATATGGATATCGCGGCGGAAAGCCTTAAGGATTTGCTGGCTTTTCAGGAACGCCTCATTACCATCAACAATATCCAGAAGACGGTAGCGGAGTATTACAAGATTCGTGTTGCTGACTTACATTCCAAGAGCCGGGCGCGCCAGGTAGCACGACCCCGCCAGGTAGCGATGTCACTTTCGAAGGAGTTGACGAACCACAGCCTTCCTGAAATTGGCGATGCGTTCGGGGGTCGTGATCACACTACTGTGTTACATGCTAAAAGAAGGATTGCTGAATTACTGAATAGCGATTCCAGAACCAAAGAGGATTATAATAATCTGATGCGCATACTTACCACCTGATAGCGTGTGAGCCAATTGTGGATAACAATGTCACGCCTCAACAGGAGAATACTTATCCAATCTTATCCGCTGGTACCCACAACCTGCCTAACAGGGATATCAACGGCACTATCCACAGGCTAAATGCATACATAGAAGCATCAATTGAACTTATCCACAGAAAAGGCGCGACCTAATAATAACTACAGTAAGTTTTATATATAAAAACTAATATTAACTAAAAACACAAAAGGTGAGAAATGGAGATCAGTATTTCCCGAGACAATCTGATCAAACCACTGGGGCAAGCTGCTGGCATTGTCGAAAAAAGGCAGACATTGCCAATACTGGCCTATGTTCTGGTGCGCCAGCAAAAGGGCCATCTATCCCTAACCGGTACCGACCTCGAGGTAGAAGTAACTGTTGGCATTGAAGTGACCAAGGGCACCGATGGAGAGATGACGGTACCGGCCCGAAAGCTACTGGATATATGCCGTGGGTTACCTGCGGACTCGGTCATCAAGTTAAATCTTAAGGGCGAGAAAGCGGTGGTACGTTCCGGTAAAAGCCGGTTCACCCTGGTCACTATGCCAACCAGCGATTTCCCTGCCATCGAGGCCTCGGAATGGGGTGAAACCTTTGAGGTGCCACAAAAAGCCCTGAAGTCTCTTCTAGAGGCAACACAGTTTTGCATGGCCCATCAGGACGTTCGTTATTATCTCAACGGCCTGCTAATCGAACTCGACGGTAAAACACTCCGGGCCGTCGCTACCGACGGCCACCGCATGGCCTTGTCCGAAATCAAGCTGGCAGAAAGTGGAGGCGCCAACCGCCAGATTATCGTACCGCGCAAGGGAGTGCTGGAGTTGACCCGGTTCCTGGAAGACAGTGACGAACTCGCCAAGATCAGTCTCGGTACTAATCACATACGCGTACAATTACCGGGTCTGACATTCACCTCAAAACTTGTTGATGGCCGTTTTCCAGATTACAACAAAGTGATACCCACCAACCAGGGCAAGGAACTACTGATTGATCGGCAAAGCTACCGTGACGCACTAAGTCGAGCGGCAATTCTCTCTAACGAAAAATACCGTGGCGTTAGGCTGAACCTGTCAGACGGCACGCTCACTATCACGGCCCACAACCCCGAACAAGAAGAGGCCGAAGAAGAGATGGCAGTGGATTACAGCGGCGAAGAGATGGAGATTGGTTTTAATGTGAACTACATGATCGAGGCTGCCGGAGCACTCGATACCGAGCAAGTTAAGTTGGGTTTAAGTGACCCCAATAGCAGCTGCACCCTGGTAACACCAGACAACTCGGGCGCGTTGTATGTCATTATGCCCATGCGGCTCTAGAACCCTAAATGCCACTGGTCTTGTTCGAGCATCACGGTGTCCGTAATCTCCAGGCAGGCCAGCTCTTACCCCACCCGCAGCTGAATCTGATCGTCGGCGCCAATGCCAGCGGAAAAACCAGCTTACTGGAAGCCATCCATATTTTAGGTACCGGCAAGTCCTTTCGGACCAATCGACTAGAGCGAGTTTTGCAACACAATATTGACCGACTCACCGTTTTCGGTCGCCATCAAAGCGACGGCGTTGAGCGAACAATGGGCTACCAGCGTCACGGCACCGAAAGGGAAATCCACATCAACGGCGAACGCGAAATTCAGCTGGCGGCATTGGCGCAAACGCTGCCATTGCAAGTGATTTCCCCGGACACCCATTTCTCTTTTCTCAAGCACGCCAAATACCGTCGAGCCGGCATCGACTGGGGTTTGTTCCACGTGGAACCGGATTTCTATGAGTTGTGGAGCCGACACCAAAGACTACTGAAACAGCGCAATGCAGCACTGAAGCAAGGTGATGCCCGCCTGGAGATTTGGGACCAGCCGCTGGCCTCTTGCGGAGAGGAAATCCACAGCAGGCGACAGCGTTACCTACAGCGATTACAGGCGCATATTGAACGTCAGCGAGTTGTTCTATTACCAAGCGAGGAGATATCGTTGCAACTGAGGTCCGGTTGGCGCCAGGGCCAGTCGTTGGCCGAGGTGCTGGCCGAGGACCGCGGGCGTGACCGTGAACACGGCTACACCCGTTCCGGCGCCCATCGTGCCGATCTCGAGTGGCAGCTATCAGGGCAAGACGCCAGGCAAGAGGCCTCGCAAGGCCAATGGAAGTTACTGACTCTGGTGCTGCGGTTGGCGCAAATGGAAGACTTTGTCGACCTAACCCACCGTGAATGCATTCTGCTGCTCGACGACCTCCCGGCAGAGCTTGACGCCGAGCGCCGCGAGAGCGTGATGTCGTTGTTGGCCTCACTACCACTGCAAATATTTGCGACCGCGACCGAGCGGGAGCACCTGGTTACCGACAGCTGGAAGGATCACGTTACGTTCCACGTGGAACTCGGGAATATAACTCAAAAATAAACGGCGAATACTCAGCATTTAACCACCATTTTTCGATCCCGGCGGTCACGTTGGCGGTGGAAAAATGATAGAATTCTCTTTTTATTTTAAAGCATTTTTTCAATATGAGCAGCGAGCAACCCGCCTACGATTCCCAAAGCATTCAAGTCCTGAAAGGGCTGGAGGCTGTCCGCAAACGACCCGGTATGTACATCGGTGATACCGACGATGGCACCGGTCTGCATCACATGGTTTTCGAGGTAGTCGACAATTCTATCGACGAGGCCTTGGCCGGCCACTGTTCGGAGATTCGAGTGGTCATCCACAATGATGATTCCATAACGGTTTCCGACAACGGCCGCGGTATTCCGGTCGGGATCATGGAGGAGGAAGGGCGTTCGGCGGCCGAGGTTATTATGACCGTACTGCATGCTGGCGGTAAGTTCGATTCAAACTCATACAAGGTTTCCGGCGGGCTGCATGGTGTCGGCGTGTCGGTGGTGAACGCGCTGTCTGACACGCTGCGGTTGACCATTCGCCGCGATGGCAAAATTCATCAACAGACCTATCATCTTGGCGAACCCGAGGCGCCACTGGCAGCTGCGGGGGAGAGCGAAGAGTCCGGTACGGATATTTATTTTAAACCCAGCCCGACCATTTTCGGCGATACTGTGATCCACTACGATATTCTGTCCAGTCGATTACGGGAATTGTCGTTTCTGAACTCGGGCATCCGTATTGTTCTTATCGACGAGCGCAATGGCAAAGAAGATGCCTTCGAGTACCAGGGCGGGATTACTGCCTTTGTTGCACACCTGAATCGTAACAAAACGCCATTGCACGCACAGCCCATCAACATCATTGGTAAAAAAGACGGGGTAACACTGGAGTTATGCATGCAGTGGAATGACTCCTACCAGGAAAATATTTTCTGCTACACGAACAATATTCCGCAGCGCGACGGTGGTTCCCACCTGGCTGGTTTGCGTGGCGCCATGACGCGAACCCTGAACCAGTATATTGAATCAAGTGGGGCCGCAAAGAAGGCCAAAATCAGTCCTACGGGTGACGATTCCCGGGAAGGGCTGACAGCGGTGCTGTCGGTGAAAGTGCCGGATCCCAAATTCTCTTCACAAACGAAAGACAAGCTGGTGTCATCGGAAATTAAGGGCATCGTTGAGTCGCTGGTAAATCAGAAGCTCAGCGCTTTCTTGCAGGAACACCCGGCCGACGCCAAAGCCGTCACCGGAAAAATCCTGGAAGCCGCTCGGGCACGTGAGGCCGCCCGCAAGGCACGTGAGATGACTCGCCGCAAGAGTTCGCTCGATCTCGCTGGCCTGCCCGGCAAGCTGGCGGATTGCCAGGAGCGTGACCCCAGTCAGTGTGAGCTGTATCTGGTGGAGGGCGACTCAGCAGGTGGTTCGGCCAAACAAGCGCGGGATCGGCGTTTCCAGGCCATCTTGCCGCTCAAAGGAAAGATACTGAACGTCGAGCGCGCGCGTTTTGACAAGATGTTGGGTTCACAGGAGGTGGCGACCCTTATCACCGCCATGGGTACCAGTATCGGTATTAATAACTTTGATATCAATAAGTTACGATATCATCGTATTATTATTATGACGGACGCCGATGTCGACGGTTCGCACATTCGCACATTGTTGCTGACATTTTTCTATCGCCAGATGCCGGAGTTACTGGAACGCGGTTATATTTATATTGCCCAACCACCGCTATACAAGATCAAGCGCGGGAAAACCGAGCGCTATCTTAAAGATGATGTCGAATTGCAGGAACACCTGCTGAAAATTGCACTGGATGGTGCGGCTCTGGTGAGCGGCAAACAAACAATAGAGGGCGGTGAGCTGGCTGACCTCTGCCGCAATTATTTGCGCGTCAATAAAACCATCGAACTTATGTCGCGACGTTATGGCCGTGAGCTGTTAAACCTGCTCATGTTTATGCCCGCGCTGACCCATGAGCTACTGACCCAACCCAAGGCGGTGGAAGAATTTGTCGTGACCCTGCAACAGGCCCTGCCCTCGGGAGCCCACGGGAGCGTACGTTTCGATGTCAGTTTTGGCCAGGACAGTCGCAGCAATACGTACGAAGTTCTGGTGGTGCGCAGTCAGTACGGTGCCGTCACCGAGGCCAGGTTGGATAACGAATTTGTTTCCTCGAGCCAATACCAGAACCTGGTGGCGCTTGGAGATCGCTTGAAGACATTGTTTGCGGAAAAAGAAGTGATGGTCCGGCGCGGTGAACGCACCCGGAATGTGAGCGACTTTGGCTCCGCCCTGGACTGGTTGATGGAAGAGGCACGTCGTGGGCAATCGGTGCAACGGTATAAGGGGCTGGGTGAAATGAATCCGGATCAGCTGTGGGAAACCACCATGGATCCGGAGGTACGACGATTATTGCGCGTGGATATAGAGGATGGCGTTGCTGCCGACGAGGTCTTTACAACGCTGATGGGTGACCAGGTGGAACCGCGGCGTGAATTCATCGAGAAAAACGCGCTAATGGTGGCCAATCTCGATATTTAGCGATTTATTTGTGCGCCTCAGTGCAGGGTGCGGGGCATGCTCAATGTAAAATCCGGGATCCTGGCATCGAAGCGCGTACCGTCTTCGGCGATCATCTGGTAACTGCCCCCCATGGTGCCCATCGGCGTTTTTAGTATGGTACCGCTGGTATAGGTAAAGCCCTTGCCTGGCGCCAGATGCGGTTGCTCACCAATGACACCCTCACCACGAACTTCTTCAATTTTGTCATTGGCGTCGCGAATCCGCCAGTGACGGGTCAGTAGCTGGGCCGGGATCTCACCGGTATTGAGGATTGTCACTGTGTAGGAAAACACGTAACGATCATTCAGCGGGTCCGATTGGGCCTCAATATAGTTGGCCGTCACCGAGACCTGAATATTGTAACGCGATGTGTCCATTGCGTTAGCGATGTTACCAGTGTGATCCGGTTTGTGCCCCTGTTTTGGCGCGTGTGCGTTGCCGAATCGGGATGGAACTTTTGTGTGAATTATCCGGTGCGATCGAGCGCTTGCTGCTGCTCGCAGTCGACGCAGTGAACCGGCAGGTCGGGATGATCGATTTGTATCGCGATCAGCTTGCCGCCCCAGAGGCAACCGCCATCGAGACAAATGACATCGTTGGTTTTGATGAATCCCAGGGTCGACCAGTGACCAAACAATATGGTCTCTCCGGCGTTTCGTTTATCCCGGTATTCAAACCACGGCTTGAGCGGCGCAGGGACCTCTGCCGGCGCCCCCTTCTGTTCCAGGTCGAGATTGCCGTTATTGTCGCAGTAGCGAATACGGGTAAAAACGTTGGTAATAAAACGCAGCCTGTCCCAGCCGGCCAGGGATGATTGCCACCAGTAGGGATGATTGCCATACATGTGTGGGAAGAATTCTCTGTAGTTGTCGGAGCGCAGAATCTGTTCGACTTCAGCAGCCAGTTGCTGAGCTTCCTCCAGACTCCACTGGGGCGCCAGCCCGGCATGGACCATGGTGTAACCGAGTGTTGAATCGCGATGCAGTAGTGGGCGTGTCCGTAACCAGAGCAGCAATTCGTCGCGATCATCGGCCGCAAGGAAATGCGCCAGGGTGTCACGCCGCTTTTGTTTGGCGTGACCGCTGGCGATGGCTAGCAAGTGCAGGTCATGATTACCCAATACGGTGATGGCGCTGTTTCCCAGGGCCCGCACAAAACGCAAAACAGCGACGGAGTCGGGACCACGATTGACCAGGTCACCGGTAAACCACAGGCGATCCCGGTTCTTGTTAAAATCGATTTTTTCCAGCAAGGCAGTGAGGGGCTCAAAGCAGCCTTGCACGTCACCAATCGCATAGATGGCCATGAATCCCGGTTATGTCTCGATTTGTTTCGCCATGCCGACGGTTGCCTGGACAAGGGCATCGATGATGGCCGGTTCGCTGGCTGAGTGGCCGGAGTTGGGAATAATTTCCAGTTGGCCAGCAGGCCAGGTATCGGCGAGTGCAAACGCATTCTCCAGCGGACAAATCAGGTCGTAACGGCCATGGATGATGTAGCCGGGTATGCTCTTTATTTTTTTGGTGTCGCTCAGTATCTGATTGTCTGACAGGAAGCTGTTGTTAATGAAGTAGTGAGCCTCGATACGTGCCAGCGCCAGCGCGACATGAGGGCCACCAAAAAAATCTACGATCTTGTTTCTAGGTGCAAGTGTCGCTGTGCGCCCCTCCCATAACGACCATGCCTTGGCCGAGGCCATGCGTGCGACCTCGTCATCACCGGTAAGACGTTTGTGGTGTGCCACCACCAGGTTGTTGCGTTCGTTTTCTGGAATGGGTTGGATGAAATCCTTCCAGTAATCCGGAAAGACGCGGTTGGCGCCATCTTGATAGAACCACTGAATCTCCCTGGGTCGGCACAGAAAGATGCCACGCAGAATCAGACCCAGCACTCGCGCCGGATGGGTCTCGGCATACACCAGCGACAAGGTGGCCCCCCAGGAGCCCCCAAACAATACCCAGCGATCAATACCGAGAAACTCACGAATAGCCTCCATATCTTCGACTAGTTTCTGGGTAGTGTTGCTCTCCAGTGAGGCATGGGGTGTGCTGCGCCCGGCACCGCGCTGATCGAAGAGAACAATGCGGTATACGGTAGGGTCGAAAAAACGTCGGTGGTAAGTCTCGCACCCGGCACCGGGCCCGCCATGAACAAACAGCACCGGAATACCTTCGGCATCGCCGCACTCTTCTATATAAAGTTCATGGGTGTCGTCCACCTTAAGGCGATGGGTTTTGTCCGGGTGGATCTCGGGAAACAGTGGGTGCATTCCGTTTGTGTTCTTTTTCTGGAATGACAGTATAACCATTCGGGCAATTGGGGCGAACTGTTACGCCTCGCGCCGGCTTTTCAAATACGACTTCAAGCGTGTTATTGGAAGGCTGTTACTATCTGCTTCAATCAACGAGGTGACGGTAAAATCCGCGGAACAAGATGTAATTGCAGCATCACCAATGCCAGGATGACTACTGCTATTGACCGGCCATAGATAGCAGGTGAAATCATGCAAAACGGTAGATTGTATTAAATCAACTCTGTGCTTTTCGCCAGTTGTTGAATCGACAAGCAGGCCTCGATTCGCTTGCGTAGAAATACCGCATCGTAGGGTTTGGTGACATAGTCGTTAGCGCCTTCCGTAACAGCTTTTAACATAGTAGCGCTGTCGTCTTCGGCGGTGATCATAATCACCGGCAGCTCGGTAGCGGCATAGGTTTTACGGATTTCTGTCAACACCTCGATCCCGGACATGTCCGGCATAATGATGTCGAGCAATACCAGGTCGGGTTTTTCGTCATTTAGTTTTTGCAGGGCTTCTTCGCCGTTGGTGGCCGGGATCGTACGGTGACCCAGTTTCGTAATCAGGCGATCGAGCAGTGTTATGTTCAAACGATGATCATCGACTATCAGTATCGACAATTCATTTGTGGTTGATGTAACCTGACACTGGTTCCGCAAATTGATCTCGATGCGGTTGCGCACCAGATCCATGATCAGTGGTTTGGTCAGATAATCAGCGGCGCCCAATAGCAGGCATTTACGAATGAGCTTGGTGGACGAATCTGCCGATAGCATGATCACCGGTGTTTCCCGGGTAGCAACATCTGCCTTTATTTTTTTTAAGACTTCAATCCCGTCCATGTCCGGCATGTACACGTCCAGGACTACCAGATCGAATTGCTGCACCGTCATCAGCTCCAGCGCCTTGTCGCCACTTGCAGCGTGGGTGACAAGATAGTCCTCGCGGCTAAAACGCCGTGAAACCACGTCGAGATTGACCGTCTCGTCATCGACAAGAAGAATGTTGGCTTTCATTGAAATAATCCCGCGGTTCTTTGCGCTCCCCGTATCAATAAATAGCACATTTACGCGAATCGGCCAGCTGAACGCGGCCACCATCCTGTTTTAGTGGGTATTGCAGGCAAACAGGACGCTGGAAAACCGCAATTAACCGAGATTCAGCGTGTTCCAGATGGTTGATGTGGGTTCGGCCCGATTGAGTGTATAGAAATGCAGCCCCGGCACGCCTTGGTCCAGCAGGCGTTCGCACAGCTTGATAACCACATCCAGACCGAAGGCCCGAATTGACTCGAGGTCATCGCCATATCCCTCAAGACGGGTCAGAATCCAGCGCGGGATTTCGGCACCGCAGGCCGCGGAAAAACGAGCGATCTGGCTGTAGTTGGTGATCGGCATGATACCGGGCACGATCGGGAGTTCGACGCCCATATCACGGCAGGAATCAACAAAATAAAAATAGGCGTCGGCATTAAAAAAGTACTGGGTAATGGCGCTGTCAGCGCCCGCAACTACTTTCTTTTTGAAGTTCGCGAGATCCTGTTGCATGGTGGCTGCATGTGGATGTTTCTCCGCATAGGCGGCGACTTCGATATGAAAAAAGTCACCGGTCTCCTTGCGAATAAACGATACCAGTTCGTCGGCGAAATGAAATTCTCCGGGGTCGGACATGCCGTCGGGCAGGTCACCACGCAGGGCGACCAGGCGTTTAACGCCCATGTCCTTGTAGTCGTCCAGCAAGGTACAAATCTTATCGCGAGTGGATCCGATGCAGGTGATGTGCGCCGCCGCCGGAAAACCCGCCGCCAGTATTTTCTTCAAGGTTTCTGCCGTACCGGCTTGTGTTGTGCCGCCGGCACCATAGGTGCATGAAAAATACGCAGGTTTCAGTTTAACCAATTCCATTAGCGCCGCGCGCCAGGATTCACGCCCCTTGTCTGTGCGGGGCGGGAAAAATTCGCAACTGTATTGTCGTTCGTTGTAGTTGGTCATGACGATTACCGTAATAGAGATCCAGCGAAGTGCAGCGGGTCTTTTGCTACCCGGGCCCGCTTGTTGATTGACACGAACCGCCGGTGATTAGTAACGGTAGTGATCGGGTTTGTACGGGCCTTCGACCGGTACGCCAATATAATCCGCCTGCTCTTGAGTGAGCGTAGTTAGGTGTACGCCAATCTTTTCCAGATGCAACCGGGCCACTTCTTCGTCCAGCTTCTTCGGCAGGATGTAAACGCCGATCGGGTAGTCGTCCGGCTTGGTATAGAATTCGATTTGCGCCAATACCTGGTTGGTGAACGAATTGGACATGACAAAACTCGGGTGTCCGGTAGCGCAGCCGAGATTAACCAGGCGACCTTCGGCCAGCAACGTAATGCGATGGCCGTCGGGGAAAATAATCTGGTCTACTTGCGGCTTGATGTTGAGCCACTCATGCTGGTTCAGTTTTTCTATCTGAATCTCGTTATCAAAGTGACCGATGTTGCACACAATCGCCTGATCTTTCATCTTCGCCATGTGTTCGTAAGTAATAATATCTTTATTACCAGTCGTGGTGACATAAATGTCGGCGACATCCAGAGCCTCCTCCAGTCGCACCACACGATAGCCTTCCATCGCGGCCTGCAGGGCACAAATGGGATCGATTTCGGTAATCCAGACGTTGGCACCAAGCCCGCGCAGGGACTGGGCCGAACCCTTGCCGACATCGCCATAACCGCAGACCACGGCCACCTTGCCGGCGACCATCACGTCGGTGGCACGTTTGATCCCGTCAACCAGTGACTCACGGCAACCGTAGAGATTGTCGAACTTGGATTTCGTAACCGAGTCATTGACGTTCATTGCAGGGAACAACAGCTCCCCTGCCTCCAGCATTTCGTACAAGCGATGCACACCGGTAGTAGTTTCTTCGGTGACACCCTTTATGCCCTGGCCAGTTCGGGTCCACTGATTGGGATCTTTCTTCAAGGATGCGCTGAGCGTAGCAATAATGACTTTCCATTCTTCGGGATCATCTTCTTTGGCATCCGGTACGGCACCGGCTTTTTCATACTCTGTGCCTTTGTGCACCAGCAAGGTGGCATCACCACCATCGTCGAGAATCATATTGGGCCCCAGTTTTTCTCCTTTTACACCGTCTGGCCACACCAGCACCTGTTCGGTGCACCACCAGTACTCTTCCAGTGACTCGCCCTTCCAGGCAAAAACGGGAATGCCCGCAGCAGCGATTGCCGCCGCCGCATGATCCTGGGTAGAAAAAATATTGCACGAGCACCAACGTACCTGCGCGCCGAGGGCCACCAGGGTCTCAATCAGTACCGCAGTCTGAATGGTCATGTGGATTGAGCCGGTGATGCGCGCACCGCTGAGGGGTTTTTCCTTGCCGTATTTTTTACGCAAGGACATCAGCCCCGGCATTTCGGTTTCGGCAATGTCCATTTCCTTGCGGCCCCACTCGGCCAGGGAAATGTCGGCGACTTTGTAGTCAGTGAAATTTGAGTTAATTACAGCGCTCATTTGTCATTCTCCAGTAAACGGTGTTCTTCGTGGAGCACCAGCAAAGAATGAGCGCCGTTTGATCTAAAGCCCAGCCTCGAGCCTGGCCTCGCTAACAGTTTGATAGCGGGGGCGCAGCGCTCCTCGAAGAGGGCCGCCCGGGAGGGCAAGGGTATATATTAATTAATGCCGGAAAATATTCCAGTCGCAACTCGCGCCATCAGGCGCTTTTAATGGACTTTGGGCTCAGCGCTTCCTTGAGCTCATCTGCCTTGTTGGTGTTTTCCCAGGTAAAACCCGGCTCGGTGCGACCGAAGTGACCATAGGCTGCAGTCTGTGCATATTTAGGTTGCAGCAGATCCAGATCCCGAATAATGGCCTTGGGACGCAGGTCGAAGATTTCTTCTACCAACTTTCCGATTTTGTTGTCGTCCATGCGACCGGTGCCAAAGGTGTCGACGTGAATCGAAACCGGTCTGGCAACACCGATGGCATAGGCCACCTGGATTTCGCAGCGATCTGCAAGGCCGGCCGCGACAACATTTTTCGCTACCCAGCGAACGGCGTAAGCTGCGGAGCGATCCACCTTTGAGGGGTCCTTGCCGGAGAAAGCGCCCCCACCGTGACGGGCCATGCCACCGTAGGTATCGACAATGATTTTTCGGCCCGTCAATCCACAATCACCAACGGGTCCGCCAACTACAAAACGGCCTGTGGGATTTATGTGATAGATGGTGTCGTTGTTGAGCCATTCCGAAGGCAAGACAGGCTTGATTATTTCTTCCATTACCGCTTCCTGCAGCTGCTTGTGCTCGATTTCCGGCGAGTGCTGGGTGGAAAGCACAACCGTATCGATTCCCATCGGCTTGTTGTCTTCGTACCTGACTGTGACCTGGCTCTTGGCGTCGGGTCGCAGCCAGCTTAGTTTTCCTGCCTTGCGCACCTCTGCCTGTTTCTTCACCAGCTTGTGTGCCAGGTCGATGGGCATCGGCATTAGCTCGGGGGTCTCGTTGGTGGCATAACCAAACATCAGGCCCTGATCACCGGCACCCTGGTCGAGATCGATACCTTCGCCTTCGTTGACACCTTGAGCGATGTCCTGGGATTGCTTGTCGAGCGCAGTGAGCACGGCACAGGACTGCCAGTCAAAACCCATGGAGGCTTCGTAACCGATGCGCTTGATAGTGCCGCGCACAATTTCGGTCATATCAACCCAGGCGTTGGTGGTAATTTCGCCAGAGATAATGACCATACCGGTGTTGACCATGGTCTCGCAGGCGACACGCGCATTGCGGTCCTGTTCAAAAATAGCGTCGAGAATGGAGTCGGAAATCTGGTCGGCGACCTTGTCAGGATGGCCTTCTGAAACCGATTCCGAGGTAAACAGGTAGCTGTCTGCCATGTGCGCGATGTCCTTAACTGATTGATCAATACGAGAAAGGTGGCAAGTTTAACAGCAGATAAGGTCAGATTCACAAAAAATCAATATAAAATCCCGCAAATTTGCTGCTTTGAAATTGTTTAATTTTTACTGGCACTGACGTGCCGATTCAGCCAATCTGCAACAAGGTGTGACTAAAAAATTAGTAATGTTCCCACTACAGTCGATTATTTACCTAGTATATAAAAGATTGTCCCACTTCTGCTGGTGATATTCAGTAATTGCCTGAATTACCACATTATTTTAATAAGTGGGGATTACTACTAGTGCACCGGCCAATATATGCTTAATGTGGAGAACCCCTCAATTTTCAGGAAATATCCACTGCGTAAATTGAGGACACCAAACGTACCTGCCTGTGGTTATAATCCGCCCCAGCCACCAGAATCAACTTATTGTGGCCATTAATATTTAATGTCTTCCGCACAAAGAACAATAGATAACAAAAAGCTGGCCGAGGATTATCGCCCCCGTTTCAGCTTTCGCTTTTTCTCAACGCGTTTTTGGCCAACATGGCTCGTACTTGCAGTCGTTGGTTTATGTGTGTTGTTGCCCCGGCCGATCAGTGCATTTATTGGCGCGCGCCTGGGAGACCTCTATCGCAGTACCAGTAAAAAACGTCGTAATATTGTCGACGTAAACCTGCGCCTATGTTTTCCAGAGATGTCTGCTGAAGCACGTGCGCAACTATCGCGTTCCCACTTTCGTATCTATGGCCAAACCCTGCTCGATATGGGGCTTATCTGGTGGGCACGAAGAAAATATCTGGATCGTTATTTAAAGGTGGAAGGTCTGGAGCATTATCGAACCGCCCTCGACAATGGGCGTAATGTCATTTTGCTTACCGGCCATTTCAGTGCGGCAGATATTGCCGCGCCTGCGATCTCACGACACCACCCGCAAGCGGGATTAATCAAACCTATAAATAATGCGTTGCTCGATTATATGGTCGCGCATGGTCGCCTGCGATGGTACGGCAAGTCATATTTACGCGACAAGGGGATGCGGCCAGTCGTCAAAGCGATCAAGGCGGGTTATGGTTTCTACTATCTGCCGGATGAAGACCTCGGTCCGCAGAAATCGATCTTTGTCCCTTTCCTCGCGACCGAGTCTGCTACCATTACCGCACTTAGCAAGTTGGCCAGAATCACTAATGCTGTTGTGTTGCCAACGTCCGCGCGCCGGATATCAGCGAAGCAGGGTTATCACGTCGTGATTCATTCGGCGCTGGACGATTTTCCCAGTGATGATGCGGTAGCTGATACCAGGCGCATGAACGCGGAGCTGGCGAAGCTGGTAGCAGATGCGCCGGAGCAGTATATGTGGACCTTCAAATTCTTCCGGACTCGACCAGGCGGCGAGGCCTCACCTTATGATTGACGAGGCACAATACCGCGCGTCCCGGCCTCTATTTCGTGACTACTGGCAGCCGCGTTTCTGGCCGGGGTGGCTGGCGTACCGCACGATCCATCTTTTTACTTTTTTACCGCAGCGGGCTATTTGGTGGCTAGGCGCTGTAGTGGGTGAAATCGCCTTCCATGTTCATCGCACGACAACAATTAAAACCAATCTGGCGCTGTGTTTCCCCGAGCTTGACGATGCGGAGCGAGAACGCCTCCGTCGTCGCTACTACCACTATGTTGGTCGTGCTTTTTTGGCCCTGGGGCTGGCGTGGTTCGGCTCGCAGCGGCGATACCAGCGTCTGTTTACAATCAAGGGTCTGGAACATCTGGATGCTGCAGTGGCACGGAAACAGGGTGTACTGTTTCTTGCACCACATTTCATCTTTCTGGAGCCCGGGGGCATTTTTGTTTCATTGTCTTATCCGCTTGTTGGGCTCTACCGCAAACCACGGAATCCAATGCTGCACCAGGCATTACGCTATTGTACAACCCGGTTGGGTGGCTTGGTCGTGGAGCGGTATGAAAACCTGAAGCCAGTCATAAAGGCGGTGAGGCACGGCCATTTCCTTTATTATCTGCCAGACCAGGATCCTGACCGTACCGAAGATGACTTTGTATTTGCACCGTTCTTTGGTGTACCGGCAGCAACTTATACGGCCTTTTCCAGGCTTGCAAAGGTGACTCGTGCTGCCGTCATACCAATGTTCAGTCGCATCCGTGCGGATGGTAAAGGTTATGAAATCGAACTTTTGCCGCCGCTTGATAATTTTCCCAGTGGTGACGATGTGGCGGACGCTACCCGCGTGAACCGAATCATCGAACAGGCGGTGCGCAGGAACCCGGAGCAATATCTCTGGTCATATCGCCGATTCAAAACCCGACCAGATGGCGCACCGTCACCCTATGGCAAGAAATAGTCTGTTGCAAAATCGATTATTACACCCGCGTCACTGGATGAGCTGGTTTGCTTTGTGGGTTTTATGGCTGGTAGCAAAACTGCCATTGCCCGTCCTTTCACTGCTCGGCACGGTGGTTGGCGAGCTTAGCTATCGTTTAATGTCGTCTCGTCGCCACATAGCCCGTCGCAACATCGAAGCCTGTTTTCCCGAGCTGGGTACGACCGAACACCGGCGCCTGGTGCACCGCCATTTTTGGGCAGCGGGTCAGGCGTTAATGGGTACCACCGTCGCATGGTTTGCCTCCGCGAACAGGCTGGAACGTTTGTGCCGTATTCGAGGTCGCGAACATCTCGACCAGGCGCGGGCGCAGAAACAGCGCGTGATATTGCTGGTGGCCCATTTTGTATCGGTTCAGATCGGTGGTACTTACTTGTCGATTGATACACCGGTGGTCGATATTTATCGTACTCTTCGAAATCCGGTGTTTGACCGCGCCGGCAAGCTTGGTTGCGAACGCTTCAAGGGCACCATGGTAGAAATGCGGGAAGGCATTGGTGCGGCCATAAAGGAGGCAAAAAAGGGCGCGCTGTTGCATTATATTCCGGATCAGGATGCGGGCACAAAGAATGCCGCCTTCATTCCTTTTTTTGGTGTGCAGACGAGCACTATCACTATGCTGGGGCGGTTGGCAAAAATCACCGATGCAGTGGTGATCCCTTGCTTTACCCGGCAGCTATCGTGGGGCCGTGGTTATGAGGTGATCTTCAAACCGGCATTTGAGCATTTCCCCACCGACGATCCCGTGGCCAACGCCCGTCGCATGAACGAAGAGATTGAAAACGCAGTACGCGAAATGCCCGAGCAGTATTTCTGGGTACACAAGCGTTTTAAGACCCGCCCGCCCGGCGAACCTGATTTCTATGCCTGAAGTTTTTCGGGAAAAGTACGGTCTTGCATTGAAACTGCGCGTATACCTTATATATTGAATACTGTGACAATAGAATAATGAGGGGGCACAGGTTTTCCCGTGAAGGCAGATATGCCGGCTTCAATGCCAGACGCTAGTTCCAACGACGTTCTACCCGAGGGCTACAAACTCAGCGACTATCTCATCGAGAAGGTGCTGGGCCGTGGCGGTTTCGGTATTACCTATCTTGCCCGCGATACCCAGCTGAGTTCGATGGTAGCGATCAAGGAATTTTTTCCTCGTTCTGTAGCAACACGTGGTGACGAATACACTATTCGCCCGTTTACCGACGGCGCGGAGGATTTCCGGTGGGGATTGCAGGAGTTTCTAAAAGAAGCGCGGGCGTTGGCGAAATTCAAACACAACCATATTGTCCGTGTTTTACGTTTTGTTGAAGCTAACGGCACTGCTTACATGGTGATGGAATATGAAGAGGGTGAAAGTCTCGACGGCTATCTCAAACGAAGTGGTGGCTACCTCAACGAACATATGCTGCTCAGTGTTTTTATCCCGGTGCTGAACGGTTTGCAGGCAGTGCATGATGCCGGTCTGTTGCATCTGGACATCAAACCGGACAATATTTACTTGCGTGCCAACGGTAAACCCATGTTGATAGACTTTGGTTCCTCCAGGCAAGCAAAGGGAGGCTCCGAATCCGACGGCAAGATTGCCTTAACCCCGGCTTACTCTGCTATCGAGCAATATCCCGCCATCGGTGATACGGGCCCCTGGACCGATGTCTTTTCCATGGGCGCAACCCTTTACCGATGTGTGACTGGCGGTCCACCAACAGATTCCCTCAAGCGCTATCAGGCCGTTCAAAGCAACTATGCCGATCCTTTGGTATCCGCGCTGGATTTTGATCGACCGATTTTTTCCAGTCATATTCGCGAAAGCATTGATACCGCCATGAACCTGATGGCGGCGGATCGACCACAAACAGCGGGCCTGCTGCAGCGTGCCTTGATGGGCCAGCGCATCAGCAATGGTGATGAGAACACGAAAAAGGAACCGTCGGGAAATCTTCGATCAGATTTAATACTGGAATCCGGGTCCCCTATGGTGGTGGTGAAAAGAAAGAAGACCCGCGGTTTTATTGAGAAATTGTTCTTTTTTGTTGTTCTTGTACCGGCGTTGTCGGTTTTTGCAATAACCTTGCTGGTGCGATTTGGTGTGTTAGATGAGGAAGATATTTTTAATCGTATCGACGCGGTTAAAAAGCAGGGTGGCTTACGTTTGGCAACGAGCATTGACAAGTTGGATGCGACGCTTTACGAGAGTTTGCGTATTAGCATTAAACCGCGAAAGAAAAATGTAACCACTGCATCTATCGGCCCATCTGAACCTGATAACATGCAGGCCGTCGAACAAACAGTATATCCTTTTAATATAAACAAAACCGTAACCAGGATACTCAACGGGCATCGAGACGAAGTCGTCACACTGGCTTTTTTGCGCGGAGGCGACGCGCTCGCATCATTAAGCGCGGAGGGTGAGCTACGATTATGGGACACAGTCACCGGGCTGCCACTGCGCAGACCGGGTGCTGCAAAACAAATCATCGGTGCAATCGACGGATCTGCTGACGGACAAATACTGGTATGGTCAATTGGTGATCAGGCGCTTGTTTATGACATTGAGAATGAAGCAGTTGTTGCACAGCCGTTACAACACGACGGTAATATTCGCCTGATCAGCTATTCGCCCAGAGGTGATTTGCTGGCGACAGTGACGGGGAACAGAACACTTTATGTATGGGATACAGCCAGCTGGAATATGGTCTATAAAAAGACCGGCATGAAAGCAGATACCAATGCCGTTGAATTTTCGAAAAATGGCCGATTGCTTGCTCTTTCTGACAGTAATGGTGAAATAAAAATAATTTCGGCATCAAACGGCGGCGAGTTGGTTAGTTTTTTTGGCAAGTCAGAAGGCGAAGAAGTGCTGGCGCTGGCGTACTCACCGGACGGCCGTTGGTTGGCCGGCAGCGGACCCGAGCAATTTCTAAAGTTATGGGATACGGGGATCGAAGTGAAGGATAAAATCCTTGGCAATGTCCCCGGTTCTTTGAATAAGCTGCAGTTTAGTTCTGACAGCAAATGGATCCTGGCAACTGGACAGGATGCAGACATACAGATTTGGGATGTAAGCAAGGGCGAAATGGCCAAGAGGCTCAAGGCGCCGCACAAATCCATCTCCAGTTTTGCCCTGTCACCCAAGGGCGATATTATCGCGGTTGGCGGAGGTGGTAACAAAATCAGTTTATGGCGCTGATGTTCGCTAGTTGCGCCAGAATGTACGTGTGAAAAGAACCAGTAACGTAAATAACTCCAGTCTGCCAAGCAGCATGGCGAAAGATAAAACCCATTTCGCGGTATCACTCAGGCCCGCGTAGTTGTTGGCCACGTCACCCATACCCGGACCGAGATTGGTCATGGTAGCGGCGACAGCGGAGAATGCAGTAACGAGGTCTATCCCGGTGCCCATCATTACCAGCGACAACAGTGCAAAACTTACGACGTAGAGCGAAAAGAACCCCCAGACAGCATTGAGTACCGTGTCATCGGTGGGTTTACCGCCAATTTTGACAGGATAAATCGCCGCAGGATGTACCAGACGAAAAATTTCGCGGATACCCTGCTTGTAAAGCAGCAGGGCGCGAATCACTTTCATGCCACCTGCTGTCGAACCGGCACAACCGCCAACAAAGGCCGCCATGATTAACAGTAC
The DNA here is from genome assembly GCA_048060695.1 of Acidiferrobacterales bacterium. Lineage (GTDB taxonomy): Bacteria > Pseudomonadota > Gammaproteobacteria > Acidiferrobacterales > JAJDNE01 > JAZFSZ01. The sequence goes on from JBGMQT010000012.1 coordinate 22,957, forward strand.
TGGCAGGTACAGTGGCCAACCAGCATAACCGGTGGTGGTGAAGCCGGTGGTTGTGGCGATGCTTACGGCCTGAAAGATTCCATGTTGCAAGGTTTCGCCGGGTGTCGAAAAGGTATTGGTAGCGAACAGGGTGATGACCGTGGTTACTACCACCAGCGAGATTATCATGAAATACGCGCGCACTTCGGCATCGCGCAAAATGGGGCGTAGGCTGCGGTCACGCCAGGCGAGAAAATGCAGCGCAAAGTTAATGCCCGCCAGTAACATAAACACGACGGCGACGGCACTGATGAGTGGGTTGTCAAAGTAACCCATGTTCTGGTCATGAGTGGAGAATCCACCAATGGAAATAGTGGAAAAGCTGTGTCCAATAGCGTCAAAAACGCTCATACCAGCTAACCAGTAGGCGATAGCAGCCGCCACCGTTAGCCCAAGGTAGATATACCATAGCGCTTTGGCGGTCTCTGAAATGCGCGGCATCAGTTTGCTGTCTTTGAGTGGCCCCGGTGTTTCGGCGCGATACAGTTGCATGCCACCCACGCCAAGCATGGGCATGACCGCAACGGCCAAAACCACGATACCCATTCCCCCGAGCCATTGCAGTTGTTGGCGGTAGTAGCGAATAGATTCCGGTAAGGCGTCAATGCCGTTAAGGACAGTGGCGCCGGTAGTGGTGAGACCGGACATGGATTCAAAAAACGCGTCGGTAAAACCCAGCATCGGCCGATCGGCGATGAACAGAGGCAAGGATCCACTCAGTGCCAACAACAACCAGAACAGGGTGACAATGACAAAGCCTTCCCGTACCCGTATGTCGTTACGCCGGCTTCGAACTGGAAGCCACAATAGTAGTCCGGTCCCCAAGGTGACTAGCAGCGGAATCGTAAATGCCAGTCTGGCCCCGTCCGCATAGAGAAACGATACAGCGAGCGGTGGCAGCATGGTGGTGCTGAAGATCATCAGCAACATGCCCATTACTCTTTGGATGACCATGTACTGCATAACTACAGGAAACCGAAAGACACCTGGAACAGTTTTTCTACATGTGGGATGTTTCGCTTATCTACCAGAAAAAGAATAATGTGATCATCTGGCGCGATCACCGTGTCGTGATGTGCCATCAGTACTTCGTCCCCGCGGACAATGGCACCCATTGTGACGCCGCGCGGTAGCTTAATATCCTCGATCGCACGACCAACGACTCGAGAGGTATTTTCATCACCGTGGGCCACTGCCTCAATGGCTTCCGCCGCGCCACGCCGCAAGGAATGCACCGCCACCACATCGCCACGCCGGACGTGGGCCAATAAGGAACCAATGGTGGCCTGCTGCGGAGAAATTGCGATGTCGATGTTGCCGGCATTCTGTACCAGGTCGACGTAAGAGCCTCGGTTAATCAACGACATGACTTTGGTGGCGCCGAGGCGTTTGGCCAGCATGGCCGACAGAATATTGGCTTCATCATCATTGGTCAGGGCACAAAATACATCCATGCCATCTATACCTTCTTGCGTCAGCAACTCCTCATCCGCAGCATCGCCGAGTAGCACGATGGTTTTTTGCAGTTGTTCCGCCACCTCGCGCGAACGATCCGGGTTGTGATCGATCAGCTTGACCAAATAACCCTTGGTCTCCAGGCTGGCCGCCAGGCGCCGGCCGATATTGCCACCACCGGCCAACATGACGCGCCGCGCCGGTTTTTCAAGCTTGCGCAGCTCACTCAATACCGAGAGCAGATGTTGTTTGGCGGCAATGAAAAAGACTTCGTCGCCCGATTCAATGACGGTATTTCCTTCCGGTGGAATCGGTCGGTCCTGGCGGTAAATAGCTGCCACTCGACTATCGACGCCTGGCAGGTGATTTCGCAATTCACGTATTTGGTGGCCCACCAGAGGACCCCCTTCGACCGCTTTAACTGCCACCAGCTGGACCAGGCCGCCGGCAAAATCCAGCACCTGCAATGCCGTCGGGTATTCAATCAGTCGTTGAATATAGTCAGTTACAATTTGTTCCGGACTGATGATGACGTCAATCGGTATCGCTTCCTGGGTGAAAATTTCAGGATGGGCCAGATATTCCGCGGCGCGAATGCGCGCGATCTTGGTCGGTGTATGGAACATGGTATAGGCAATCTGGCAAGCGGCCATATTGACTTCATCGCTGCTGGTGACGGCGAGGATAAGATCAGCATCCTCGGCACCCGCGCGCAACAGAGTATCCGGATACGCGGCGCTACCGTTTATAGTTTGAAGATCAAGGCGGTTCTGAAGTTCCTGCAGGCGCTTGCCATCATTATCGATGACGGTGATGTCATTAGCTTCATTGACAAGATTTTCCGCAACCGAAGTGCCGACCTGACCTGCGCCGAGAATTATTATTTTCATGGTGTCCGTAGGGTAGTCTTATTAATGTTTCCTTTGAAGCACTATTTTTTCTTACCATGCTTGGGGTTAACACCGAGCAATTTCATTTTGCGATACAAATGCGTTCGCTCCATTCCGGCAATCTCCGCTAACGCGCTGACGTTGCCTTGTGTTTGCTCCAGATTATGCTGCAGATAAAGTCGTTCAAAGCTGTCTCTTGCGTCGCGTAGTTCACGGTTAAATAACGACTGTGGTAATTCGATCTTGGTGTCGTCTGGCAGATAGCCCAGGGATTGATCAATCTCGGCGGCGCTTATTTCCGGATCGGATTTCATGATCAGTAATCGCTGAACCAGATTTTTCAGCTCACGGACATTGCCCGGCCAGTGGGAATGCGACAGAGTGGCGATAGCGTCTTCACTGATGTTGCGTCTGACAAGGTGATCGTTTTTTGCAAACCAGTCGAGATAAAATTTAACCAGTTCGCCGACGTCTTCGCTGTGTTCACGAAGTGGTGGAACGTTAAGAGGCACGACGTTGAGGCGATAATACAGGTCTTCACGGAATCGCCCGTCAGAGACAGCCGCCGTCAGATTCTGATTGGTAGCCGCGAGGATACGCACGTCCATGGCAACGGTCTTTTTCCCGCCCAGGCGCAGAAATCGGCCTTCTGCCAGCGCATTCAATAATTGGGCCTGTGTCGAAAGATCGAGATCGCCCACTTCATCCAGCAACAGGGTGCCACCACTTGCTTGCTCAAAACTACCGGGTGAAACGTTGGGCCCCTCTTCGCTACCAAAAAGTTTTAGCGGGATATTCTCTGACGGTATTGCGCCGAGGCTGACTTCAACGAAAGGCTGATCACGCCGGTAGCTGCACCGGTGCAGGTAGCGTGCCGCCACGGCTTTACCGCTACCGGGTTCCCCGGTAATCAAAACCCAGGTGTCTGTCGCGGCGATACGAGCGATGTCGTCGCGAAGCCCCTGCATCAGTCGACTGCTACCAACAAGTTCGGAGGTTATTTGTACGCCGCTTCGAAGCCGTAGATTTTCCAGACGCAGTGCTTCGGCTTGTAGTGCCCGCGACACCGTGACTAGCAGTTTGGCCAGAGAGACGGGTTTTTCAATGAAATCGTAGGCGCCAAGGCGCGTGGCTTCGACCGCGGTTTCCACATTTCCATGGCCCGACATCATCACTACCGGTACATCTGGCCGACCACTGACGGACCATTCCTTGAGCAAAGCGATGCCGTCGGTGCCCGGCATCCAGATATCAAGTAAAATAAGTTGCGGCCGTTCGCTTTGCAGCGCCGCCCTGGCCGAGGCCGCATCTTCTGCGGTGCTGACCTGGTAGCCTTCGTCCTCAAGGACTTCCTGCACCAGGCGGCGGATATCCGGTTCGTCATCGACAACGAGAATGCGTTCACCATTCAAGCGGTTTTCTCCTGATCGTCTTTTATGGCAGTGGACAACGGTGTTAGCGGCAAGCGTATTTCAATGCGCGCGCCCTGTTTTATATTTACCGCGCGCAGACTGCCTGAATGTTCCTCGACGATTTTTTTCACAATCGCCAGACCCAGGCCTGTGCCCTTCTCCTTGCCGGTGATGTAGGGCTCGAACAAGTGTTCCATCACGCCATCGGGAATACCGGGACCATTGTCTTCCACAGACAATCCCATAAACGGTTTTTCGTTTTTACCGGCCAGTTGTGTTCGGACGATAACACGTGGCTTGTCAACGTCAGAAAGCGCATCCCGGGCATTCAATAACAAGTTGTGCAACACCTGGCGCAGGCGCCCGGCGTCAGCATGGATTTCCGGTAGGGATTCGTCCAGATCCAGCGACACGGAAAGCGCGTCGGTAGTTTTACCACGGTACATATCGGCAACGTCACGCACCAGATCATTGATATTCAGCGGAGTCGCCTGCAGTTGTGCAGGTCGCGCATAATTGGAAAATGCATTGACCATAGCTTTGAGTGATTCCACCTGGTCGACAATCGTACGGGTTGACTTGTCCAGTGTGGTTTGGAGTTTTTCCGGCAGTGCGTCCATGCATTTGTAGCGAATACGTTCTGCTGATAGCTGTATTGGTGTTAACGGATTTTTTATTTCGTGCGCCAGGCGCCGCGCCACTTCCGCCCAAGCGGCATCGCGCTGCGCCTGAATCATTGCCGTGACGTCATCAAATACCAGCACATATCCGCCAAACCGACCGCGCAGACCCGGTAATCGCGTACCACGAACAATAAGTACGTTGCGAGTTGCGCCATCTTGCAATACGACTTCTGCTTGCCATTCCGGCGTACCGTCTTCGATTGATGCATTGAGGGCATCAACAAAGGGTTCCAGTCGAGCTGTTTTGTCACTAATCCAGTCAAGGCGCTTACCCACCCCTTGTTCCAGATTGACGCCCAGTAACTCACTGGCGGTCGCATTAAACGTTCTCAGATTGCCGCGTGTGTTGAAGGAAAGCACACCGGATGACAGATGGGTCAAAACTGTTTCCAGATAAGTACGCTGAATTTCAGCCTCTCGCTGACTCCGTTTGATTAGCGTTTGGGCTTGATGAATCCGTTCGGTCATTTCGTTGAACGATTTCACCAATACGCCCATTTCGTCGTCGCCTGGAATTGGCAGTCGCTTGCGATAATTGCCTTCGGTGACAGCCTTGGTGCCTTCGGCAAGATCGCGAATCGGCGCGACTAGCCGGCGCGCTGAAAAAATCGATGCCCACAACGAGACCAGGATCGTAATCAGCGCTACCAGTGACAATGTCAGGGTAAAACCGAATTTTAATGGCCCGCGCAGGTACACAAGTTTTTCATACTCGGCGAAAGCCGATTGCACACTCTCACCGAGGGTGGCATAACGGGTCGGCAGGGGTTGCAATACCTGAAGAATTTGTTGGTGTGCCGCGACCCCGGGGGGGTAAACCGGAACCACAACGCGTAATTGCAGCTCACCACCTCCCACCGGATCAAGGTTGGCATAGATTAAGTCACGTCGAACTTGCGATCGAATGGTTTCGTCGGGGGCATCGGGCAGCAGTGTGCCGCTGCCTGGACCCTCTTGTACGCTGCTGGCGATAACCCGGCCTTCCTGGTCAAACAGTGAGAGCTCGCCAAGACTGTATTGTTCACGTAACAAATTGAGTGTCGGTACGATCAGGCGCTCGGAAGTGCCGGACAACTCGGCGGCTATGTCGCGTGACTTCGTCACCAGATCCTGCTTGATCGCATCGAGCGACGCGCGCCCCAGCAATAAGGCGTCATCCAGCGCTTTTTCTACTTTGACATCGAACCAGGAGTCGATACCGCGATGGATCGCCTGCAATGAAAAAAAATACACTATTACTACTGGGATCACTGCCAGCGCCATGGTCATGGACAGCAATCTTATTGTTAATCGCGATCCCGGTGCGTGGCTGCGGTATTGCACAATCAGTTGGTAAACATTCATACCGATTAGTGTCAATAGAAAGATAATGCCCACCAGATTAATGACCAGCAACAAGGAATACCAATTGCCAAACCGATCGGAGTTTTGCGTCGCCGCTGTCATCATTACCAGTGCCACCACCAGCAGGCCCGACAGTAAGGCGATCGGGGGAATGCGTTTAATCTGTCGTGTTAACGTTCTACGGTCCATGTGGTCCAGCCGCTATTAAGACGCCAGTCGAGCGAAGTGTAAGCCACCGGGCGCAGTGGTGCGGGTAGTGACTCGATGTCCAGGCTGACGCGCACGTCGAGTACATAACTGGCATCAACCTGGGTCACGGATGCAACATCAATCGAGAACTCGTTCAGAGTGCCCATGTGCAACAGCGCCCGCTGTAGCGATGTAAAGTTGTCCAGTTTTTTGCCCTTGTCTGCCGGGTCGTGGACGAAGTATTGACCCGAGAGAGCGTGGTAATAAATCTGCCGCTTCAATTTCCACTGCTTCAACCGCTCCGCCCAAAGCAGTTTGCGTTCCCGTTTCAGCCGGAACTCGAACTCCATGTCCAGTGGAATCCCTTTTGCTACCGCCTCTTCCACCTTGCTTGATAACACCAGATCCAGCGTTCCGGAGAGCGTGATGTTACCCTGTTCAAGTACGGCCCGAATCTCCTTGACGCGAAAATCCGCTAACGCGACAGTGGACGCCAGCATCGTTGTCCATGCCAATAGAGATACCAATAAATAGATTGGTGTGTCAGGTTTTTTGCAGACAGGCATAATAGAATCCATCCACTCCTTTTGATCCCGGCAGAATCTGGTAACCAGGAAAGCGTTGCTGGGCCCAGGCCAGATCCAGTGCCACTTCCTGGGCATCGACATGCTTTGCCAGAAAGCCCGCTACCAGCTCCTGGTTTTCCGCCGCCAGGACCGAGCAGGTTGCATATAAAAGCTTACCGTCTGCTTCCAGCAAGGACCACAGCGCTTCAAGAATCTGGCCTTGTATTCTGGACGCTTGCGTTATTTGTTGCGGGTCTCGATGTAGCTTGATATCTGGATGTCGACGAATCACCCCGGTGGCCGAACACGGTGCGTCCAGAAGAATACGTTGAAAAGGTTTGCCGTCCCACCAGTCATCGGGCCGCGACGCGTCGCCAATCTTGATCGAGGCAGCCAAACCCAGACGTTCAAAGTTCTCGTTGATGCGCTGCATTCGACGGGCTGATTTTTCCACCAGCAATAACGCTCCAATGTCAGGATGACTCTCAAGAATATGGGCTGCCTTGCCACCCGGGGCGGCGCAGGCATCCAGAATGCGTTGACCTGGCTGAATATCGAGCAACCTGGCCGCCAATTGTGCGGCACCATCCTGAACTGACACTTGACCACTGTCGAAACCGGGAAGCCGGTTTACGTTGACGGGTTTTTCGAGTGAGATGCCGGCTGACGAGATGTCGAGCATGTGAGCTGCGAGCCCGTTCTCAGCCAGTAACGCCAGATAATCGTCACGCAAGATGAGGTTTGTATTGACGCGCAAATGCATCGGCGGGCGTTCATTAGCGGCCCGCAGGATCTGTTGCCAGTGCAACGGATACTGCTCACGCAGCAGATCGACAAACCATTGTGGGTGGCTGTAGTGGCTGCTGTCGCAGGATTCGAGGCGCTGTTGAAGTGAATTGCTCTCGCGTTGGGCTCGACGCAAACAGGCATTTAGCAGTCCCTTGGCCCAGGTTTTACCCAGTTTGCTCGCTGCTGACACCGTTTCATTCACCGCCGCGTAATCATCCGTTTTCATATAAATCAGCTCATACAAGCCGATGAGCAGCAACATGTGTATATCGCGATCTTTCTTTTTCAGGTTCTGTTTGAGTAACATCTCCGCCAAGGTATCCAGTCGGTGGTACCAGCGCAACACGCCGTAGATCATCTCCTGAACCAGCGCACTCGCATCCGGTGTGACAATAGCGTTCAGCGCACTGTCCAGTGTCTGATTCTTGTCAACTACCCGGACCAAAGCCCGCGCCGCTGACGGGCGTGGGTTGACGTTGCTTGATTTCATAGAAATGCGACCTGGCTAGGACAGGGAATCGCCAACAGCGATATCGTGGCCATTCAGGAATTCACTCGCAGCGAGGGCTTTGCCACCGGCGAGCTGCACTTGAGTGAGTACTAACTTGCCCGACGCTGTGGCGACTTTTATACCGTTTTCATCTGCTGCCAATATAGTCCCGGGGGTTATATTGTCTTTCTCCACCTCTTCGGCACGCGCACCCAGAATTCGTAGCGATTTACCGCGCCACTGGCAGCGACAACCCGGCCAGGGATTGAAGGCACGAATCTGCCGTTCCAGCGTAATCGCTTCCAGCTGCCAGTTCAGTACACCTTCATTTTTTGCCAGTTTGCTGGCGTAGGTAGCGGCAGCATCGTCCTGCAGTGTTGCCGCTATGCCGCCAGTTTCCAGCTGTGCCATGGTATCAAGCAACGCCTGCGCACCCAGTGTGGCCAGGCGGTCGTGCAGGCCGCCGCCTGTGTCACTTGCTGAAATATCTGTCGCTACCTGGCGTAATATGTCACCGGTATCGAGACCGATGTCCATCTGCATAATGGTGATGCCGCTCTGGTGATCACCGGCTGCGATGGCACGCTGGATCGGCGCCGCGCCGCGCCATCGTGGCAAAAGCGAGGCGTGCACATTGAGACATCCAAAGGTTGGTAGCGTCAGTATCTCCGCCGGTAGCATCAGACCATAGGCGACCACCACCATGACGTCGGCACGACGTTGATCAATGGTGCCAGCCTCGTTTTTCAATGTGGTCGGCTGATATATCGCCAAGTCATGTGATAAGGCAATTTGTTTGACTGCGCTGGTCTGCAGTTTGCGACCACGGCCGGCGGGACGATCAGGCTGTGTGTATACGGCGACGACGGAATGACCACCGGCAATAAGGGCCTCCAGCGTTGGCACCGCAAAATCAGGCGTACCGGCAAAAATAACCCTCATTCCTCTTATGCCTTTATAGTGTCACACGTTGGCGTTTCTGCATTTTCTTGCCGATGCGGTGTTGCTTTAGCGGTGACAGATAATCCACGAACATCTTGCCGTCCAGGTGGTCAATTTCATGCTGGATACAAACAGCGAGTAGCCCGTCGGTTTCGAGCTCAAATGGATTGCCGCCTGCGTCCTGTGCCCGCACCCGCACCCGCGCTGCACGCTGCACGTTGTCGAATACCCCCGGGACCGACAAACAACCCTCTTCCGTGACAGTTTCACCTTGAAAATCAGAAAGTTGTGGATTAATAAAGACATGCAGATCGTTTTTATCAGCAGCAGCGTCGATTACGATGACGCGTTGATGAACGTCGATTTGGGTAGCTGCGAGACCAATCCCGGGCGCGGCATACATGGTTTCGACCATATCCGCTACCAACTGGCGAGTGTCGTCCCCAAAGAACTTCACCGGTTTAGCCACCGTGCGTAATTTCGTATCTGGATAGTGCAGGATTTCTCGAACAGCCATGGAATCTGATGTTATTTGCTAATATGCAGTTAGTTTCTATTCTTATCAAAGTGGTTTATTATCCGGTCAAATACTACTGAATAACAAGATAATTTTCCCTTTAAAAAAGCGTTGGGGACCTTGGAATTGGCGCCAATTTTTAGCTACACTGGTCGCTAGATGCATCAGGATCAATAAATGACGCAGCGCAATTTTAGCCTCTTTTTCCTTCTTTGGGTGACGCTTGCCGCAGTTACCCTGGGCAGCGCCCGTGCCGAGGTCATAAAATTACGCGATGACCGCCCGGAACGCTATGTGGTCGTCAAAGGGGATACGCTGTGGAGCATTTCTGCCCGATTCCTTAAAAGTCCATGGCACTGGCCAAAGATCTGGAAGACCAATGAGCAGATTGCCAACCCACACCTTATTTATCCCGGCGATGTTATTATTTTTGGTTACGACGCCGATGGCAAGCCGGTATTGACCGTGCAACGAACCGAACAGTTGGGACCCGTCACCACCGAAACACTGGAACAGGCACCGCGTTACGAAACCAGGCAGATTGATTCGCGCACTATCCGTTTATCGCCGAAGGTCAGAGTGATGCCGCTGGACAGCGCCATTCCCACCATTCCACCGGCAGAAATAGCCCCCTTCCTCTCGAAACCACTGGTAGTGGGTAGGAATGAACTGGAGGACGCGGGTTATGTTGCCGTTGGTATGGATGACCGTATAATTCTGGGTCCTCGCAGCGAATTCTATGCCCGCGGCGTTAATTTGCGCGAAGAGGAATACAAGATTTTTCGAACCGGCGAGGCACTGCGCGACCCCGAAACCGGGGAAATTCTGGCATATGAGGCCATCGATCTGGGCGATGCGCGCATGCTGGAGCCCGGTGATCCGGCCAAAATGGTGGTAGTTGCCGCCAGACAAGAGATATTACCGCGCGATCGTTTGCTGGTATCGCCGCGAGTACAGGCATTGCCCTACTATGCCCCCCACGCACCCAAGAAAAAGGTCAGGGGCTGGATTCTGGCGGCGGACAATGCCGTTTCTGAAATCGCCCCGAAGACGGTTATTGCTATCAGCCTGGGTCGCAGGGACGGGATAGAGGAAGGCCATGTCTTGCGGGTGAAACGTCATGTTGGCAAGCGCCGTGATCCGGTGACACGTCGGGAATTCAAACTACCGGACGACGATTCGGGCCTGGTGATGGTCTTTCGAACCTTTGAGCGCGTCAGTTATGCTTTGGTAATGTCGGCGACGCGTTCGATACGTATTAACGACGCCGTAGTTACACCTTAAGCCAGAACTATTTAATTAATATAAAGTCGCACAAGGATGCTGCGGCAAAGAGGTTAACGGAATGGAACTCACGCCTGCGCTGGAGTGTTGGCTGCGTCTAAGCCGTGCCCCCGGCATTGGCAGCAGGGCACTAATCGCACTTCTGGAAACTTTCAATAGCCCGGAAAATATTGTCGGTGCGTCGCACGCGCTACTATCGAAAGTTATTGGTGACAATGACGCGGCACTGTCCGCGATTACGGGCGCAGTAGATGCCGGGCGTCATGCTTTGGATATTGAGTGGTTAGCTGAGGAAGACAGCTTCCTGGTGTCAATCTCTGACGAAATCTATCCTGACCTGTTGCGGGAAATCCCGGACCCACCAGCCATACTATATATAAAGGGCGATCCCGCTGCTTTGTCGTTGCCGCAATTGGCCATGGTTGGTAGCCGCAACCCCACCCCGGGGGGCATGGAAAACGCCAGGGCATTCGCGAGCGCCCTGTCGTCGGCTGGTTTGTTAGTCACAAGTGGGCTGGCGCTGGGCATCGATACGGCAGCCCACACCGGTGCCCTCGAAAGTGGCGGTACCACGGTTGCAGTCGCGGGTACCGGGGTTGATCGCATCTACCCGGCGCGTAATCACGAAGTCGCGCACCATATCGTGGAACAGGGGGCTTTGGTATCCGAATTTCCTCTTGCCACACCACCGCTGCGAGAAAACTTCCCGCGCCGCAATCGTATAATCGCCGGACTGAGTCTGGGGACTTTAGTTATCGAGGCAGCGCTTCGCAGCGGCTCGCTTATCACTGCCCGACTGGCCAGCGAGCAAGGCCGCGAGGTATTTGCTATTCCCGGGTCCATCCATTCTCCCCAGTCGAGAGGCTGTCACCAGCTAATACGTCAGGGAGCGAAACTGGTGGAAACCGCCACCGACATTGTGGAGGAGCTGGGATCCCTGGTGGCAACGCTGCACCAGCTCAGCAATTCGAAGTCCACCCCCGGTGACAAATCTGTGGATTTCGCACTGTTTAAATACCTTGGTTTTGACCCAATTGATGTCAATACGCTGGTCGAACGCAGTGGATTGACGGCGGAAGCCATTTCCTCCATGCTGTTGGAAATGGAACTTGCGGGGCATATTCAGGTTTGTACCGGCGGCAAGGTCCAACGCATCAATGCGTAAAGGTAAAAGATGAAGGAAAGCATGTTTGATGTTCTGATGTACCTCTTCGAGAATTATATGGAAGAGGGTTCCGAGTTTACTCCCGATCAAGAGTCTCTGGTATTTGAGTTGACTGAAGCTGGCTTTCCCAGCGGTGAAGTCAACAAGGCCTTTTCGTGGCTGGAAGAATTAACCAACCTGCGCAATAACGATTCCGAGCTGCCGGAAGCGCCGACCACAAAGTCCTTTCGTATTTACACCGCACCGGAGATGGAGCGTCTGGATCCCCGTTCCCGCGGTTTGATGATGTTTATGGAGCAGTGTGGCGTGCTTGATGGCATATCGCGTGAGTTGGTCATTGATCGTGTGATGGCGCTTGATGTGGAAGCCATCAGCCTGGAGCAACTCAAGTGGGTAATTTTGATGGTGTTGTTCAATCAGCCCGGCCAGGAGCACGCCCATGCTCTGCTGGAAGATATAGTCTTCGACGAAATGGAAGGTCATTTAAACTGAATTCGTGTAGTTACACGCATTTCAGTTTTCGTTCCGCGCCTGCTGCTTTCCGGTCGTTGGCTCCTGAAAACTTGACAAGGCATGCCCCAAGTCGTTGAAATGCTGCCCAAGCGGTTGCGTGTGGAACAGACTGTGTCGCCCTAGGCACAGCTGGTGATTTGTAAACGGGGATATTAAACAACACATATGGTAAAGAAACTAATTATTGTTGAATCACCGGCCAAGGCCAAAACCATGTCCAGGTATCTGGGCAAAGAGTTCACGGCATTGGCGTCCTATGGCCATGTGCGCGACCTGATCCCCAAGCAGGGCGCCGTTGATACCGAGCACGACTTCGAAATGAAGTATCAGCTCATTGAAAAAAACTCAAAGCATGTCGATGCCATTGTTAAGGCAATGAAGAAGGCCGACGCGCTGTATCTTGCTACTGATCCGGATCGCGAAGGCGAGGCCATTTCATGGCACCTGGAAGAAATTTTGCGTGAGCGTGGCGTATTGGATGGTAAGCCAGTGCACCGTGTTGAATTTCACGAAATTACCAAGCGCGCGATCCAGGAGGCAATCGAGAAACCTCGCGAACTTGCTACCAACCTGATCAATGCACAACAGGCACGGCGTGCACTGGATTATCTCGTTGGTTTTAATCTTTCGCCCCTGCTGTGGAAAAAGATTCGCCGCGGCCTGTCTGCCGGCCGGGTGCAAAGTCCCGCGTTGCGATTGATCGTCGAGCGAGAACAGGAAATCGAGGCATTCGACCCGCGTGAATACTGGACCATTGAATCTGACCTAACGGCCAGCGACAAGAAATTCATGGGCCGGCTGACAATATTTGAAAATGAAAAGTTGGAACAGTTCTCGATCGAAAACGACAAACGCGCGGATAAAGTGGGCAAGACACTTACTGATGCGGCCAAGGGAAAACTGCGTGTCGCCAAAGTGGACAAGAAACAGCGCCGCCGGAATCCGTCGCCGCCGTTTACTACCTCTACCCTGCAGCAGGAGGCCTCACGTAAAATGGGTTTCGGTGCCCAGCGTACCATGCGCACTGCACAGCAACTTTACGAGGGTGTAGAAATCGATGGTGAAAATGTTGGCCTCATTACCTACATGAGAACCGACTCGGTCAATCTCGCCACTGAAGCCATCGAAGAGATACGTCATTTTATCGGCGAACGTTACGGTAAAGAAAACATCCCGGATGAGCCGCAAACCTACAAGTCCAAATCCAAGAATGCACAGGAGGCCCATGAGGCCGTGCGCCCAACATCAGTTACACGGGTGCCAGACGAGATAAAGAAGCTCCTTAGTGCCGACCAGTTAAAACTGTATGGGTTGATCTGGAAACGCACCGTCGCCTGCCAGATGGTACATGCCACACTGGATACGGTGGCTGTGGATATGGATGCGGGTACCGGCAACACGTTTCGTGCAAATGGCTCCACCGTTGTGAAGCCGGGTTTTATGTCGGTATACCAGGAAGGCAGTGATGAGCGTAGCGGTGACGACGACAAGGAAAAACTGCTGCCGCCAATGGAGGTCGACCAGCTTATCGATTTGATCGAGATACGCCGCGAACAACACTTTACCGAGCCACCCCCGCGTTATACGGAGGCGAGTCTGGTGAAGACCCTGGAAGCGCACGGAATTGGCCGGCCATCGACTTATGCCAGCATTATCTCAACGCTGCTGAATCGTGAATACGCCCTGTTGGAAAAGCGGCGTTTTATCCCCACTGATGTTGGCCGCGTGGTGAACAAGTTCCTGTCGCAACATTTTACGCGATACGTCGATTACGACTTTACCGCTAACCTCGAAGATGATCTGGATGCCGTCTCTCGTGGCGAACGTCAGTGGAAGCCATTGTTAAAGGAATTCTGGTCATCGTTCAAGGATCAGGTGGACAGCAAGGCCGATGTAGAACGTCCCGGTGTCGAGATGATGGACGAAGATTGCCCCAAGTGTGGCAAGAAGGTCGCCAAACGACTGGGCCGAAACGGCTATTTCGTTGGTTGTACCGGCTACCCGGAGTGTGACTATACACGCAACGTGGATGAAGCACCGGGTAGCACCAACGAGCCCGAAGTTGTCGAAGGGCGTAGCTGTCCCAAGTGTGGATCGGCTCTGGTGGTCAAGCGTGGTCGCTACGGCAAGTTTATTGGTTGCAGTTCCTACCCCGATTGCCGTCACATGGAACCGTTGGAACCACCGGAAGATACCGGTGTAAAATGTCCCGAATGCAGCAAGGGACAGATGCTCAAGCGCAAATCACGTTATGGCAAAGTATTCTATTCCTGCGAGCACTATCCGGACTGCAAATACGCTGTGTGGAATTACCCGCTAGACGAACCTTGCCCCAAGTGTAGCCATCCGATGCTGACGATCAAAACCACTAAACGACGTGGTACCGAAAAAGCTTGTCCACAGAAAGAATGCCGATATGCGGAAGCCTTTGAAGGGCAAGATCCAGCGTTGGTGGAAAAAAGCGAACAGCAGGATTGACACCTCACCTCGCCACACGGATAAGCTACAATATCATTTAGACAAATCGTGCTTAACGCGATGTCTTGAAAAATATGACTAGCGACGTCGCCAATTTACTTCCCTTTTTCTCGCGGGCCTCGCGGGCCTTAACAGTTATAGCCATACTGACAACATTGGCGCTGTTGTCTGCCTGTTCGATCGGCCCCGGTCGTTATGCCGGCGGTCTGGGCAAACCCGTTGCATGGAATGACATCAAAGGGTGGGCCGACGATAATCAGGCTGAGGCCTGGCCGGCGCTAGTGCAAAGCTGTTCTCGTCTGGAAAACAGCGACCCGACATGGCGTGAGCTGTGTCTTGAGGCCAGACTCATTGAAAGCCCGGACAATGAAACAGCACGCGCGTTTTTTGAAACCCGATTTGTGGCACGACCATTGATAGCGAAAAGCGGAAGCAGCGAGGGATTAATCACCGGTTACTACGAACCCCTGCTGCAAGGTAGTCGCAAGCGTACGGATGTTTTTCGTTACGCAGTGTATGGTCGCCCGGCTGATCTGCTAGTGATCGATCTCGGCGATCTCTACGAAGATCTCAGGGGCAAGCGTGTGCGCGGTCGATTGAAAGGCGACCGTCGTGTGGTGCCCTATTTCAGTCGCGAAGAAATCGACAACGGCAAGAACCCCTTAAAAGGAAACGAGATAGCCTGGGTAGCAGACCCGGTCGGACTTTTTTTCCTGCATATACAGGGGTCGGGCAGAATTCGTTTTCAAAACGGAAGCGAGTTGGCCGTGGGTTACAGTGATCAGAATGGCCATCCTTATTTCGCGATTGGACGTCGGCTGATCGAAAACGGTGACATCCCGGAAGAAAAGGTAAGCATGCAGACCATACGCGAGTGGTTGCGGAACAATCCGGACGAGGCGGTAGACTTATTGAATAGTAATCCGAGTTACGTGTTTTTTGCGAAACGTGACAAAGACAAGCATGGTCCGGTTGGATCATTGGGTGTTACCCTGACGCCCGAGCGCAGTATCGCTGTGGATCGCCGGGTTGTTCGTCTTGGGCTGCCAGTATGGCTGGATACGACCTTGCCCAACAGTGAAGAGAAAATACCCTATCGCCGATTGGTTTTTGCGCAGGATACCGGTGGTGCGATTAGCGGAACAGTTCGAGCCGACTTATTCTGGGGCAACGGCCTACGTGCGGAAGAAAATGCTGGCCGCATGCGACAGCCAGGTTCCCTGTTTGTATTGGTTCCGGCGCAATCGAAACCGGTTAGTCTGGGTGAATCCCGACCTGAAACCTGAGTTACGTTTGGCCAAATCCCTGACGTAAACCCAGCAACTCTTCGCCTATGACCTGGCGGCGCCAACCCCCGAGCAAGCGGCTGCTCTCGTTTCCCCGTGCGATTAAATCGACTTCGCGTCTTGCGGACAGCACCGTTGGCCGGATACCAAGTTGCTCAGCCTTTAGTTTGAGGTGCAGCATCATTAAATCCCGCAGCTCGGTTTGTGTCGGAGTCAAAGGTCCCACCGCGTCATAAAGTGGTGGGTTGGTGTCAGACTGAGCAGAAGCGATCGCCTCAAGGATGGCGTCGCCTTCTCTTTCCCGCATGGTGTCAGAAAGCCCTCTCGCTTGCTGCAGCTGGTTCAGATTTCGGGGTTGGCTTTGCGCCAGATATACCAGCAGCCCGTCCCGAGCGATCCAGTTGCGTGGCCGGTTCTTCTTTTGCGCGACACGTTCACGCCAGGCTGCAAGCGACTGGAGAGCATGTTGTTGTGCTGGTGTCAGCACACCACCCTGTTTGATGCGCAGGTACGCCAGCTCCGGGTTTACAGTGTAGAGGGCAGGATCGGTCAGGTACCCACAGTCTTCCAGCGCCCAGTTTAGCCGATCCTGGTCTTCGAGCCGCTCGAATAGTACAGGATAAATTTTACTCAAGTAGCGTACATCGTCGGCAGCGTACTTGAGTTGGTCCTCAGGGAGCGGACGTCGAGTCCAGTCGGTGCGTTGATATCCTTTCGGTAAAACCGTTCCCGTAATGGCCTCGACCAGCGCGGCGTAACCCAGCTGATCATCATATCCGAGCAACGCGGCGGCGATCTGCGAGTCAAATATCGGCACCGGCGGCATACCGCAGAGCCAATGCAGAACCTCCATATCCTGTCGCGCGGCGTGAAAAATCTTGATGATGTCGCGAGACGCAAGCACTTGCTGCAGTTTTTGCGTGTCGTCAATAGCGAGTTTGTCGATGCAATAAATTTTTTCTGCACTGGCGATTTGTACAAGACAAAGCTGGGGGTAGTAGGTTTTCTCGCGCATGAACTCCGTGTCAACGGCAATCCATGGCTGTTGTGTCAGATGAGCACAACAAACTTCCAGTTCGGCAGTTGTATCGACGAGATTAACGTCCATATTGATTCAATTGCGCTATGGGCGACAGGGTCAACGGACGATCCAAGGTGAAAATGCGGAGATACCAGGCAAGTTGTTTCAAAAAGGTGTTTCCGGTGGCATTTGAGATCATGATAACCTGTATTGGGATCAGGCGGGAGTTATTCGTTTCTAATTTCGAAAAGTGAAAAGTGAAAAGTGAATCAAGATACGACAATCCGGGGTACAAACAGAATACTGCTGGCGGGCCTGGTTGGTCTAACCATCCTGGTGCTAACCGGCTGTGGTGTATTCAGTGACGATCCAACGAGGCAAGCCCTGCAACATATCAGGCGTTTGATAGACATGCCCGAGCCGGAATACCAGCAAAAGAGAAAAAATATTGCATTACGCGAGAAGGCATCAATTGACTATATGCGGGCAATGCGTGTTCAAAACACAAGTCTATCTTATGAAGTTGTAGATATACGCCGGCCCAGAGCGAAGCAGCGTGTAGTAAAAATCAGCGTATCTGAAAAACGCGTTGCCGGTGTAAGCCATGAACGCGCACGCTTTCGCATCCGGGTAGAGCAAAATACCGATGGAATCTGGAATGTGGTTTCATTTCAGCTGATAGAGTAAGTGGCGTTGGAATGAAAATTCATATTCTCGGAATCTGTGGCACGTTTATGGGCGGCCTCGCGCTACTCGCCCGTGAGCTGGGGCACAGTGTTACTGGATCCGATGCCAATGTATATCCACCCATGAGCACGCAGCTGGTGGATGCCGGTATCGTGCTACGGGAGGGGTATCGCGCCGACAATGTTGATCAAGATGTCGACATCGTCATCATTGGAAATGCGCTTTCACGCGGTAATCCGGAAGTAGAGGCTGTACTGAATCAAGGTGTGCACTACACTTCCGGCGCACAGTGGTTGGCGGAGAATGTGTTGCAGGATCGCTGGACCATTGCTATTGCTGGCACTCACGGAAAGACCACAACCAGTAGCATGGTCGCCTGGATTCTGGAAGCAGCGGGACTACGGCCGGGTTTTCTCATCGGGGGCGCGCCGATGAATTTCGATTGCTCGGCACGGCTGGGAGAGACCCCGTTTTTCGTCGTCGAGGCGGACGAATATGATACTGCCTTTTTTGACAAGCGCTCAAAATTTATCCACTACCGTCCTCGCACCCTGGTGCTGAATAATCTCGAGTTCGATCATGCTGACATTTTCGATTCTCTAGACGATATTAAAACGCAGTTTCATCATATGATTCGCACTGTACCGGGGAATGGTCGAATCTTAAGCAACAAGTCGGACGAAAATCTGGAGGACGTTCTGTCTCGCGGATACTGGAGTGAGCTGGAACCAATCATGGATACCGCAGGCTGGATGACAAAATCGCAACGAAATGACTGCTCTGTCTTTTCAGTGAGTTTCAATGGCAAGCAACCTGGAACCGTAAAGTGGCAACTGATCGGCGAACACAATATGCACAATGCCCTCGCAGCGATCGCAGCCAGCCGGCATGCTGGCGTAACGCCAAAACAGGCGATCGCGTCACTGGCAGCGTTCCGCAGTGTGAAGCGCCGGCTGGAGATTTGTTATCAGAAAAATGACATCACGGTTTACGATGATTTTGCTCATCACCCAACTGAAATTGCGGCAACCCTTACCGCTCTGCGCTCACGAGTGGGTAACGGCAAGCTAATTGTGGTACTGGAGCCACGTTCCAATACTATGCGCATGGGTTTTCATCAGCATGAATTATCTGATGCTCTGTCCCGGGCAGACAAAGTAATTGTCTATCGAACATCGGGGCTGGAGTGGGATCCGGCCGAGGTATTCCGGGCGAAAAAGGATTTCGATTGTTTGGGTGACATAGAAAGTATCGTGGAAAATGTTGCAACCGGCAGTCGGGCCGGCGACCACATCGTTATCATGAGCAATGGGGGATTCGGCGACATCCACAACCGGCTGGTAGAAAGATTGTCATTACGAGCACGATCCGGAGTGGTGTAATCGGCGCCCGGAACTCTTTCACGATACCAGACTCCTAGATGTGCTAGCTTCAATAAATATGTACGGCTAACGGGCTTTACAAACAAGATTCCATCGAAGAACAGGGAGACAATAGAATGATAATAAGGGGCAAGGCGCTTGTAGTCTGGATTCTGGTTTTTGGTATAATTTCGACAGCGTCTGCGTCAGAATTTCGTGCTGGTCAGGATTACGATGAGTTGAGTTTTCCGCAGCCGGTAACAACCGGGAAAAACATCGAGGTTCAGGAATTTTTCTGGTATGGCTGCCCCCATTGCTATTCTTTCGAGCCGGTACTCAATAACTGGATAAAGAACAAACCATCCAATGTAACTTTTATTCATTCTCCCAGCATTGCCAACCCGTCATGGGAATTCCATGCCCGGCTCCATTTTTCCCTGGAGGCCATGGGCGTGGCGAACAAAATGCGCCAACCTGTATTCAATGCAATTCACAAAGACAGGAAAAGACTGGACACGGTTGAGGGCGCTACCGTTCTGCTGGCAAAGCATGGAATCAACCGGGATGAATTTTTACGGGCGTATAATTCATTTGGTGTCAGGTTAAAACTGAAGCGCGCCGGTCAGAATGCGATGAAATACGAAATTTATGGCGTGCCAACCGTCGTTGTAGACGGTAAATACCGGACCAGCCCCAGCAAGGCCCGGGGTGAAGAACGCATGATAGAAGTGATGAATTTTCTGATCAAGAAGGCTGCCAACGAACGACGCTAGGTCGAGCGCAAAACAGCCTGCCTAAAATGTAACATTCGTCAGCGAGCCGGGATCATCTTTTGTGCAGCATCAAAAAAAGGAGCAACCAGGGAATGAAGGCATCCGAGCTTTTTATTAAATGTCTTGAGAATGAGGATGTGGAATACATATTCGGTATTCCCGGTGAGGAAAACCTGGATGTAATGGATGCCTTACTGGATTCCTCGATCAAGTTCGTTACCACCCGACACGAACAAGGCGCAGCGTTCATGGCCGATGTGTATGGCCGGTTAACCGGCAAGGCAGGCGTCTGTCTCGCAACGCTTGGGCCGGGCGCAACCAATCTGGTTACCGGCGTTGCCGACGCCAATATGGACAATGCACCCATCATAGCGATTGCCGGCCAGGCCGCGACGACACGTTTGCACAAGGAATCTCATCAGGTGCTGGATCTGGTAAATATGTTCCGGCCGCTTACCAAGTACTCTACCCAGATTCTGGAACCGGAAAACATTCCGGAAATTGTGCGCAAGGCATTCAAGCTGGCGCAAGTGGAAAAACCCGGTGCCTGTTTTATCGACTTTCCGGAAAATGTAGCCGAAATGCAGGTCGACGAGGAGCCCCTGCATGTGCAATTCGCCACCCCGCCGTACCCGTCAGCCGAAAAAGTCGTACAGGCCGCCGAAATAATTTCTAGCGCAAGGTTTCCCATTGTGATGGCGGGCAACGGTGTCATCCGTTCAAACTGCAGCGATGAGCTGGTTCAGTTTGCCGAGAAACTGAATATTCCGGTGGCAACAACGTTTATGGCCAAGGGCACCATACCCAGTTCCCACGAGCTGAGTCTCGGCACCGTGGGGTTGCAGGCGCATGATTATGTGTCCTGCGGGTTTGATCGCGCCGACGTCATTATTTGCGTGGGTTATGACATTGTCGAGTACCATCCTTATTTGTGGCACAAAAGCATGGATCGAAATATTATTCATATTGATTCGCGCCCGGCCGAAGTTGATAAACATTACATCCTTGCTGCCGGTGTGGTTGGCGACATCGGCACCGCGTTGAATCAGATTGCCGCAAAAGCACGGCGTCATTCAGGTCGGGAGTATTCCGGTTTGCATGACACCATTATGGAGGAGCTGCAATGGGGGGCAAAAGCAGAGGATTTTCCGGTAAAACCCCAACGTATCATGCACGACCTGCATGAAGCCCTTGCGCCGGATGACATCGTGATTTCCGATGTCGGCGCGCACAAAATGTGGATGGCGCGCATGTGGCAGGCTGAACGCCCCAATACCTGCATCATCTCCAACGGCTTCGCCAGCATGGGTATCGCTGTGCCCGGCGCCATTGCTGCCAGTCTTGCCCACCCGGATCGCAAGGCCGTGGCCGTAACTGGTGACGCCGGCTTCCTGATGAATTCGCAGGAAATAGAAACCGCAATGCGGCTGGGTACGCCCATTGTTATCCTGATCTGGGCCGATAGTGCCTATGGTCTTATAGAATGGAAACAGCGCGTCCAGTTCGGGCGACCATCACATATCAAATTCAATAATCCCGATTTTGTGAAATACGCAGAATCGTTCGGCGCCAAAGGGTATTGTGTAAAAAGTGCGGACCAATTATTGCCGACCCTGAAAGAGGCGATGAACGACGGTACGGTATCAATCATCGAGTGCCCGGTGGATTACAGTGAAAACATGAAACTTACCGAGAAACTCGGCAAGATAGTTTGTCCGGTATAAGTTGGCGCTGAAAGCAGGTTTGTTTCCAGAAACCTGCCGCTACTCCTACGCAATATCCAGTCTTTGATGGGCTGATATCTCCTTTATTGTTTTGTTATTTATGCCAGCCTCATTGGCAAATGCCGGCCATCGTTCAACGGCCTTGATTACGTCATTAATAATGCGCTCTGGCTTAGACAGGCTGATAGATTCTGCTGCCGCCACCAGGTCCTTAAGGACAAAATCATCCCGCTTCCCGTTG
>JBGMQT010000013.1:0-43791 GCA_048060695.1 Acidiferrobacterales bacterium
ATCACGAGTGTTGTAACCATGATTCCGGCGAAGGGGCCAATGCCACGTAAATTTCCGATGCGACTACTGTGCATATTTACCTCGATCTGATAATTCCCGTGCCCGATATTGAAGCCAGAATTTACTGACGTCCAGCACTATATTTCCGGTTCGATAATGCCGTTGGTCGCGACCCCGATTCGCCCCGTCGGGGATCGCTTGTGGTCGTGAACCGGCCGGGTGCATATTGCCGGTTACCGGGCGATAGCCCCTGTTATTTTATCGTACCTTGTAGTAGAGAATATTAATGCGCAAATATTTACTTGCAAATCTGGAGGGTCGAACCCGCCGGGGAATGACCATTGAAATTAATCGCACATTTGGCAAGCGACAATATAGCAGTGACATTGTTTCGCGCAATATATGGGAGTGTGCCGACACGCCGTTACTGGCGATTATGATCAATCCATTGCATGCCGAGTGTGTGCGCCCCCGTCTTTTCGAGATACGTGGCGAGTTTGGTCAAGGCCAGAACACAATTCATCGCGTCGGAGAAGTAATTCTTCCCGACGTATCACCCGAACAAAAACTGGCGTTTGCGATGTATTGCGTGCGTTCCATTGTTCCCGAACATGCTTTTGGCGCATGGGTTGAGCGTTGGCTTGCCAACATCGATCGTTCTATCGTCGGTGCGCAGCAAGTTCGCCAACAACTGGCAATGTCTGCCGAGCAGGGCGATAAAGCATTGGCGATGCTTTCCGATTTTGGCACCAGAAGGAGCGATCTCAATCGACTCCATGACAGTGAGTTTGAGTTTCTGCGTCGTGCCCGTGATGTAGTGGATGCCGCAGCCGCTCTGATAGAGAAGCCACGCCAGTGGCGCGTCATGCTCTCTGAGTTGGTAGCCACGGCAACAAATAACATTCTCGGAGATTCCAGGCGATCGGAGTTTGCCGAACTTGCGGTTCAGGTAGTTCCCGCCAACAACAAACGACAGTTGTCCGAGCCCAAGCGTTTACTGCGTCGGCGTGATGACGACCGGCCCCGGAAGCCCACTACCCGGGCCTATGCAATCTATAAGGGCAGTGAACTGAAAATAGTTGGCAGGAAGCCGAATCTGGTCAAACGCTAGGCACGGCTATGCCAGTTGGCCCTGGGTCATGCGCTCGTGGCCGGACAGGTCATTCAGGGTTTTGATGCGGGTGAAACCGGCCTGTTGCAGAATGACACTTACCTGACTGGCCTGATCAAACCCATGTTCAAGTAATAACCAGCCACCTGATTTCAGTTTGTCGGGTGCGTTCCTGGCAATCTGCCGTATGGCATCAAGTCCATCAGTTCCACTGACAAGCGCGGAGCGGGGTTCGAAGGCAACGTCACCCCCGGTCAGGTGAGCGTCGTTCTCAGGTATATAAGGTGGGTTGCTGACAATGATGTCACAGCACTTGTTGCCCAGCGGGGACAACAGGTGCCCGATACGAAATTCCACGTTCCGAATACCAAGATGTTCGCTATTCCATTTTGCTACGCTCACGGCTTCTTCGGAAATATCGGTAGCGATAATGGCGATCCTGGTTCGCTCGTGACCAATGGCAAGTGCGACGGCACCGCAACCGGTACCGATATCGGTAACGACAAATGTTTGTTGGTCCGGGATATGGGCAAGCGCTTGCTCAACCAGCAGCTCGGTCTCCGGCCGTGGTATCAGCGTCGTCGGCGTAACCTTTAGCGACATCGACCAGAACTCACGTTCCCCGGTGAGGTAAGCGACAGGCGTACCTTCGCCGCGTTTTAATATAAGTGCGCGAAAGTTTGCTACGTCTTTTTCCGGTAATAAATCGTTATTGTGGCTGATCAAGCCAGCATGGGAGTAACGGGTGATATGTTGCAACAGCACGCGCGCATCGACACGCGCGGTGTCGGACAGCGGCGCCAGTTTTTGCTCGGCCCACGCAAGAAGTTTCCCGAGTCCGGTTTGACTCATCGTTGCAGGCAGAGATCAGGCGCCGAGGGCGGCAAGCTTGTCTGCCTGGTCTGCGGCAGTCAGCGGATCAATGATTTCGTCCATTTCTCCGCTCATAATTTGTTCAAGCTTGTATAACGTCAGGTTGATGCGGTGATCCGTAACTCGACCCTGCGGAAAATTGTAGGTGCGAATACGTTCTGAGCGATCGCCGCTACCGACCAGTTGTCGACGGGTCTCTGCTTCTTCAGATTGTTGCTTCTCCTGCTCGGCATTCAGCAGTCTGGTTTGCAACAATGCCATGGCGCGTGCCTTGTTCTTGTGTTGAGAGCGCTCATCCTGACACTCGATGACAAGACCCGTTGGCAGGTGGGTGATGCGCACGGCAGAATCGGTTTTGTTGACGTGTTGCCCACCCGCACCGGAAGCACGATAGGTATCGATGCGAAGATCGGCGGTGTTGATATCAATCTCATCAATGGCCTCCGCCTCGGGCAAAACAGCGACGGTGCAGGCGGAAGTATGTATCCGGCCCTGGGTTTCTGTTTCCGGAACGCGTTGCACGCGATGGACACCGGATTCGAATTTCATTTGAGAGTACGCACCCTTGCCGATAATTCGAGAAATTATTTCCTTGTAACCACCGACATCGCTCTGGCTGCTGCTGATTATCTCAACCTTCCAGCCGCGATTCTGCGCATAATTGCTGTACATGCGGAACAGGTTGGCAGCGAATAGCGACGCCTCGTCCCCCCCGGTACCGGCGCGAATCTCAAGGTAAATATTACGATTGTCGTTAGGGTCTTTGGGCAGCAGCAGTTGCTGCAGGTTTTGTTCGTGCTGCTCGATCAATTTTTGCGCCCGTGGCATCTCTTCCTGTGCCATTTCGCGCACCCCGCCATCCTTGTCGTCCAGCATGTGCTGCAATGAGCTCAGTTCTTCCAGCGATTGCCGGTACGCATCGTACTTTCCGACCACGGGCGAAATCTCGGCGTATTCCTGTGAGAGTTTACGGAATTTGTTCTGATCATTGATGGTATCGGCATCACTAAGCAGCGCATTGAGTTCTTCCGCCCGCTGGACGAGATTGTCCAGTTTGGCCTGGATTGCGGAGTTCATGGTTAATCGTCGCTTAGATTAAATAAACGGCGTGCCGCTTCAAGCAACAGTGCATCACCATCATGGTCTGCCTGACGCAGGACCGTGGTAGGGTCATGCGTCAATTTGTTTGCCAGACTACGGGCCAGTTGCTCCAGCACTGCTATCGGGTCTTCGCCACGTGCCAGCTGGCGCTTTGCCCGGTCTACTTCTGCTGCGCGAATCGCGGTTGCCGATTCGCGCAGTGCGCGTATTGTTGGCACCGCATCCAGCGTATTTGCCCAGCGCATAAACTCAACGACCTTGCCGTCAATAATTTTTTCGGCCTCACCGGCAGCCTCCTGCCGTGATTTCAAATTTTCCTGCACCACGTCTTTCAGATCGTCGACTGTATAGAGGTAGACATCACCCAGCTTACCCACTTCCGGCTCGATATCTCTTGGTACGGCGATATCGACCATAAACATAGGACGGTGTTTTCGTTCCTTCAGTGCACTCTCGACTGTCCCCTTGCCCAGTATGGGCAGTTGGCTGGCGGTAGAGGAGATAACAATATCGGCATCCGGCAGTCGCAGTGGCATTTCCGTCAACGAAATTGCTTCCGCCCCGAATTCCTTTGCCACTAATTCCGCACGCTCAACGGTGCGATTGGCAACAATCATGTGGCCAATCGCATTTTCGGCAAGATGGCGCGCACACAACTCGATCATTTCACCTGCGCCAATCAGCATTACCGTTTTTTGGGAAAGATTATTGAATATTTGTTTCGCCAGTGTGACCGCTGCCGATGCTACCGATACTGCGGAAGCGCCGATGGCGGTGTCGGTTCGTACTGTTTTGGCAACGGAAAAAGTCTGCTGAAACAGCCGGTTCAGAATCTTGCCAGTTGTGCCTGCCTTGTGAGCTGTGGCAAATGCGTCTTTCATCTGCCCCAGTATTTGCGGTTCGCCCAGGACCATGGAATCGAGCCCCGACGCGACGCGGAAGGCATGTTGAACCGCCAGCTCACCCGGGTGTTCATAGAGATAGGGTTTCACTTCGCTGGAATCGAGTTTCAGGTAGCGACAAAACCAGTCATAGGTCTCAGACTGCTGCTCGGGCGGCAGGCCGCAATAGATTTCGGTGCGATTACACGTCGATACGATGGCCGCTTCCTGGGCGACGCCGCGGCGGGTAATGTCTACCAGCGCATCAGCAAGAATTTCAGGCGCAAATACGGCTTGTTCCCGTAGATCAACGGGAGCCGTTTTGTGATTGATGCCGAGCGCGAGTAATTGCATTTTCATTGCAGAAAGTGTCCAGCGGACGGGATTGTGCGGTTTGCTTGCTAACTGTCAAGCTTTTCCGTGATGGCCGCCCGGTTTCCATAATATTTGTCCAGTTCGCAGCAAAATCCAGCCCCCGATGGCAAACAGGACCGCTCCTGGCAAGAGCAGCCATTCACGGCCCTGAGACCACCATATGTCCAGCTGCAATCCAGTTACCCATAACACCGCGGGTACCAGTAGCAGCACCAGCCCCAGCGGTAATTGTCCCGGTAAATTTCGTTGTTCCAGTGCCAGCACCAGCAGTAGCAGTCCAAGTGCCGCGAGCAACTGATTACCGATACCGAAAAGCATTATGATAACCGGGGCATCGCTGGCGGCACTGGTCGCTGCGATAGTGGTGACAATTATTAATATAGTCACAAGACGTCTCCGACCGGAAGTTCTTGCCGGCAGACCAATACGTTTGCCGGCCTCAACGCTGACCGAGCTCAGTAATCCAATGACAATTTCCATCGTCGACATGGAAAGGGCGGCTAATGTCATCGCCGCAAAATTAATCGCAATGTCCGGTGGCAACCCGATAAAAGAGGCAAAATAATTAAAACCATTTATATACTGTTGCAGGATATAGGACGGGTCGAGTCTGTCCGACCATGAGGCATAAAATTCCTGCCACTCCGAAAGCGATGCAAAACCGGCGGTGAAAATGATGATTGCCGAAACGGCTGCCAGTCCTTCCAGTACAACCACACCGTAACCGACCACCCGGGCATCGGCATCACCCGCAAGACGCGGCGCCGTGTAGTGGTTGGCGATGAGTAAATATATGCCCGCGACAGCGCCGCCGGTAATGGTTACAACCAGCCAGGGAAGCGCCCGCACATCTTTGGCAGCGGCATTAAATCCGGGAGCAATAACTTGTGGATGACCCACTGCGATACCGATAAAAAGGATCAGCAACATGACGACAAACAGGCTGGCTGCAAGCCAGGCGCGTGATCCCAGCGATGTGCTAAGGGATTTATGCTGGGCCGAGTAGAGAAAGACGGACAATAAAACCATCCATGCCAGGGTTGCATCCAGTATCAGAACCGGTTTGCCAGCGAAATCAAAATTGAGTACCCCGGAGAATCCAGCGGCAAACTTGCCCAGCGGCCACAGCAGCAGGAATAACACGAGCAGGGAGAAGGCCGTTGCCGGCGCAATTGTTTTTGCTGGTCGGCGACGTAGAAATACGCCCAGTGCAACCGAGATCAGAAGGAAAATGCCAACAGGCAGAACGGCAGACGGATAATCAACGAGCAGGCCGGTTGTGATCAAGAGCAGCAGGGCGGACAGCAACGTGAGTACAATTAGCACCAGCAAAATCGTCGCATCAACGAACAACCCGGGAAAATAGTGGCGTACAATACCAATCAGTGATTCATCGGGATGACGCCGGCACAACCACAGGGAGCCAACACTATATATACCTGCCGCCAGGGTGCTGCCCACCACGACCCAGAGGAAAGCGGGAATCCAGCCCCAGTAGACCGCCAGCGCAGCACCACTGAGCGTGGCCGCGGTGGCCACCAGACCGAAATGCTGACCCAGCAGAAAATAGGGGTTTGATGCCCCGGATTCACCGCCTGTGCCGGTTTCGGAAGCTATACTATAATCAGGGCTGGGCGTGAATAGTGCGCTTGCCAGCAGCTTTGAGTAAAAGCGATAGCCGAATATAAAAGCGGTTACCGCAATGATCAGCAAGAGCAGGGAATTCATACAGGAATCCGTTTTGTTGGTATGACCATTCTAAGGTCAGGCGCCGTTGCAGGGAAGTTGAAACCATGGTTAGTTGTATACCGCCGCGGATATGAGAGACAGTGCTCGCCTCCGACACCCGAATTTACCAGAATTATTGGTTCAGAGAATAATGTCAGGAAAACCTTATTTATTGATCGCTTCTATTGTAGCCGCCTCGACACTCGCGGGTTGTGCCGGTGCGCCCGGCCAGAGCCAACACCCGGGGCAGAAATCATCGGCGAAAACTGTCACGACGAGCCCCGAGCCAAGCTTGCCCCGTGTTGAGCTGACACCGGAGGTGCTCTACGACGTGTTGGTCGGTGAACTGGCCGGACGCAAGGGCGATTTTGAGGTTTCAGTACACTCATTGAGTCGCGCCGCACGCTTGACGCATGATCCACGGTTGGCGGAGCGCGCCACTCGCGCGGCGATATACTCAAAACGTTATGCAGAAGCTCTGGACGTTGCCAGATTGTGGGTCGAATTGCGCCCCGCCGCTATCGATGCGCGCGTATCACTGGCAACCATACTACTGGAGCTGGAAAATCCAGTTGAAGCCGAGAGGCAGTTTGAGCAAATGCTCACCCTGGCTGAAAAGCAGAAAAAACTGGATCAGATCTACCTGCGAATCGCGGCAGTACTGGCTCGCCACAAAAATCGAACGACGTCGCTTGAAATCATGCAGCAGCTATCACGACAGCATGCTGGCAGCGCACAGGCCCAGTTCGCACTTGCCCATCTTGGATTACGGGCCGGGAATTCGTCTATCGCCTCCGCAGCGATTGACCGGGCGCTGATCATTCAGCCCGGCTGGCAGGAGGCGGCCTTGCTGAAGGCGCGCATATTGTCTGCTTCAAAGGATCAGAAAAAGGCGAGGCGTTTTTACCAGCAATTTCTGAAGCAGTATCCAGAAGCCGCCAAGGTGAGAATGAACTACGCACGCAATCTGGTCGACCGTCAGCAATGGGAGGAGGCACGCAATCAGTTTGTACGAGTCTTGCGCCAACGCCCCAAGGATACTGATGTGTTGTACGCGTTGGGTCTGCTATCGCTGCAGACCGACAGGCTGGAGGATGCAAATAAATACTTTCAGCTTGCCATCGAAATTAATCCTTCCAACGACCAGATCAGAATGTATCTTGGGCAGACAGCCGAGCGTCGCAAGCGATACGATGAGGCGGAGCAATGGTACTTGCCCATTAGCAGCAAGAAGCTCCGTCTCGAAGCGCGCGTCCGTTTGGCTGTGGTCGTGGCAAAGCGCGGCGATCTGGAAAAAGGGCTACGTACTCTGCGCAGCCTTATTCCGGTCAGTGACGAGCAACGTGTGATGTTGGCGTTGGCCGAAGAGCAAATACTACGTGATGCCAAACAATATAACGCGGCCCTCGCGGTGCTGACGAGGGCCTTGAAAGCATTACCCAAACACAAGGATCTTCTCTATGCGCGTGCGCTGGTAGCAGAAAAACTGGACAATATAGCATTGCACGAACGCGATTTGCGTCTGGTATTAAAGCTGGATCCGAAAAATGCGCATGCACTGAATGCCCTGGGGTACACGCTGGCAGATCGTACCGACCGTCATCAGGAGGCATTGGCGCTGATCAAACAAGCACTGGAATTACGGCCCAACGATCCGTTTATTCTCGATAGCATGGGCTGGGTGCATTATCGCCTTGGTAACAGTGACGATGCTGTTCGGTTTCTGCGCCGGGCGCTTGATATCCGTGCTGATGCGGAAATATCGGCCCACCTTGGTGAGGTTCTGTGGACGTCTGGCAAACAGCGTCAGGCGACGCGTGTCTGGGAGCGTGCATTGGAGAAAAATCCTGACAACGAAGTATTGAATAACGCGATCAAGAAATTCCGCAAGTGAGAATTCCCGTTCTGTTTTTATTGAGCACCTTGTTATCTGGATGCTCTTCCACTGCCGTGCAACTAACCGAAGATGAGCGCCAACTGGCATGGCAAAATCATTTGCGCCAGCTAAATTCCAGTCATCACTGGAGTTTGCGTGGGCGCGTCGCGCTGCAAACCGACGATAAGGGATGGCAAGCCAATCTCAGCTGGAAGAAGTCGGAACGGGAGCAAAATATACAGCTAACCGGCCCGTTTGGCGGCGGTGTGGTGTCGTTGAAACAGAATCAGAATGGCGCCGTGCTGAAAGATAGTCGTGGCAATGAATTCGTCGATAGCGACACTGAAGGTCTGTTACAACAAGTGACAGGTTGGCAGCTACCGATCAATGGTTTGCAGTACTGGGTACGCGGTCAGGCCATACCGGATAAAGCGGCCGACCTGGAACTTGATGGACGCGGTCGTTTGAAGCGGCTCAGGCAGAATGATTGGGATATTCGTTACCTGGCCTATGCCCGCTATGGGACACTGCAGCTTCCACGACGAATATTTATGTCACGGGCAGTGAATGATGGTAGCGGTAATATTCTCGAGATTCGGTTGGCACTTAACAATTGGCAGTCGGCACCATGAGTGGGGTCGGCTGGCCGGCGCCCGCCAAGATCAACCTTTTTTTACATATCAATCGACAGCGCGAGGATGGCTACCACGAGCTACAGACGGTGTTTCAGTTTCTCGATTACGTTGACGAGCTATCGTTTTCGGTAACACACGATACTGTTATCAGGCATACCCGGCTACCGACCGGGATCGACGCTGAGAACGAGCTTTGTGTGCGGGCTGCCCGGCTGCTTCAGCAACATGGCAATATCGACCAGGGCGTTGAAATAACGCTGGATAAACGCATTCCACCCGGCGGCGGTTTCGGTGGCGGTAGTTCAGACGCGGCAACCACGCTGCAGGCGCTGAACCGGCTATGGGGCGCGAACTTGCCCCAGGATGAGCTAGCGGGGCTCGGGTTACAGCTGGGGGCTGATGTGCCGGTGTTCCTGCGTGGCCAAACCGCATGGGCAGAGGGAGTGGGGGAACGGCTGACACCCATCGCGCTTGATCCGCGCTGGTACCTGCTGCTGGTGCCGGATGTTCAGATTATCACCGCCGACATATTTTCCCGTCCTGAATTGACACGTGATAGCCCTCCCATCACAATACGCGCCTTTCGCGAGGGGCGGGTCAGAGGGCAGTTGAGAAACGATCTGGAACCGGTCGTTATTAAGCTGTATCCGCAGGTGGACGAGGTCCTGCAGTGGCTGCGATCATTTGGCGATCCCAAGTTTGGCAATCCCAGGATGACGGGTTCAGGCGCAGGCGTATTTTTGCCAGTGAAAAACCGCGAGCAGGGAGAAAAAATCCTGGCGCAGTGCCCGGGTAAATGGACCGGCTATGTTGCGCAAGGCCTGGCCCAGTCGCCATTGGTGCGGAGATTGGCGCAGGAGAACTGAGGAATTGCATCTGGCCACAGCCAGACTCAAATCCTGAGTTTTGTACTGGGGCGTCGCCAAGTGGTAAGGCACTGGATTTTGATTCCAGCATTCCCAGGTTCGAATCCTGGCGCCCCAACCATTATTATGGCGCTGGTCGCCGTTTGCCGTAGATCGCTCACTTATCCCGGGGAGGGTTGAGTTGTCACTGGATAATGTTGTTGTTTTTGCCGGTAATGCCAATCCGGAATTGGCCGATCGTGTATCGGGCCACTTGGGTATTCCGCTGGGCAAGGCCGTGGTGGGTCGCTTTAGCGATGGCGAGGTGATGGTGGAGATTATGGAACATGTCCGCGGCAAGGATGTGTTCATATTGCAATCGACGTGTTCACCGAGTAACGATAATTTAATGGAGTTGCTGGTGCTGGTGGATGCCACCCGGCGTTCCTCGGCGAAACGTATTACGGCGGTAATGCCCTATTTTGGTTATGCCCGCCAGGACCGTCGACCGCGCACCGCGCGGGTGGCAATTACGGCCAGGCTGGTGGCGGAAATGATTTCGACGGCTGGCGCCGACCGGGCACTGATTATGGATCTGCACGCCGATCAGATTCAGGGGTTTTTTAATGTGCCGGTAGACAATATTTACGCCGGGCCGGTGCTTCTGGGCGATATCTGGAAGCACGAATATCCGGATTTACTTGTGGTTTCGCCGGATGTGGGCGGTGTCGTCCGGGCGCGTGGTCTGGCAAAACATCTGGAGGCGGATCTCGCTATTATCGACAAACGTCGACCGCGGGCGAATGAAGCCAAGGTGATGAATATTATTGGTGAGGTCAAGAATCGCACCTGTGTGCTGATGGATGACCTGGTCGATACCGCGGGAACCTTGTGTGAGGCTGCGGGGGCGTTGAAGATAAAAGGGGCGTCGAAGGTGCTGGCGTATTGCACGCACCCCGTGCTTTCAGGCGACGCTGTATCGCGCATTAACAACTCACAGCTGGACGAACTGGTGGTAACCGATACCATTCCGTTGAGTGACGATGCCAAGGCCTCGGACAAGATACGCCAGCTGAGTATTGCGGAATTGCTGGCCGAGTCAATGAGCCGTATTGCTCTGGACGATTCGGTAAGCTCACTGTTTATGGAGTAATGGTCGCAAGACAGTTACTCAGGGTGGTGGCCTGTTAGCGTGGGCCACTTTTCAGGTAGTCAGACCAAGCCTGGTCGCGGGGTAGGTCAATTTAGAGAGGAACAATATAATGGCTGCAAATTTTGAACTTAACGCTGAAAAGCGTGATGCGAAAGGAACGGGTGCGAGCCGCCGTCTTCGCCGTGCCGGCCAGGTGCCGGGTATAATTTACGGCGCCAGCAAGGATCCCGAAATGGTTAGTTTTAACCACGACAAGATCTATCATTTGCTGGAGAATGAAGCTTTCCACACGTCTATTATTGACGTTAAAAGTGGTAGCAATACCCAGAAGGCGATTTTGCGTGATGTGCATCATCATCCGTATCGGCAACTGATATTGCACGTGGATCTGCAACGTGTTTCCGCCAGTGAGAAAATTCACATGCGCGTACCGCTGCACATTGTCGGTGAAGACGTAGCACCGGGTGTCAAGCTTCAGGAGGGCATTGTGTCCCACCTGATAACAGAAGTTGATGTCACCTGTCTGGCATCCAGCTTGCCAGAGTTCCTGGAGGCCGATGTTTCTGAACTCAATCTGCACGATTCGTTGCATTTATCTGACATCAAGTTGCCGAAAGGGGTTGAGCTGACATCGACATCTCATGGTGGCGATGATCTGGCTGTTGTGACGATTGCAGCCGTTCGCGGTAGTGTGGAAGAGGAAGAACAGGAAACTCCGGAAGAAGGTGAAGAAGGCGAAACACCGGAAGAGCCGAAGGAAGGCGACTAAAGCTTCGCCCCTTTCGTTGCAGGAAAACAGTCATGGCCCAGGGAATCGCCCTTATTGTTGGCCTCGGAAACCCTGGTAAGGCTTACGCGGAAACCCGGCACAATGCCGGGTTCCGTTTTACAGAGGCCTTGTTGCGCTCCGTCGACGGAAGTCTGAAAACAGAAAAGCGCTTTGCTGGTGCGGTCGGTCGGATAGTACTTGCTGGCCGTGATGTCCAGGTGTTGATGCCATCGACATTTATGAATGGTAGTGGTGAAGCCGTCGCCAGGGTATCGCGATTCTATAAAATCGCTCCGGAAAATATTCTGGTGGTGCACGACGAGATCGATTTACCACCGGGCATAGTTCGCCTCAAGTCCGGCGGCGGTCACGGAGGCCATAACGGTTTGCGCGACATCATTAATAAAATCGGGTCGAAGGATTTCAAACGTCTGCGCATTGGTGTCGGGCACCCCGGGTCAGCTCCTCTCGTCGAGTCTTACGTATTGAAAAAGGCACCGGGTGCGGAACAGCAACAAACCAGCGCCGCCATTGAAACTGCACTAATTCAGATAGATGAAATAATTCGTGGTAACTACGAGCAGGTAATGAACGATCTGCATAGCCACCGAAGTTAGAACGGGATCAGGTTATTATGGGATTTAAATGTGGCATCGTCGGTTTGCCCAATGTCGGTAAATCAACGTTATTCAACGCCTTGACCAAGGCTGAAATTCAGGCAGAGAATTATCCATTTTGCACTATTGATCCGAATATCGGTATTGTCGAAGTGCGTGACCCGCGTCTTGAGGAACTCGCAGCCGTGGTCAAACCGCAGCGTATTCTGCCCACGACTATCGAGTTTGTGGATATCGCCGGTCTCGTTGCCGGTGCCTCCAAAGGCGAAGGACTAGGCAACCAGTTTCTGGCGCACATACGAGAAGTCGACGCCATTGCCCAGGTGGTGCGCTGTTTTGAAGACGAAAATATTGTGCACGTAACCGGTACCATCGACCCGCTGGCAGATATTGAAGTAATCAACACTGAGCTGGCGCTGGCCGACATGGATACCGTCGAGCGTGCTCTGGCCAAGGCAGAGAAGGGGTCAAAGGCCGGTGATAAGGAACAGATTAAACTTGCCGAATTACTAAAACGCGTGCTTGCCGTATTGAACGAAGGTCAGCCTGTCCGCGCGATGGGCCTGGATGAAGACGAGATCCAGCTCGTACGGAATTTGTTCCTGCTCACAGCGAAACCAACACTGTTTGTCGCCAATGTCGATGAGCAAGGATTCGAGAACAATCCTCACCTGGACTGCGTCACGAAATACGCTGCAAACGAGGGCGCCGAAGTCGTTCCGGTATGTGCCGCTATTGAGGCTGACCTGGTCGACATGAGTGATGAGGAGAAACAGGAGTTTCTTTCAGAAATGGGCCTGAATGAACCGGGGCTCAACCGGGTGATTCGCGCCGGTTACAGGTTGCTTGGCCTGCAGACATTCTTTACCGCTGGTGAGAAAGAAGTACGGGCATGGACAGTGCGTAGCGGAGCACTGGCACCGCAAGCAGCCGGGGTCATCCACACGGATTTTGAGCGTGGTTTTATTCGCGCCGAACTGGCATCTTATGATGACTACGTGAGCAACGGTGGCGAGCAGGGGGCAAAAGAAGCTGGCAAATTGCGTCTGGAAGGAAAGGACTATGTGATGCAGGATGGCGATGTAGTCCACTTTCGATTTAACGTATAGCAGCCTGCCAGGCAATACGCGGCTGTATCGTGAATCCTTCCTGCATGCGAGCGCTCGAACAATGGAGCATGGTAAATATTTTTCTACTTACCTTCTGGGCTGAAGAGGCCATAGAAGGATTTTTCTAGATTTATCCAGCACCATTCGGCAGGCATTGTTATCGAATCTTGACAAGGCGAGAGGGAAAATCCAGAATCTCGCGTCCTTTCGGCCCGAAACGGTCAATCCATGGCGACGTAGCTCAGCCGGTTAGAGCACAGCATTCATAATGCTGGGGTCGGTGGTTCAAGTCCACCCGTCGCTACCATATTCTTCTTCACTCTATGTCCGTCAGAGCACACGAACGCTGTGCGTAGTAGCATTCATGAACTAAGCTACTGTTATTTCCGATGCGGTAATTTCTCGTGATAGCTGGTAGCAGCAACAATAAAGTGAAAATTGGACTGGCGCTGGGCGGTGGCTCGGCGCGCGGTTGGTCGCATATCGGCGTTATTCGTGAACTAACAAAGCTCGGTATCGAACCCGGTATCGTCTGTGGCACCTCAATCGGTGCCCTGGTGGGTGGTGCTTATTGCAGCGGAAATCTGGATGGACTGGAGGAATGGGTTTGCGGTTTGAATCGGCTGGATGTAGCCCGGTACCTTGATGTTTCTCCCTTGCGCAGTGGCGGCGCGATCAAGGGCGAAAAACTGTTTTCTTATCTCCGGGGCCAGGTTGGTGATCCCGATATCGAAACAT
Organism: Acidiferrobacterales bacterium; assembly: GCA_048060695.1. GTDB lineage: Bacteria > Pseudomonadota > Gammaproteobacteria > Acidiferrobacterales > JAJDNE01 > JAZFSZ01. The sequence continues at coordinate 13,812 of JBGMQT010000013.1, forward strand.
TCGAGAAGCCCTTTGCGGCCGTGGCAACCAAATTGGCTAGTGGCCAGGAGGTCTGGTTGCGAAAAGGTTCGTTGTTACAAGCGGTGCGAGCGTCAATTTCGTTCCCGGGCCTGTTTGATCCCGTACGCATTGGCGAAGACTGGGTGGTCGACGGGGGTCTGGTGAATCCGGTTCCGGTATCAGTTTGTTTTGCCATGGGTGCTGATATTGTCATTGCGGTGAACCTCAACGGTGGGTTGCGCGGTGGCCACGAATCGGTCACAGAAGACCAGCCTGTTAGAAATCTGGATGAAGAGCCGTCAGCAATTGAACGTTTCAAAACGGGATTGAAGGAACATGCCAACACTCTTCTTACCGGTCTCTTTGATTCCGCAGACAAAAGCCCGGGATTGGTAGATGTATTGTCGGCTTCTATTCACATCATGCAGGATCGCATTACCCGCAGCAGATTGGCTGGCGATTTTCCCGATGTGATAATCGCACCGCGGTTGTCACGCATAGGGTTGATGGAATTCCACCGTGCCGAAGAAGCCATAAAGGAGGGGCACGCCAGCGTGCGACGCGCTCTTCCTTTGTTCGAAGATCTGCTTTTATAGTTCTTCCATATCGGTAGCTTGCGCCAGCTCGTGTTGTTTTTTAAGTAATGCTTTTGCACGGGCGCGTTTTTTGGCCGTCAGTTCACGATTTACTTTTTGTTTATTTGCACTGGTTTTGGCGCTACGCGCTGCCGCTGTGGCTTTCTTGACGCGTTTTTTTCTGGAGGTAGTCGACGAGCGGTTCGCGAGTTTGTATTTGGCTCGCACATCACCTTTGGAAGCCGCCTTTTCATACCAGGTGTAGGCCTTGTCAATGTCAACTTTGGTACCCATGCCGTGCTCGTGCATTTGGCCGAGTGAATAAAGGGCACCGGCGCTACCGCCTTTCGCCAGTTGCACCTGAACTTTAAACAGTTTTACATAGGAATCTTCCAACTCGGCGGCAAATAACGGTGTCACTGCCAGTGAGATCAATAGAACCAGTATTCGGGCCATGGCAAGCCTCCTCCAGTTTTTGTCCAGTGCAGATTTATACTGTCGAACAGCACCTGTAACGAGAATTAAAAGCAACTAATGTGCCAGTTACCCGGGTTAGAAATACTGGCTTGTTTCAGTGGTTTTTAGTAACGAATGATCGATTGCCGGTCACGGGGCCGGAATTTCTGCAATTTTCGTCAGTTTTTGGGGGGTATTGACCGATACCAGAGGACTGGAAATTTGGTTCTATCATAGGTAGATTACGTCGCCCGCCCGGGAATCGCATTGACATGTCCAGATCTTACTCGAATAAAATGGAGGGTAGCGCGCCACGCCGCGTATTCATCAAGACCTTCGGTTGTCAGATGAATGACTACGACTCTGCGCGAATGGCAGATTTGCTACTGGAAAGTCATGGCCTGCAATCCGTGGATAGCGCCGAAGATGCCGATGTTTTATTGCTTAATACCTGCTCCATTCGCGAGAAGGCGCAGGAAAAGGTGTTTTCCGTGCTGGGACGCTGGAACGAATTGAAGCAAAAGAGGCCCGGGACGGTTATCGGTGTCGGTGGATGTGTGGCCAGCCAGGAAGGAGATGCCATTATTCGGCGTGCGCCTTATGTTGATCTGGTGTTTGGACCACAAACGCTGCATCGATTGCCGAAGATGCTCGACGCCCTTACCGCCGAGGGTTCGGGCCAGATCGATATTTCCTTTCCTGAAATCGAAAAGTTTGATTGTTTGCCGGCTCCCAAAGTGGGTGACATTAGCGCTTATGTCTCCATCATGGAGGGCTGCAGCAAGTACTGCACATTTTGCGTTGTTCCTTACACCCGTGGTGAAGAATTTAGCCGGCCGTTCGACGATGTATTGGCGGATGTAGCGCACCTGGCAGGGCGGGGCACGCGCGAGATCACGCTTCTTGGTCAGAACGTGAACTGTTATCAAGGTATTATGCACGGTGGAGGCGAGGCTGATCTGGCTTTACTCATTCGCTATGTTGCCGAGATCGACGGCATTGATCGAATTCGGTATATGACATCCCACCCGATGCATTTCAGTGACAACCTCATTGTGGTCTATGCGGATGTGCCCCAGTTGGTAAACCACCTTCATTTGCCGGTACAAAGCGGATCGGACAGGATCCTCGCGCTTATGAAGCGTGGTTACACTACAGTGGAATACAAGTCGCGTATTCGAAAGTTGCGCAATGTGCGTCCGGACATCAGCCTGTCCAGTGATTTTATCGTTGGTTTCCCCGGTGAGTCTGACGAGGATTTTGAGGCAACGATGAGGCTTATTGAGGATGTTGGATTTGATCACTCCTTCAGTTTTATTTATAGTGCGCGGCCCGGTACCCCCGCTGCGGAACTGGAGGACAACGTCCCATTTGAGGTCAAACGGCAGCGATTGTCCCGTTTACAGACGCGCATTAATGAAATGGCAGCGACGATATCGCAACAGATGATCGGTACAGTACAAAAAGTACTGGTAGACGGACCAGCACGAAAAGGCGAGGGCATGCTTGCAGGACGAACGCAAAACAACCGGGTAGTCAATTTTCCGTTCGCTGGCAGAACCCTGGTGGGAAAATTTATTGAACTCGAAATCACAGAGGCGTTGCCAAACAGTCTACGCGCATTCGCTCCCGAAACCCCGGGCGTTGGCGCTTGAGCCACTTGACCCACGCCCCCATATTAACGTCTACACTTAACATTATGATCATCGCATTCCACTGGTTTTGAGTACCCAGACTTCCGAGATTCGTTTTAGCCTTACCCCTGCCGACAATGGCCGACTGGCCAGTCTCTGTGGCCTGCATGACGAAAATATTCGACAAATTGAGGATTCACTCGGCGTGGTAATCAGCAACCGTGGCAATGACTTTCGTGTTACCGGTAGCCCGAATGTGGTTGGCTCAACCAAAACCTTTCTCAAGATTCTATATAGTCATACTGATAAGGGTGAGTTATTGACGCCCGCTGGTGTGCACCTGGCACTGCAGGACATGACGCTGGAGGCACAAGGTGACCCTGACGTCGAAGAGTTAATACTTCCGACGCCGAAACGCAAGATTAAAACCCGCAGCAAAATGCAGCGGTTGTATGTACAGAATATCCAGACCCACGACATCAGTTTCGGGGTTGGGCCGGCAGGTACCGGCAAGACCTATCTTGCAGTGGCCTGTGCTGTGGAGGCGTTGCAGCAGTCGCGCGTGCAGCGAATTATGCTGGTTCGTCCAGCGGTGGAAGCAGGGGAACGTCTGGGATTCTTGCCTGGCGATCTGGAACAGAAAGTCGATCCCTACCTTCGACCGCTTTATGATGCCCTGCATGACATGCTCGGCTATGAGAAAGTCAATCGATTGCTGGCGAAAAATGTGATCGAGCTGGCACCGTTGGCCTACATGCGTGGACGCACGCTAAACGAGTCATTTATTATTCTTGATGAGGCGCAAAACACAACACCGGAGCAAATGAAAATGTTTCTCACTCGCATCGGTTTTGGTACCACCGCGGTGATTACCGGTGATGTAACCCAGGTTGATTTACCGCGCCACCAGAAATCCGGACTACGCGAATCGGTCAGCATCCTTGGGGGAGTGCAAGGAATCAGTTTCACCACATTTACTAATCGAGACGTGGTGCGGCATCCGTTGGTGCAGAAAATTGTTGAAGCCTACGAGAACCACAGCGAAGATAACGACAACGGCGATAGAAAATAGCACCATGGAATTTTCCTTTCAGGATGCCTCGGACAGTGGTGACGTCCCCGGTGAAGATGAGATTGGACAATGGTTGCGTGCCGCCCTGGAGCAAGATGGCAAGTTGACCGTCAGGTTGGTAGATGAACAAGAGATGAGCAAGCTGAATGACCGGTATCGACACAAACAGGGTCCAACTAATGTATTGTCCTTCCCGTTTGAAGACCCGCCAGGAGTCCGTAGCGGCATTCTTGGCGATATCGTTATCTGTGCACCGGTGGTCAGGCGTGAGGCGAAAGAGCAGAATAAAACGGTACAGTCGCAATGGGCGCATATGGTAGTCCATGGAGTCATGCATTTGCAGGGGTATAACCACGAAACCGGGAAGGAAGCGCTTGAAATGGAGAAACGGGAAACAGGCGTAATGAAAGAACTGGGTTTTCCCGCGCCCTATGAAGAAAACTGAATTTACAATAACTGATTAGCAAAACGCAATGAATAAAAAAGACGAACCTCCCAGTAGTCGCGATGGCGCCCAGGCGTCATCACCCTCATTTCTCAATCGCCTGAGCCAGGCACTGCTGCGCAAACCATCCAGTCGAATGGAGCTGGTTTTGGTTTTGCGTGACGCCCAGCAGCGGGACCTGCTGGACCGCGATTCTCTCGACATGATCGAGGGGGTGCTGCAGGTCTCGGAAATGCAGGTGCGCGACATAATGATTCCACGTGCGCAAATGCATGTAGTAGACAGAAACCAGACGCCCGATGAGTTCTTATCGCTCGTCATTGAGGAAGCGCACTCGCGCTACCCCATGATTGATGGTGATAAGGACAAGGTGGTCGGAATTCTGTTGGCTAAAGACTTGCTGCAGTATTTTAATTCGCGCAAGAAGGAAGCAGAGCTGGATCTGGACGACATATTGCGTCCTGCTGTGTTTGTCCCGGAGAGTAAACGTCTTGATGTGCTGCTGCGCGATTTCCGCGCCAATCGAAACCACATGGCTATCGTCGTTGACGAATATGGAGGCGTGTCCGGGCTGGTAACCATCGAAGATGTGCTGGAGCAAATTGTTGGCGAGATTGAGGATGAGCATGATATAGAAGACGATGACATGCTGATTTTAACGCGAGGAGAAGGACGTTATGTGGTGAAGGCACTGCTGCCGCTTGAGGACTTCAATGCGCATTTCGGTACGACTTATAAATTTGATAATATCGATACGGTTGGAGGTCTGGTGCTGACCACGCTGGAGCACGTACCCAAGCGCGACGAGACTGTGGAACTCGATGGGTTGCATGTAAGAGTTTTGCGTTCGGATAGTCGACGCGTACACCTGCTGGAAGTCACCCGGTCTGACGACACATCCATTTCGGAATCACAGGTCTGATGCTCACGGCCCACTGGCGGGAAAATCTATTGGCGTTGATTGCGGGCGCGATTTTGCCGCTGGCATTTGCACCTGTTTCCCTGTCTCCGCTTTCCTTGTTATCACTGTTATTGCTGTTCAATTTATGGCTGAAAAACCCGGCGCGTCGTAGTGCTGTTTTAGGGTTTTATTTTGGTGTCGGACTATTCATGGTGGGCGTGTCATGGGTATTCGTCAGCATGCACAACTTTGGCAATATGTCGGCACCGCTTGCCGTGTTTGCGACAATTTTATTTGTTACCGCGCTTGCGCTGTATATAGCAGTCGTAGGTTGGTTGCAGGCTCAATTCAGCAACTTGTCCGCGTTCTGGCGCGTGGCGCTGGTAATGCCGGCGCTCTGGGTAATGGTCGAATGGGTCCGCAGCTGGCTGTTCACCGGTTTTCCCTGGCTTACGGTGGGTTACAGCCAAACCACGATGCCGTTGGGTGGTTATGCCATATTGCTGGGAGTTTTCGGTGTCAGCTTTGCGGTGGCGAGCAGTGCCGGTTTGCTGCTTATGTGGTGGCGCCGGGGCTGGCGTAACGGTTGGCGGATTGGTGCCGTACTAATTGTCTTGTGGATTGCCGGTGCGTTGGTACCAATATCAGATTGGACCAGTCCCGTTGGTAAACCGCTGCGTGTTGCACTTGTGCAGGGTAATGTACCGCTGAACACCAAATGGGATCCGCGCTTTCGTAAAGATATACTCGACCTGTACCTGAACCTGAGCCGTCGTTATCGTGATGCCGATTTGATAGTGTGGCCAGAAGGGGCGTTACCTCTGGCGGTGGAGGAGATTCCGGCAGATTTTGAAAAATCTGTCCGCGAGGAAGCGAAAAAATTTAAAACCGATTTCTTGTTTGGTGCTGTGAGTCGACAAGTCACAGAAGGCCAGATTCAGTATTTCAACGTGGTTAACAGCATTGGCCAGATCGATGGCCAGTACCGCAAACGCCACCTGGTGCCGTTTGGCGAATACCCGCCATTGAAACCCTTGTTCAGCTGGTTGCTGAAAGCCATGAATATTCCCATGTCCAACTTTAGCAAGGGTGGCGACGATCAGAGACCATTGCAGCTGGCCGGTATCCCGGTTGGCATCTCAGTGTGCTACGAGACCGCATTCGGAAACGAAATTATCGATGTTTTGCCGGAGGCGAGATTACTGATCAACGTCAGTGAAAATGCCTGGTTCGGGCGTTCATTCGGCCCACATCAGTTACTGCAGATGACACAAATGCGTGCCATTGAAACCGGGCGGCCGATTTTGCGGACGGACAATGCCGGGCTGTCGGCGGTGCTGGATCACCGCGGGCGCATCGTGGCAGTATCACCCCAGTTTCAGCAATCGGTACTGACCGCATCGGTGCAACCGATGACCGGGTCCACTCCTTACGTTCGATTTGGTGATTGGCCAATTATCACCTTGGTGTTGCTGTTGTTGGCCGGGTTATGGTGGCGTAAAAACGTTCATTGATACGCGTTGTCACCCAAGACCTTGCCGGGTGAATTCGGTATGCTTTGCCTCCCGGTTAATCGAATAGACAACAATCAAGCTGAAGTAATGGACGAGCCATACAACGCACAAAAAATCGAGCAAGCGGCGCAGCGATACTGGGAAGAAAATGACAGTTTTTCTGTAACAGAAGATTCCGGCAAAGAAAAATTCTACTGCCTGTCCATGTTCCCCTATCCATCGGGGCGACTGCACATGGGCCACGTTCGCAATTACACCATTGGCGACGTAATCAGTCGCTATCAGCGCATGCGCGGCAAAAACGTTTTGCAGCCTATGGGGTGGGACGCCTTTGGGATGCCGGCCGAGAATGCCGCTATTAAAAACAAGGTCCCGCCTGCCAGGTGGACTTACGAAAACATAAACTACATGCACAACCAGCTCAAGCGGCTGGGGTATGCCTATGACTGGGGGCGCGAGCTCGCTACCTGCACTCCGGAATATTACCGTTGGGAACAATGGCTGTTTACCCGCCTGCTTAAAAAGGGCCTGGTTTACAAGAAATCAGCGCCAGTCAACTGGTGCCCGCATGACCAGACCGTACTCGCCAATGAGCAGGTAATCGACGGTTGCTGCTGGCGCTGCGACACGCCGGTGATTCGCAAGGAGATCCCGCAGTGGTTTATGAAAATCACGGACTATGCGCAGGAGTTGCTTGATGACCTCGATACCTTGGGCAATTGGCCGGAACGTGTGGTGACGATGCAGCGCAACTGGATCGGTCGGTCAGAAGGGGTCGAGGTCCATTTTGAAATACCTGGACACGAACAGGCGCTGAAGGTATTTACCACCCGTCCGGATACTTTAATGGGGGTGACCTACGTTGCCGTTGCCGCCGAGCACCCGCTGGCGCAGGAAGCCGCCCAACGCAGTGAAGAAGTCACCCTGTTCATTTCCCGTTGCGAGACGATGGATGTGTCGGAGGCCTCGATAGAGACCGTCGAGAAACTCGGCATGGATACTGGCCTGAAGGCGATTCACCCGGTCAACGGTAACGCGCTGCCGATCTATATCGCAAATTTTGTATTGATGGCCTATGGCGAAGGCGCGGTGATGGCGGTGCCAGCGCATGACCAGCGCGACTGGGAGTTTGCCAATAAATACCAGATCGCGATTGAGCCGGTGGTATTTCCGGCGGACGGGTCTGAGCCGGATATGCAACAGGGCGCCTATGTGGAAAAAGGTGTGTTGCGCAACTCGGGTTCGTTCGACGGGTTAAGTTCGGCAAATGCCTTCAACGCCATCGCCGACCACCTGGAGAAAAACAATAAAGGCAAACGTCAGGTGCATTTTCGCCTGCGCGACTGGGGTGTCTCGCGACAGCGTTACTGGGGCACTCCCATTCCCGTTATTAATTGCCCCGATTGTGGATCAGTCGCCGTAGCCGATGCAGATCTACCCGTTATTTTGCCGGAAGATGTTCTTGTTGAGGGCACCGGGTCGCCGATCAAGAAAATGCCATCGTTTTATGAGACCACTTGCCCCGAATGCGGTGGCAGGGCCGAGCGTGAAACAGATACCTTCGACACGTTTATGGAATCGAGCTGGTATTTCGCACGCTACACCTGTCCGGACAATAAGACGGCCATGCTCGATGAGCGCGCCAATTACTGGTTGCCGGTAGACCAATATATCGGCGGCATTGAACACGCCATTCTGCACTTACTGTATGCACGTTTTTATACCAAATTAATGCGGGATATCGGCCTGACAAATATAGACGAACCGTTTAACGCGCTGTTGACCCAGGGCATGGTGCTGAAAGACGGCGCCAAGATGTCGAAGTCCAAAGGCAACACCGTTGATCCGCAGGCATTGATTGATGAATACGGCGCCGATACAGCCCGTCTGTTTACGATGTTTGCTGCGCCACCGGATCAATCGATGGAGTGGTCGGACGATGCCGTTGCCGGTGCCCATCGTTTTCTCAAACGTCTATGGAAATTGGGTTGTAGTCTTCATGGAGAATGGGCCATTGATCTGGAGCCAGCATCAGCAGCCAACAAACCTGAGCTACCGTTCGACTGGTCAGACACAAATGACGAGCAGAAAGCTGTGCGACGAAAGGTCCATTCGCATTTACGGAAAGCCAATGACGATATGGAAAGACAGCAGTTTAATACGGTCATTTCCGCAGGAATGCAGATTCTCAATACGCTGACTCAGCCGATCCCTGGCCAAAGCGGTGACAGCCCGGAGGAAGTGAGCCGGCTCGGGTCGATCTACAAACAGATACGGTATGAGGGCATGAGTATTCTGCTTAGAATGCTGGCACCGATAGTGCCACATATAACTCATGCTCTTTGGATAAAATTAGGTTACAACGGTGTCGTAATCAACGCGCCCTGGCCAACAGTTGACCTGTCAGCGTTGCAACTGGATGAGATTGAAATTGTGGTACAAGTCAATGGCAAACTGCGTGACCGAATAACGGTTGCCAGGGATGCGGATAAAACCGAAGTGGAAAAGAAGGTGTTGGCGAGTGAGAAAGTTCAGCAGCATATTGAAGGCAAGACCATTCGCAAAACCATCGTGGTACCGGGAAAACTGGTGAATATCGTTGCTAACTAACTGCTCCTCAAAATCTCGCCGTCGTAAAGCGTATCTGACTGGCCTGGTTATCTTTTCCCTGCTGGTCGTCTCGGGTTGCGGATTTCAGTTGCGTGGTACCGGGCAAAGCGATATGTGGCCAACGCAGCTACAAAAAATGCAGCTCCGATTTGACGATTCGGCGGATGGTGATTTTCGCGCCTCGCTGCGTAACAGGCTGACTGACAGCTACGAGGTGCAGATCGTAAAAAAAGCAGCACCGGAGCTTGTGGTCTCAGGTGTCAGAATCGAACGCCGCGTCCTTTCCCTGAGTGCTACTGGCAAGGCCAGCGAATTCTTGCTGCGATTTCAGGTCAGTTTTGCGCTACTTTATAGCGATGGCAGCACAATGATAGAAAAACAGACTGTCAGACTGCAGCGAGACTTCAGGTTTGATAACACCAATATCCTGGCGAGCAAACTGGAAGAAACACGTTTGTCAGAACAGATGCAAAACGATGCTGTCAGGCGTATTCTGCGTAGAGTGCAAGCGTTAACAAAAAATCTGTAATCGATGCAGCTAAATGTGCATCAACTTGGTGACAATCTGGCTGGGTCACTGGCTCCCGTATACCTTATTCATGGTGATGAAACCCTGCTGACCGATGAGGCCTGTCAACTGGTGCGGGATCACACGAGATCACAAGGTTTTAGTGAGAGACAGATATTTACGGTCGAGAAAGGTTTTGACTGGCAGTCCCTGAGCAGTTATTCGCAATCGTTGTCACTCTTCGCCGAAAAGCGGTTGCTGGAGCTGCGTCTGCCCGGCGGAAAACCGGGTACGGCGGGTGCGGCAGCCTTGCAGGAATACGTTCGCCAGCCCGGTGACGATACCGTGCTGTTGATCTGGAGTGGCCGCCTGGACAAAAAGGCGCAAGCTGCGAAATGGGTCAAGGCTCTCGATAGCGCCGGCGTGGTAGTTACGATTTACCCGCTTGGCAAGGCGGAACTGCCCGGCTGGATCGGTCAGCGCCTGCGTGCCCGGGGTCTCGAACCCGGTAACGGGGTCACCGAAATGCTGGCCTATCGCTATGAGGGCAATCTGCTGGCGTGCTCGCAGGAAGTGGAAAAGTTGAGCCTTTTATTGGGTCAGGGTAGCGTTACCCTGGCTGACATCGAGGGCAAGCTTGGCGACAATGCCCGTTTCGATGTGTTTGGTCTGGTGGATCTGTGTTTGCAAGGTGACGCTGTTTCTACCGTCAGGGCCCTGCGAGGTCTGCGTGCCGAGGGCACGGCGCCAGTGTTGATACTGTGGGCGCTGGCACGGGAAATCCGGTCATTGGCGCAAATGGCGAATGATCTGGCGGCCGGTAGGGCGGAGCAGCAGGTATTTCGGGATTACCGCGTATGGACAAGGCGTCAGTCGCTGGTACGGTCCGCGTTGAAACGGCACTCGCTCAACCGCTGGTATGTCCTGTTGCAAGGCAGTTTTCGCGCCGATAAAGTGATCAAGGGCCGGGAACGGGGCGAAGCGTGGCAGGCATTGCAGGCACTGGGCTTGGCATTTTGTGGAGTACGATTTAGTCGGGCGAGTTGAGACAATAGCCTGGAAGTCTGTATCCACACCAGGTGAACCAGAGAAATGACGAAATGGCAACAGTGGTAAAAAAAATCAAGAACGAAGATGTCGGTGCGTACATGCGAACGGTGGGCACCAATGCGCGCGACGCTGCGCTGGCGCTGGGCCGTGCCAGCACGGCAACAAAAAACAACGCACTTATCGCCATTGCCGATGCCATCGAGGCGGCAGGTGTCGTGCTGATCCAGGAAAATATCAAAGACCTGGAAGCAAGCCGTAAGGCCGGGTTGGATGATGCCTTGCTCGATCGGCTGGAGCTGAATGACGATCGTATAACTGCCATGGCGGAAGGCCTGCGACAGGTTGCGACACTGCCCGATCCAGTTGGCGAGATTACCGATCTGGCCTATCAGCCTTCGGGGATTCAGGTTGGCAAGATGCGGGTACCGCTGGGCGTGGTTGGCATCATTTACGAGTCACGCCCCAATGTAACGGCCGATGCCGCCGCGCTGTGTCTGAAGTCCGGAAATGCGGCTATCTTGCGTGGCGGATCGGAGGCGATTCACTCCAATACAGCGATTGCTTCCACTATTCATCAGGGTCTGGAATCGGCAGGCCTGCCGAAAGAGGGGGTGCAGGTGATCGCAACCACCGATCGCGCGGCGGTGGGCGAACTCATACGCATGAAAGAATATGTTGATGTCATTGTTCCGCGTGGCGGCAAGGGCCTGATTGAGCGTGTTAGCGCCGAGGCGACCGTACCGGTTATCAAGCACCTGCATGGCGTGTGCCATGTCTATATCGATGATGGGGCCGATGCGACTAAAGCCGTTGACGTCGCTTTTAATGCCAAGACCCAGCGGTATGGCACCTGCAATACTATGGAAACCTTGTTGGTAGCAAGCGGTATAACGTCGCAGGTACTTCCTGAGTTGGCGAAAAGATATATCGCTGAAGGCGTAGAATTGCGAGGCTGCGAAAAGACACGCCAACTGGTAACCGGTGTAAAGGCAGCAGCGGAAGAAGACTGGGATACCGAATATCTTGCGCCCATTCTGTCAATTCGCGTGGTCGAGGGACTGGATATGGCGCTGGATCATATTCGCCGCCATGGGTCCGGCCATACTGATTCCATCGTCACAGAAGACTGGTCGCATGCGCGACGTTTTTTACGCGAGGTGGATTCCAGTTCGGTAATGGTCAATACTTCCACGCGGTTTGCCGACGGTTTTGAATATGGTCTGGGTGCTGAAATCGGAATCAGTACCGATAAAATACATGCGCGCGGTCCAGTAGGTCTTGAAGGCCTGACGTCACAGAAATATGTTGTGCTTGGTGACGGCCATATTCGTACCTGATAAACACCTGTTTGCATGATCGGCATCTTCGGCGGAACTTTCGATCCCATTCACTACGGGCATTTGCGCCCGGTGGCGGAAGTCCATCAGGCTCTGCAACTGGAAAAATTGTTTCTGCTGCCGGCATCGACACCACCCCACCGACAAGCACCGGTTGCTTCCGCAGAGCAACGGTTGCAGATGACGAAATTGGCGCTGGACGAGTTTCCGGGGATGGAAGTGGACGACAGCGAAATTCGGCGCGGCGGAATTTCGTACACTGTGGAAACTTTAGAGCACTATCGACGACAATATCCGCATTTTCCGTTGTGTTTGTTGTTGGGGAGTGATGCCTTTGCCACTCTGGAAACGTGGCATCAGTGGCAAAAGTTACCGACGCTGGCGCATCTTGTCGTGATGCAGCGCCCCCATTATGAGTCTGTTGCAGTTCCAGGATGGAGCGAAGAACACCTGACGATAGATAGCAGGGAGTTATCCGCCACTGACTCGGGGAAGATTTATTTTCACAAGGTGACCCCGCAGGATATTTCGGCGACCGGGATCCGGCAGGCTATCAGTGAAGACCAGGTGGTTGCAGCCTTGTTGCCATCTACAGTCATAAAATACATTAAACAACACCATATTTATGAGTAATAAATTTATGAATTCGGATCAATTGCAGCAACTGGTTTTGTCTACACTGGAAGATGCGAAGGCGCAGAGTGTTATCTCCATTGACGTGCGCACCGTCACCGATATTACGGATTATATGGTCATTGCCAGTGGAACCTCGAGCCGACACGTAAAATCGGTGGCTGACAGGGTCGCGAGTACGCTACGCGATGCCGGCGCGAAAGCGCTCGGTCGCGAGGGCGAAGACGAGGGCGAGTGGGTATTAGTCGATTTTGGCGATGTCATTCTGCATGTGATGCAGCCGGCGATAAGAGAACACTATCAGCTGGAAAAATTATGGGGGCATGATGCAGAGGCCGAAATGGCAAGTCACTTCATCGAGTAATCATCTTCGGCCGGCAGACGATGCGAATACATATTATTTCTGTCGGCACCCGCATGCCACCCTGGGTGGATACCGCTTGTGAGGAATATGCCCGGCGATTACCCGCCCACGCCCGATTTGAAATAAAAGAAGTCGGTGCCGGAAAGCGGTCCAAAGGCTGCGACATTCACCGGGTGTTGCGTGACGAAGGTGCACGCATTCTGGCGGCTCTGCCAAAAAACTGTGATGTTATCGCGCTGGAGCGTACCGGCAGACAGATCGACACGGCGTATATAGCACAGCAAATGAAACAGTGGCATCTGGGTGGACGCGACATCGCATTGCTCGTTGGTGGACCTGAAGGGCTGTCGCAAGAATGTCTTGAGCGAGCGGATGTGTTGTGGTCACTGTCGGCGCTAACGCTGGCCCATCCCGTGGTCAGAATTGTGCTGGCCGAACAACTTTACCGTGCCTGGAGTATTCTTGAGAATCACCCGTACCATCGGGGGAGCTAGACAGATGTTGGAAAAGTTCTTTCGTGGGCTTATCCGGTCCGGAAACGGAAAACGCGGGCTCCACGTTCCTTTGAATAGCGGACCGGCAAGCACGTAATGCCAAGGATGTTTATACTTGGAACTCGTGATTGTTCGATAGACGTCATCATCCGAATCCCGTAGGCAAAAGTGAATTCAGAATCAGGCAGTCCCGGCCCAGGCACAGTAACAGTTTATCTGGCCTCCGCCTCTCCCCGCCGACAGGCGTTATTGAAGCAGGCTGGGATCCGTTTTCAGGTCATTTTGCCTGACGTTGAAGAAGTGGCGCAGCCCGGTGAATTGGCAGAAGACTTTGTTATGCGGGTGGCGCGGGACAAAGCGCAGGCGGGACAGGATCTGGTGATAAAGGAGAACAGGCCCTCCGCGCCAGTATTGGCGGCCGATACCTGCATTGACCTGGATAATGAGATCATCGGAAAACCGGGCGATCGTGAAGAAGGCCTTCGTATACTTTCAAGGCTGGCAGGACGATCTCATCAGGTATTGACCGCTGTTGTGTTGATGGAAGAAGAAAAAAGTCAGCAGGTACTCAGTCGGAGTCGAGTTGCATTCGGGCCACTATCCGAAAAAGAAATCGAAGACTACTGGGAAAGCGGCGAACCGGTTGACAAGGCGGGTGCCTACGCCATTCAAGGCAAGGCCGCCGCTTTCATCGAACACATTGAAGGTAGTTATACCGGAATCGTCGGATTACCACTATTTGAAGTTGTTAACATGATCAAAAAATCTGGTACGGGATTGTGAGCGAAGAAATTCTAATAAATGTGACACCGCAGGAGACGCGAATTGCGATTGTGGAAAATGGCATGCTACAGGAAGTCCACGTCGAACGAATCAGCAATCGCGGTATCGTTGGCAATATTTATAAGGGTAAGGTGGTGCGCATCCTGCCGGGGATGCAGGCTGCGTTTGTCGAGATTGGCCTGAAGCGCACCGCATTCCTGCATGCGGCTGATGTATTTTTACCCGATTTGGCAAACAACGGTAATAGTGAGCCTCCACCAATAAATGAGATGTTGCACGAAGGGCAGGAAGTGATGGTGCAGGTTGCAAAAGACCCACTCGGAACAAAAGGTGCACGCCTCACCATGCATATCACTTTGCCTGCACGACATCTTGTCTATTTGCCATCTTCCAGCCACATCGGGGTATCACAGAAAATAGAAGACGATGAAACCCGCGAGCGTTTGCGACAAATTGTAAAATCCGCGATTGAGGGCGATGAACAGGGTGGATTTATATTGCGCACGATGGCGGAGAACGCCACCGAAGAAGAATTAAAAGTGGATATCCGTTATTTGCGCAAGACATGGAGTATTGTCACATCCCGGAGAGAGACTATTCAGGTTCCAATGCTGGTGCATGAGGATCTGCCACTTGCCATGCGCGCCATGCGCGATATTGTCAGCCGTGAAACCGAGCAGGTTCGAATTGATTCGCGTGAGACGTTTCAAAAAGCCCAGGAATTTGTGGGAGAGTTTATTCCCGAACTGGGTACGCGGATTCAATACTATCCCGGGGAGCGTCCCATATTCGATCTTTATTCTGTCGAAGACGAGATTCAGAAGGCGCTGGATCGCAAAGTACCGCTCAAATCGGGTGGCCATCTGATCTTCGATCAAACCGAGGCGATGACAACAGTCGACGTGAATACCGGCACCTATGTGGGAAGAAAGAATCTGGAGGAGACATTACTAAAAACAAATCTCGAGGCCGCGCAGGCCATAACGCGCCAGTTGCGCCTGCGCAATCTCGGCGGCATCATCATAATCGATTTTATTGATATGAGTGACGATGATCACAAACGTATGGTAATGCGCGCGATGGAAAAATGGATATTACGGGACCGCAGCAAAGTGTATCTGACGCAAATGTCACAATTGGGACTGGTCGAGCTAACACGCAAGCGAACCCGCGAGAGTCTTGAGCACGTACTGTGTGAGCCCTGCACTGTATGCGGTGGGCGCGGAATGCTAAAAACGGCACAGACCGCATGCTATGAAATTTTCAGGGAAATATTGCGCGAGACCCGGCAGTTTGGTGGCGACCAGTATCTCGTACTCGGGTCGCAGTCTGTAATAGATATGCTGCTGGATGAGGAGGCCGAGGGGCTGGAAAAACTGCAGGAGTTTATCGATAAACCGATTAATCTGCAGGTGGAGCCACTTTATCACCCGGAACAATATGATGTGGTTCTGGTCTGATTTCGTGACAATGCCACTTCCCATTTACTTTCTTCTTCTGACGGGTAAGGCATGAGACGCAAGTTGTTGCAGGCCGCGGGTTTTGCCACGCGATTTACGTTTTACGCCGGCGTGGCAGTGCTGCTACTGGGCGCAGTCAGTTATATCGCCGTACGAATGTGGCTGCCGACATTGTTGGCCGACAAGTCATGGATCGAACAAACCTTGACCGACGCATCGGGTCAGTTGGTCCGGATTAAACAGGTCCGGCCACACTGGGACGGAATTTATCCCGGACTGGCGCTGGATGGCGTTAATGTGTTCTCTGGAGATGCATCCAGCCCGTCGGTCATTCTGGAACAAGTGCGTGTCACCATCTCGCTGTTACCCCTTCTACGAGGCGAGATCGGCATCCATCGCCTGGTGGCTGTGCGCCCGCATATTGTGCTTGAGAGACTGGCAGACGATCGATACCGCATCAGTGGCTACACTACATCGGCCAAGCAACCGATAGCACCGAACGGTCAGTTTATTGAATGGCTATTTAAGCAAAAAGAACTGACCATCGAGGACGGTACGCTGCAGTGGCTCGACCACACGGTGAGCAATCCCGTACCCTACTATTTGCTTGGCGTTAATCTGTCCCTGTCCAATTCGGGTAAGCGCCATCGATTAAAGTTCAACGCCGATTTTCCTGCCGATCTTTGTATTCATTGTGCTATTGATGTCGATATCGAGGGCAACCCACTGTTGGGTGACGATTGGGGTGGGCGTGCCACTATCGATGCGGTGGGTCTGGATCTCACCGGGTTACCGGAAGCAGTAAAAAATAGACTGCCGCCTACATTGAAGGGACGCTTTGATTTGCAACTGAGGACTCAATGGGTGAATGGTCGTCCACGAGTGGCCCAGGGTAATATCGATGCCTTCGGCTTGCGTATACCGGCGTTCGTATCGAAAGAACCACTGTCAGTGGATCGTTTACGTGGCCAGGTGCGGTGGCAGGGCAAGGCGGAAACCTGGCGACTGGATGTTTCGGATGCCCTGATCGGGTTGGGCGGAAATCCGTGGTCTGCAGGTAATCTGCGAATTGATCACAATGCCGATACCACCTACGCGCGCGTTGAACTTGTCGCCGTTGATCGGCTGGTAAGTTTCAGTCGCCAATTCGATGTACCGCAACAAGTACGTGTCTACCTCGACGGACTGAAACCGTCTGGCAGCATCAATGACTTGTTGGCGAAGTGGGATCGTCGTGCCGATGCCAAAACGAAATTCTCTCTCAAGGCACGATTGTCGAATATCACCGTCCGTCAATTCGGGAACCTGCCCGGCGTCGAGGGACTTAGCGGCCGATTAGTACTGGCGCCTTCCTCCGGGGATTTGCGTCTTGATACCCGCAATAGCTCGTTGAGCCTACCCCGCATCTTCCGCGATAAGATTTCTGTCCGGCGCCTTCTGGGTCAGGTTCACTGGGAAAAAAAGGAGGACCGCTGGGAAATTACCGCGCAGGATATTCGACTGACAGGGGACGCGGTGGCGCGAGGCAGTTTGCTCATGCGGCTGCCATTCGATCGCAACGTTTCTCCTTACCTCAAGCTGCGCTTTGATTTTAGTGGGGCCAATGTCCGCACTGCCGGCAAGTACTACCCAATCAATCGTATGCGTCCTGGTCTATTGGCCTGGCTCGACAAATCAGTTGTCTCGGGTTACGGCGTCCGCGGTTATGTGGTGTTTGATGGCGAGATGCGAAAATTTCCCTTCCCTGATGGCGGTGGTGTATTCGAGGTACGAGCTGATATCAGAGATGCGGTATTTAATTATCTTGATGGCTGGACACCCGTTACCGGCGCCGAAGTCAGTTTATTGTTCCGTGGGCCAACAATGTTGTTTACCGCGCACTCCGGCTGGATCGACGATCTTGCTATCCGTGATGTCGTGGTGCAAAAGAAAGACCTGAAAAATCTACAGGAGCCGATTGAGGTCTCGATGCGGGTAACGGGACCGGCCGAGTCGGCGCTTGCGGTATTGCGCGCGTCTCCCATGTCGACACGAAGCGACGCCTGGCGACAATTCCTCGCACCCGGGCTGGAGGCCCAGGGGCCGGGCGCATTGAATATGCAGATCACGGTCTTGCCAACGCGTCCAAAAGAAGCACGTTTACGGGGCGAGTACCGGTTTCAGGGTAGTCAAATCGACACCCCGATTGCAGATTTCAAATTGAAAAATGTCTATGGCCGCCTTCGATTTGACGAGAAAGGCATTACCGGTGGCAAACTTGATAGCATTTTCCTTGGCGAGCCAACAGCGATTGAGGTACTGGGCAAGCAGGGTAAGGACCAGTCGCGGACCGTGTTTCGTGCCAGTGGAGTATTCAGTGCAAAAGGTCTTGCCGACCATTTTGGTGGTGGCTTGAATAAATTTCTTTCCGGACGCGCCGCGTGGAACGGCGAGCTGGAGATCAGCGGCGGCTCACCCCGTTTTTTTATCCGTTCCGATTTAGCCGGTATGTACACTGCCTTGCCTGAGCCTTACCGCAACCTGGAAACGGAGGCCCCACAAGTTATTCTGGAGACGGTGGAAAGCAATCGCAATGCTCATCGAATGCGCGTTCAAGTGGGGACGAACAGTTATGGTGTGTTGGACTTCAAGCGCTACGGTGAGCGTTGGCGTTTCGCGGGTGGCCACATCGCTTTGGGGGACACCCAGGTCGAGGTACCATCCTACGAGGGCCTGCATGTTAGCCTGGCGGCACAGCAACTAAACGGTGACGCCTGGGCCGCCCTGTTCTCAGGCTCAGGTGATGGCGACCTGCCGGAATTTCTGCAGCAACTGAGTGCAAAGGTGGAAGTGCTGGAAGTTTATGGCCGCCGCGCGGGAAAGTTTCGCATCGATCTCAAACGACAGAAAGACGGTTGGGAAGGCGATATCGGCGGCGACACCATGGAGGGTAAAGTCAAGTTACTGACTGGCGATAACGGTCGCATTGACCTTGACCTGAGTCGATTGCAACTGCCGGAACAATTAAAAGCGAAGCAAAATCGGCAACTTGATCCACGCGATTTTCCCACTCTTGCGATCAAGTCGAGAAAATTCCAGATAGGAAGCGCGGAGTTGGGCGCGCTGGAATTCTGGGGTGCGCATACCGATATTGGTTGGAAAATACTGCAATTTAATCTCGAACGCCCGGAAGCACGCCTGACTGCTGATGGCAGCTGGTATTACGTCGTCGGCAGCGACACGGTGGAGCTGGATGCGCAGCTGGTCAGCGACAATATGGAAAACACACTGGTGGCGCTGGGCGCACAAGGCGTAATGCAAAAGGGCAATGTGGACCTGAAGGTCGGGGTGCGATGGCGCGAGGACAAAAATCGTCCTGGTCTTGCGAACCTGGATGGCAAAATCGAGTTGTCGGCCAAAGATGGCTCGATTCTGAATATCAAACAGGGCATCGCGCGCCTGGCGGGTGCGCTCAATCTTTCCTCGTATACAAAATATCTGAAACTTGATTTTGATCCTGTCGCCGGTGATGGTTTTGCTTTCCGCAAAATCTCCGGACGTGTTGCCATAAAGAACGGCAATGCCTACACCGATGATTTTTCAGTACGTGGTTCGGCGGCGGATATTACAATCCGCGGACGTATTGGGCTGGTGAAGGAAGATTTCGATCTGGTAGCAGATATCTATCCTGATTTGCGAGGTGGGCTCACTATCGCAACCGGTTGGTTGTGGGGACCCGTTACGGCGGCCTGGTTTCTCGCAGTGCAGGAGTTGTTGAAGAAGGAAATTGCCGAGGGCACGCGAATTACCTATACCATTACAGGGAAATGGCAGTCTCCCAAGATCATAAAACGCGTGCGTAAACGGCCTGCCGATGTGGAAGCTGATGAATAGGCGTCCGTGCAGTGCTAGAGTGGGGTATCGAAAAAGGGGCGGCCAGGATTGATAAAAACACACGGAATCTTTCGATGGCTTGTAATCGCAGGCCTTGCGAGCGCTACCTTCGTGGCGAATGCGGATGTTTTCGAAGTGAGTGCAGAACAATGGGCGAGACCCAGAAGCGGTGAACGTATCGTGGCGTTTACGTCCCTGCAGTATCTTGTGCGTCGTTTGGACGAGCGAGCATCTACGGTAGTGACTATACGTTACGCTGGCGGAGATGAAGGCCTGTTATGGGCAGAGGAATTGCGCGGCTGGCTTGTTGCCCTTGGCATACCAGGTGACCGCATGCGATTGCGTACCGGTTTACAGGTTCAGGATCGATTGGTGCTGGAAACAGAATAAATTTGTGCTGGAGCAGGACTTGAACATAGCAGCTGCAATTCAAATGGCCTCGGGTCCGAACCTGGGCGCAAACTTGACCGAGGCCAGCCGGCTAATCGCCAGCGCTGCCAGTTTGGGCGCCGGGCTCGTGGTGCTGCCTGAAAACTTTGCACTAATGCCAATGAGGGAGTCGGATCGTCTGGAAGCAGCCGAGACTTTCGGCGATGGTCTGCTTCAGGAATTTCTGGCCGCCCGCGCACGAGAATACGGTTTATGGATTGTCGGTGGCACTATTCCCGTTGTAACGGATAGCAAGGAGAAATTTAGTCCCGCGTGCCTTGTGTTTGATGATAAAGGTGAGAACGTCGCGCGCTACGACAAGATGCATCTGTTTGATGTCAAGCTTGAGAATGGCGAGGAGTATAACGAATCGGTCAGTCAGGAACCGGGCGATCAAACGGTGGTGATTGATACTCCGTTTGGAAAAATGGGGCTGGCAGTTTGCTACGATTTGCGCTTCCCTGAGCTATTCCGGCGTATGCTCGATGAGGGCGCCGAAATTTTTGCCATACCCTCGGCCTTTACGGAAATTACCGGTAAGGCGCACTGGGAGGTGTTGGTACGGGCCCGCGCCATCGAGAATCTGGCCTATGTTATTGCCGCCGATCAGGGTGGTTATCACGTGAACGGTCGTGAAACTCATGGCGATAGCATGATCGTTGGCCCATGGGGCTTAATACATGATCGCCTGGCACGCGGTTCCGGGATCGTGACAGCAGAACTTGATCTAAAGCGCATGGTATCCATACGCAATAGTCTTCCCAGCATCCACCATCGACGTATTCGGTTTGAACGCAGCGCCTGACATCGTCAGCGCATCGTCACTTCACTCTTGCAAAATGAATTACCGTACGTGTTTATCCACGCACGGTAATGATAGGATCGTTTCACTACGAGGCTATCGGATTTTTCTGAAACCAGTATTTATGACTTGTTGGAAATCGACAATTTATCGGAAATCAACACATGGAAGATAAGGTGGCCAAAAAACCTGATTCCCTGATGCCGCTTCTACGAGCGCTGGATACAGATAGCAGTGGTGCCATCCGCGAAGTGGTGGAAGAGTTACACCCGGCGGATATTGGCGACCTGCTCGAGAGTATTGCACCCGACAAACGTGATCGTGTATTGACGCAAATACCCAGATTCCTGATCGGCGAAACCCTGATGGAATTACCGGATAGCATCCGTGCGGATCTGGTAAGTGAAATGGCCCCGGCCGATCTGGTTGCGGCGGCACAAACCCTCGATACTGATGATATTGCTGACCTGATTCCGGATCTGCCGGACGAGGTAATCAAGCAGATTTTGTCTGCACTGGACCAGCAGGATCGCGAGCGCCTGGATGCCGTTTTGTCGTTCCCGGAAGATACCGCCGGCGGACTGATGAACGTAGATACCGTGACTATCCGCGAGAATCTGACGCTGGAAGTGGTGTTACGTTACCTGCGCGGTCGCGGCGAATTGCCGGATGATACCAATAAGTTGTTTGTTGTTGATCGCAAGGATCATCTTGTTGGCAACCTGTATATCAGTAAATTATTGACGACAGATCCCAAAAAACGCGTGGGCGCCGTCATGGATCGGGAGCCGGTCAAGTTTGGTGCTTTGATCACAGACAATGAAGTGGCTGCCGCTTTTGAGCGGTATAACCTGATTAGTGCGCCAGTTGTTGACAGTGAGGATCGTCTATTGGGTCGTATCACCGTTGATGATGTCGTCGATGTGATTCGTGAAGAGGCCGATCACTCGGTGATGGCTCCGGCTGGCCTTAGTGAGGAAGAGGATATATTTGCACCCGTGGCGCGTAGTAGCCGCAATAGGGCATTGTGGCTGGGTGTCAATCTTGTCACCGCGGTGGCGGCGTCCGTGGTGATCGGTCTTTTCGAAGACACCATTCAGAAGATCGTGGCGTTGGCGGTATTGATGCCTATTGTTGCGAGCATGGGGGGAAACGCCGGCACCCAGACTGTTGTATTGGTGGTGCGCGGTTTAGCCATGGGTACCATTACCCATGGCAACGCGCGGCAGGTATTGCTCAAGGAGATGTTGGTCAGCGTGGTTAACAGCTTGTTGTGGGCGCTGGTCGTGGCAGTCGTGGCAATCGTATGGTACCAGGACCCGATGTTGGGACTGGTCATTGCCCTGGCTATGGTGATTAACCTGATGGTGGCGGCACTGTCCGGCGTAATCATCCCGATCATGTTTCGACGTCTAGGAATTGATCCGGCCCTGGCCAGTGGCGTTATGCTGACGGCGATTACCGATGTGGTGGGTTTTCTTTCATTTCTGGGATTGGCGGCTTTGTTGCTGTTGTAATAGAATAGTGACGGATGGTCAGGCGAAAGTCTGTTTCCGATACAAAACCGCAGGGAGCCAAAAATCGACCATTTATCCGGTATTTTTGGAGCAGCGCGGGTCACTGTGCCATTCTTGACTTAGGCAATCAAGAGAATAGAGTAGGCCGGGAATTATGGTTCCAAATATCCTGAAAATCCTTACCAAGGCGATCAAAGAACGTCGCTGCGCGGCCGTGCGCTATCATGATCAGCGTGAGATCCGCATTGCCGAGCCTCACGCCATTTATACTAATGAGCGCGGTGAACTGGTTGTAGATTGCTACCAAACCAGAGGTTATTCGTCTTCAAGTCGACCACCTCCATTCTGGCGCCCGTTCCGACTAAAACGTATTGCTGCCATTTCCTTACTGAAGGAAGGTTTTGAAATTCGCAAGGCAGAAGGGTTTAGTGCCAATCGTGTTAAATATCGTAACGGTCTGGTGGCGATTGTCGAGCAGCAGCGCCCGTCTTACCTTTATCCGGAACATGTGCTGCACGAGATGGGTCCATTCTTACCGACCCACATGAAATCGTAACCGGCTACAGCTTGCCGTTACCCTCGTTTGTGTTGTCAACCAGCTCATGTAGCTGGCGGCTATCGTGAGTCGACATTACCTTTCGTGCAAATCGCTCCAGAGACGTTACATTCGTTTCACGAATAATTTTTTTTACTTCCAGCAACGTCGCCGGGTGCATACTGAATTCATTTAGTCCCATACCCAGTAACAGCCGGGTATAACGGATATCACCGGCCATTTCACCACACATTGCGACCGGGATGCCTGCTTTTTTTCCCGCACTAATCGTTGTTGCAATCAGCCGAAGTACGGATGGGTGCAGGGGATCATAAAGATAGTTCACGGCGTCATCGACGCGATCAATGGCAAGCGTGTACTGGATAAGATCATTGGTGCCAATAGACAGAAAATCCAGGTGGGGTGCAAACAAGTCGGCGGAAATGGCCGCGGCCGGCACCTCGATCATGCCGCCGACATCGATATCATCGTCGAAGGCGCGACCCTCTTGTTGCAACTCCCGCTTCAGCTCTGCAATCAAATCAAGCACACGTTTCAGTTCACCGACACCTGAGAGCATCGGGATCATAATTTTAACGGAGCCGTGGACGGCAGCGCGCAGTATGGCGCGTAGCTGCGGCCGAAACAGTGATGGGTCATGCAGACAAAGTCTGACTGCGCGCAGGCCCAGGGCGGGATTAATGGCAACGGGGCCGGTGGTGGCACCACCATCTACCTGCTTGTCTGCCCCGAGATCAAGCGTGCGAATTGTCACTGGCAGGCCACTCATGGCTTTAACTACTTTTCTGTACGCGCGGTATTGCTCCTCTTCAGTGGGTGGCTGTTGCCGGTTCATAAACAGAAACTCAGTGCGATAAAGTCCGATACCCTCAGCGGAGGCCCTGTTGGCTGCTTTTACATCGGCGGTTAGCTCTATGTTGGCAAGCAGATGGATGGCTCGTCCGTCCAGGCTTTTGGAGTCGGCCTGTCGTAGTGAATCCAGCTCCTGTTTTAGTTGTGTAATTTTGCGCTTACGCTGGCGATATTCTTTCTCAATGGCCGGATCGGGATCGACAATCAGCACGCCGCGTTTACCATCAACAATGAGCATCTGATTGCCGCGAATATATTGTGTCGCATTATGCGTAGAGACAATTGCCGGGATGCCCAAACTACGCGCCAGGATAGCGGTGTGGGAGATCGGACCCCCCAAATCGGTTACAAATGCTTTGATACGATTGTGTTTGAGCAGTACGGTATCTGCTGGTGTCAGGTCGTGGGCAACGATTATTTGACCGGCACCAGGCACTGTTTCCTCGTCAATCTCATGTGGCACGATCAGGTTTCGCATGATGCGCTCAACGACCTGGTCGACATCAGTGCCGCGGTTGCGCAGATACGGGTCTTCCATACCCTCAAAAATATCGCCAAGTTCCTGCCCCTGAATGCTCAGTGCCCATTCGGCGTTACGCTTATGCTTGCGAATGGTATCGAGCGGTGCCGTCGAAATCAGTTTGTCCGACAGGATGAGCAGGTGGGTGTCGATAAAGCTGCCAGTTTCAGGTGGGGCATTGGCGGGGATATGTTCGCGCACGTTCTCCAGTTGTGATTGTGCCAGTGATACCGCTGCCTGAAAGCGCTCTACCTCTTTTTCAATCAGCGCAATTGGGACATTGTATTGCGGGATTGCCAGACGGGAACGATGTACGACATGGGCGGTACCCAGAGAAATTCCGCTGCTGACCCCGGTGCCATGCAGCGCCAGCACTACTCGCCCTCACCAAACAAATCGCCCACTAAACCGGACAGCGCTGTTACCGCATTTGCTTCATCGGTGCCGTTGGCACAAAGCTCAAGCCTGGTTCCCTTTGCTGCAGCCAGCATCATGATCCCCATTATGCTTTTACCATTCACCATTTTTCCGTTGCGTGACAGTGAAATGTCACTGTTGTATTCAGATGCCAGTTGTACAAATTTTGCTGAAGCGCGGGCGTGCAGGCCGAGTTTATTGTCGATGAGTATATCCTTGCACTTCATCCACGCATTTCCCGCAGCTCGTCCGGTCCATTAGGCCAGACTACACACTCGCGACCGCCAGCTGCCGCTTTCTCTGCAAGCTGTTCCAGTGACAAGTGTCGGTAGTTAAGTGCCCGCATTAACATCGGCAGGCTAACACCCGAAACCAGTTCAATACGCCCGGGCTCAAGAATGCTGCATGCAGTATTAGTATGTGTCGAACCGTATACGTCAGCAAGTATGAGAACACCATCACCCTCATCAAGTGTCTGCACCGATTCACCAATCAGCACCAGCATCTTTTCCGGTGACCGGTGATGTGCTGCCAGGCTCAAAAGTTTTTCCGGTGTGTCGCCGGCGATGCTGGCAGCATCCTCGATCAGGTGCTGACCGGTTTCGCCGGTCGTTAGAATCAGTATGCCAATCATGTTAACTCCCGATGACGCACCTGTGTTTGCACGCCGGCATTAGAAAAATAGGTAGCCAATTTGTCCGTCAGGTAGACCGAGCGGTGCTGGCCACCGGTGCAACCCACTGCGATTGTCAGATAGCTGCGATTTTCCAGTTCAAAGGCCGGTAGCCATTTTTCCAGAAAAGTGCAAATAGACTCAAACATCTCTTGAACTTCCGATTGTTTCTCCAGGAATTCGATTACCGGTTCATCCAGACCAGTAAATTGTCGCAGCTCTGCCTGCCAGTACGGATTGGGTAAACAGCGTATGTCAAACACATAGTCAGCGTCCAGTGGTGTACCGTGTTTGAATCCAAATGAACGAAATAGCAGGGTTAGTCTGCCCGACTCGCTACCCCCGGCAAAATCCAGTATCTGCTGCCTGAGTTCGTGCGGTGTGGTGAAGGTAGTATCGAGGCGTAATGCAGCGTCGGACGAAAGCGGATTGAGCTGGGTTTTCTCCAGAGAGATTCCTTCTAGCAGGGAAACATCTTCATCGGTAAGCGGATGTTTTCGGCGTGTTTCCTTGTATCGTTTGATGAGTATGGTGTCATCTGCCTCGAGAAACACGATCTGGAAATCGATGCCCAGGCGTGACAGTTTATCCAGCGCGTCGGGAAGCTCTTGCAGAAATTCCCTGTTGCGCGCATCAATTCCGACCGCAACATTGTCGGACAATTTGTCGCTCGATTGCTGTATCTGTTCGGCAAGGTGGGGCAGGAGGCGGGCCGGCAGGTTGTCAATGCAATAAAAACCCGAGTCTTCGAGTGCGTGCAAGGCAATACTTTTACCCGAGCCGGAAAGTCCGCTAACAAGAAGAAAGCTCATTGTTCGTTATTGTTGAGTAGAGAGCCATGTTTTTCAAGAAACTCCTCAACAGGATTGATTCCCCACATGCGTAAAATGTGGGTGCGTGTTGCGGCTTCCACCAGTACGGCCAGATTTCTTCCGGGCGCAACCAGTAGTAGAATTTCGGGCACACCAACATCCAGAAAATGCCGGACCTTGTCGTCGATCAACAGGCGGTCCATTTTATCGAGGCGTGATTTGTCCAGACGTTCCAGACTGACCGTGAAGTGAACCTTCTTTTTGTGCCGCACTGCTGTTTCGCCGAACATGGTCCTTACGTTGAGAATACCGAGACCGCGGACCTCAAGATACTCCAGCAATTCGTGTTTCAGGCTTTGACCTACAAGTATTTCAGGTCCGGCGCGAATCAGTTCGACTGCATCATCTGCAATTAGACGGTGGCCGCGGCTAAGCAATTCCAGCGCCAGCTCGCTTTTTCCAATTCCTGATTCACCGGTAATCAGAACGCCAATGCCCATGACTTCCATGAATACGCCATGGACTGAAACGCGCGGGGCCAGCGCGCGCGCGAGATAATACTGCAAGGTCTCGATAACGACCGGGCCGGGTTTTGGTGAAAGGCATAGCGGCATGCCCGTTTTTTTTGCGGCTGCGATCATATCGTTGTCCGGTGTACGACCGGTTACGACCACCAGAGAAGTCGTATCGCATTCAAACAGCAGGTCGAGCGTACGGATTCGCTCTTCGTTGCTCAAGTTTCCAAGATACTGGTGCTCGGTTCTGCCGATCACTTGTACGCGATTGGGGTGGACAAAGTTGAGATGACCCACCAGCGCCATGCCTGGATATTCAGCGTTGGGGGCCTCCAGTTCCCTCGAACCCCCGTCCTTGCCGGTGACCCATTGCAGAGCGAGTGCGTCTTGCTGAGCGTTGAATAGCTGAGAGGTTGTTACCGTCGGGTTCATGATGCCTGTTGATAGTTGGAGTCAAAGGAGCAGAAGAAATTATAAACTTCATCAATTTGATCTGCATCCAGCAGTCGTTCGCGGTTTTCCGCCACGGTAAAAATGCGAGCCAGCTGTGCGAGAAGTTGCAAATGCTCATCGGTTGCCTCTTCCGGTACCAACAGGGCAAAGATGATTTTAACTGGATTGCCGTCAATTGAATCGTAATCCATTTCTTCGCGGAGAATGACACAGGCGCCGATAGCCCGATCCAGTCCCTTCAGTCTTCCATGAGGAAGCGCAACACCGTCACCGACCCCGGTACTGCCCAGGCGCTCGCGATCAATCAGTGACTGAAATATTGCACGATCGTCGAGATCCGGAACCGCTTCTCCAAGTAGTTCACTGATCTTCTCCAGCAAGCGTTTTTTGCTGCTTGCACTGATTGACAAGCTGATGCGTTCGGGTGCGATCAGGTCGTGGAGCAGCATCACCGTTGACCGATTGATTGATGTGATAGTGGAGGGTCAGGCAGCCGAATGTTTACGCTCGGCGCCATCACTACGGTGATGATCCGATGTTTTTTCCTTGAGTCTGATTACCTGGCGATCCAGTTTATCCGAGAGAGAGTCGATCGCGGCGTACATGTCCGCACCTTCGGCATTGGCATGCAGTTGGGCCCCCCTGGCGTTAATAGTGGCTTCCGCCAGCTGACGGGTCTTTTCTACCTGCAAGACGACATTGGTGTTGGTAACGTGATCAAAATGTTTTTCGATTCGACCCAGTTTCTCAGAAACATAATCTCTCAGCGCGTCAGTAATATCTATATTTTTTCCGGTGATAGTTATTTTCATGGCATTGTTCTCCTCGCCTTATAGTAGCGATTTTCTTAAATTGGAGGCGGGTATATTTAGTGATTCGCGATACTTTGCAATTGTTCGGCGCGCGACGTTAATCCCCTGGTCACCCAATAACTGGGCAATCTTGCTATCGCTAACCGGTTTTTTCGGTGATTCAGCGTCGACGATTTTATGAATCAGGGAGCGAATGGCGGTAGCAGAGCAGGTGCCACCATCTACTGTGCTGACATGACTGGAGAAGAAGTACTTGAGCTCAAAAACACCGCGCGGTGACAGCATGTACTTGTTGGTAGTCACCCGCGAAATGGTTGATTCATGCATTTCCACTGCCTCGGCAATATCGTGCAGTACCAGCGGCCTCATTGCCTCTGGGCCATGATCAAAGAATGCTCGTTGTCGATCAATTATCTGTCGTGCAACCTTGAGCAGGGTGTCGTTGCGGCTGTGCAGACTCTTCAGGAACCACTTGGCCTGCTGCAACTGATCCAGCAAGTACTTATTATCTTCACTGTTGTTCCCGCGTTTGATGAGTTTCTCATATTGCTGATGAATGCGCAGTCGCGGACTGACTTCACCATTAAGTTCAGCCCGCCATTGGCCCTTCACCTTTTTTACAATAATATCTGGCACGACATAGCTGGCCTGGGGAGCATTAACGCTGGCGCCGGGTCGTGGGTTTAGCTGGTGGATTAATTGCAAGGCGCCCTGCAGGTCTTCCTGACGCAGTTTAAGATTGCGGCGTAGTTTATTGTGATCGCGGTTGGCGAGCAGTGCCAGGTTCTCCTCAGTGGAAAGCGCGAAGGCTGCTTCGAGAAATGGAGTGTTTTTATCCAGAATCCTCATTTGCAAACGAATGCATTCTGCCAGGTTTCTCGCACCAACCCCCAGCGGATCAAAGTTCTGAATCTGGTGCAGTACGGCTTCAATTTCATCCGTACCGACTTCATCATCATCCTCGGTTACCGTTTCGCGAATATCTTCCAGACTGCTCTGCAAATAGCCGTCATCGTCGATAACATCGATAATGGCCATCGCTATTCCCCGATCACGATCTGAAAAAGGTGTCATTTGCATTTGCCAGACCAGGTGGTCCCCCAGGGATTGCACGGCACTGTTGCGGGCATCGATGTCCAGCGCTGGCCCCTCGTTGTCATTGCGCGTACTGGGGGCAACCAGGGTATCAATCGGGTCTGCCCATTCCTGATCGGTTTCTGCATTGCCTTCAGGTGAACCTTGCTCCATCTCGGTATCTGTTGCGCGAATGACGTCCTCACCGTTAAGACCCTCGTCGGTATCGGTCTCCGGTTTGGTAGCTTCCTCTTCGGTTTCTTCCAGCAGTGGGTTGGTTTCCAGCGCTTCCTGAATTTCCTGCTGGAGCTCTAGCGAAGACAGCTGCAGGAGTCGGATTGCCTGCTGCAGTTGCGGGGTGATGGTCAGCTGATGACCGAGTTTAAACTCTAGCGATTGTTTCATGCTCGGCGGGCTGTTAGTAACTGCTTGCGTTCATAGATCCGGATATTTTGCGTCGGAATTGGCTTCCTTATGTATTTAATACTAGTCCATTTCCGAGGGGTGGGTATAGAAAAATTTAAAAATGATCATATTGCTTACAGGGTGAAATCTTCACCCAGGTAGACGCGCTTTACGTCTTCGTTCTGAAGCACGTCTGCCGGTGACCCGGCGGTCAAAATCGCCCCTTCGCTGAGGATATAGGCGCGGTCGCAAATCTTCAGCGTTTCACGAACGTTGTGATCTGTGATGAGCACACCGATACCCAGCTCTTGCAACTGCTTGATTAAGTGCTGAATTTCGATGACAGATATGGGGTCCACGCCAGCAAAGGGCTCATCCAGTAGTATGAAGGCGGGCTGTGTGGCCAGGGCTCGGGCGATTTCGGCACGCCGGCG
>JBGMQT010000014.1:0-24578 GCA_048060695.1 Acidiferrobacterales bacterium
AGGCCTATGTGCAGAAACCGGTCGACTGGAAACCAATGATCGATACGATAAAAAATCTGGTCAGGGTTCAGCCGGAAGCACAGAACCAAGTGTAATATAAACCGGTTGTTCTCAGTCGTCCGGTTTTAACCTAATTCGACTTCCGCCGAACTTCAGTCACATTCGGAATCAAATTGATTCGTGCCAGCACCATGCTCAGGGTGTCGATATCCGGCACTTCGGCCGTTATCACCATGTAAGCGGTATTGGAGTCTTTGTTGGTTTCGGTATTGATCGCAATTACGTTGATGGTCTCATTGGCTAACTGGGTGGTGATATCGCGCATCAGGCCATGACGGTCAAACGCGAGAATTTCAATATCGACACGATAAGTACCGGTTAGCTTTCCGCCCCAGTCCACTTCAACCAGTCGCTCGGGGTTGTCGCTAATTGCATTTAAAATATTGTGACAGTCCTGACGATGGATTGTTACCCCCTTTCCACGGGTGATATATCCGGTAATGGGATCTCCCGGCACGGGTTTACAGCAGCCGGCAAAGCGGGTTAGCAGATCGCCAACACCCTGGACGCGGATACCCGTGGGCGGCCCAGGTTTTGAGCCGTCGCGAACAATGGGCGTGATTGGTTCTTCCTTGCCGCGGGTTTCGGTCAGTTCGCTGGCGGTACGCACGGCACGCGAGGGTTTGATGTCACCCCGGCCGATGGCGGCCATCATGTCGTCGACATTTTTCTGTTTCAGTTTGCGGGCTATCTTCTCGAAGCTGACATCGGCATAGCCCATACGCTTCAGTTCGCGCTCGAGCATAGTGCGGCCCTCGGCGACATTGTGTTCATAATTCTGCAATCGAAACCAGCGCTGAATCTGGGATCGGGCCTTGGGGCTCTTGATGTATCCAAGGTGGGGGTTAAGCCAGTCACGACTGGGGCCACCGTTTTTTACCGTGAGTACCTCGACTTTTTCACCGGTCTGGAGTTTATACGTCAGTGGCACGATGTGGCCGTTTACCTTGGCACCACGACAGCGGTTGCCCACTTCAGTGTGAATCTGGTAGGCAAAGTCCAGCGGTGTCGCATTACGTGGCAGGTCGATCACATTCCCGAGTGGTGTAAATACATAGACGCGATCGGCAAAGACCTCGGACTTGAACTGATCCACAAACTCACTGGCCTCGGCCACTTCGTCTTTCCAATCGAGCAACTGCCGCAACCAGGCTATCTTGCTGTCGAAACTTTCGTCTGACTTGGCGTTTTCTTTGTAACGCCAGTGTGCCGCCACGCCATATTCGGATTCCTGGTTCATGTCGCGGGTGCGTATTTGTACTTCCACTGTTTTGCCTGATGGTCCGATGACTGCCGTATGAATAGAGCGGTAATTGTTCTCCTTCGGTGTGGCGATGTAATCATCAAATTCACCGGGCAGGTATTGCCATAGTGTATGCACCGTTCCGAGTACGGCATAACAATCGGGAATGCTGTCCACCAGTACGCGCACCGCAAGCACGTCATAAATTTCGTGGAAGTCCTGATTCTTGTGGCGCATCTTCTTCCAGATACCGTAGATGTGTTTGGCGCGTCCTTTCACCTCGGCCTTGACCCCGACTCCTTCAATCTCCAGTGCGGTCTGCAGCTGCCCGACAAAGTTTTCGATGTAGCGTTCGCGATCAATGCGGCGCTCTTTTAGCGAACTGGCGATTTGCTTGTAGGATCCCGGTTTCAGATAACGAAACGACAGGTCTTCCAGCTCCCATTTGATTTGCCAGATACCGAGACGATTGGCCAGCGGCGCCAGAATTTCCATGGTCTCGCTGGCGATACGTTGTTGTTTGTGTTCGGGCAGGGAGCCGAGTGTGCGCATATTGTGCAGGCGATCTGCCAATTTTATCAGCACCACACGAACATCGGCTGCCATCGCGAGTAACATTTTTCGCAGGTTCTCGGCGTGGGCATGTTCCCTGGGCGCGGGCTCGCCGGTGGTGCGAATCCCCTGAATCAAGTCCATCTTGGTCACGCCATCCACAAGGTCGCTAATGGTTTTACCGAACTGCTCGCGCACATCCTTGAGCGTTACCTCGGTATCTTCAACCACGTCATGAAGAATTGCGGCAGCGATGGTCTCGTAGTCGAGTCGCAATTCCGCAAGAATACCGGCGACTGCCAGTGAATGAAAAAAGAAGGGTTCGCCCGAGGCCCGTTTTTGCCCGCGATGAGCCTGCCGTGCTACGTCGCAGGCCTTTTCGATTACCTCGAACTCGGAAGCCGGGTAGGTCTGGCTGAGCGCCCGTAACCACGCCTCAATATTGGCTGGCGAGTCCGCTCCAATCTGCGCATGTTTCGTCGTCACTCTGACCATGGTATTTCACAGTGAGTTTTGCTTATTTAAAGTATGGATTGATCGGGCGAGGTAATAAAGGCGATTACGAGATGAACGTACCGTTTTAGGGTGAATTTTGTAGCAGAACTGGCGATCGTCCTGCCAGTATCTATCAGCGGTGTGCCTTAATGTAGATTACAAAGGAAAAAATGGGCAGGTAAAGGCAGATTTATCGACCGTTGCCGACGGCCTGGCGGGGTGCTTCTTTAACCAAACCGAATGATTTAGAAAACGCCAGCATCCGTTCAATGGGTTTTAGGGCAGCTTTGCGAACGGTTTCATCGATATGAATTTCATTGCTCCCGGTTTCCAGCACTTGCAGCAAGTTTTCGAGGCCATTCATCGCCATCCAGGGACATTGGGCGCACATGATGCAGGTCGCGCTTTCACCGCCAGTGGGTGCGATGATCAGCGTTTTACCAGGGGCAGCCTGCTTCATTTTATGAAACAGGCCAGAGTCCGTGGCAACAATCAGCTCGCTGGCGGTCGAATCCTTTGCGGCTTGTATTAAACGTGAGGTAGAACCCACGACATTCGCCTTAGCAATTACCGCCTCCGGCGATTCAGGGTGCGCCAGCACCTCTGCATCCGGGTGTGCTTGCATTAATTTCAGCAGCTCAGCGGTCCTGAATTCGTCGTGCACAATACAGACGCCCTGCCAGATCAGCATGTCGGCGCCGGTCTGCGATTGCACGTAATGTCCAAGGTGCCGGTCGGGCGCCCAGATAATTTTTTGCCCCTGGGCTTTCAGGTGGCGCACGATGGGCAGTGCATTGCTCGATGTGACTACCCAGTCGGCGCGGGCCTTAACGGAGGCACTGGTATTGGCATAGACCACCACAGCGTGGTTCGGGTGCTCACCGCAGAAGGCAGAAAACTCATCTGCCGGACACCCCAGATCCAGAGAGCAGTTGGCGCCAAGATCTGGCATCAATACCCGTTTTTCGGGATTTAGTATCTTGGCGGTTTCACCCATGAAGCGAACGCCGATAACAATCAGGGTATCCGCGGGGTGCTGGTTGCCGAAGTTGGCCATGTCCAGGGAATCGGCGACATGGCCACCGGTTTCTTCTGCCAGTTGCTGCAGCTCATCGTCAACATAGTAGTGCGCCACCAGAACCGCATTCTGCTGTTTTAGCAGCTTCCTGATTTTTGCTTTAAGCGCAGCCTTTTCTTCAACCGATAGCAATGCTGGCGGTCGCACACCTACGGCGATCCGGCGAATTTCTTCGTCCAGGTGTTGTGGGACTGCCTGTGCTCGGTTTATAGGTATCATGACATCGTCAAACTCGGGTTGAACACCTTAATATATGTGGGTCCCTTTTCTATTGAAAAGCGGACACCTTTCCGGTTTGTCTAATCTGACCGTCGAGTTTAAGGAAATCACAATAAAAGGGAAGAATTTTACCACGTTGAAAATGGGATACATGCGACAGAAATGTGGTTTTAGGTCTGTTTTAGGGGAAAATAGCGTCGATTTCGTAAACAGATCCAGCGGGGTGGGTCGTTTATCACATGATTGTTGCGCCATGGGAACGTGGCGAAGTGGGCCTGTATTTGCGTGGCGCCGTCACATAGGCGTTCTGAGCCATGACGATGTCAACTCATTGAAATATCGGCTAGCTCAACCGCTTGCACCCAACCATTTTGGAAGCATTGGGCGAGGAATTGCCCAATTATGTCTTCTTCGTTCAGGGCGGAAAAAATCCGGCAAATTTCTTCAAACTTTTTGCCGGACCTCACCGCATTGATCAGCATCCACTCGTTTTCATTCAACGGATCAATGCGCATGGTCAATTTGTCACGCCAGATAATCAGCCGGATGCCGCCGTCATCCAGGTTGACGATGTCGTCACCCTCGTGTTCCTCCTGGTTGACCTGCCAGATACGGTGTACCGGATAGTTCGACTGCACCAGCCCGATGTTGCCGGAGATCTTGAATCGTAGTTGCAATTGTTGTTCCGGGTTGAGGTTGGCAAGGCTATTAATACCAGCGCTGACCGGATTAATTCCATTGAATACCCGGTGCCAGTGCCATTCCAGTGTAGCGACATCGGCGAAATAGGGCAGTGAGGCGGCTGGTTCGAAGCTGGCGATAAACTGATCAAAATTGTCGCCGTAGTCTGTCAAGTCAGGCGAGATTGATGGGTTTAGCCGAATATATTCCAGCGCCATGCCGGTAAAGAAATTTTCACCCACCAGTTCCTGGCACACCGGATAAATTTCCCCAAGCGCTTCGGCCAGGCCGCCCTGAACGCTGTGTCGATACGCCGAATATTGTCTCTCCGCGGAGAGCGATCCTTTCCCATTTATCCAATTGAGTGCTGCCGGGTCTCGCTCCTGTGTTACCAGGTCGCGTAATATATCGTGTTGGAGTTTACGCAACATCCAGACATTCCTCTTCCATCATCGACCGCGCTATGGCGGCTTCTTCCTCCAACACCGCGAATTCCGGTATGTCAGTATCCCACTCAAGTAGTGTCGGTATGGCACCAAATCGACGCAGTGCATTCTCGTACAGATCCCAGACCGGTGCATGGACGCGTTGTCCGTGTGTGTCCAGCAACATGTCGCCCAGGTCTTCATACCCGGCGAGATGAAATTCACGAACGCGATTCACAGGAACGGATGCCAGATAGGCACCGGCATCAAACTGGTGGTTGCGGGCGCTTACATAGATGTTATTTATATCGAGCAGCATGTCACAGTCTGCGCGTTCTACGACAGCATGATAAAATTCCCACTCAAACATTGCAGAATGTTTGTAACGCATATAACTTGATACATTCTCGACCAGTATCTTGCGACCCAGTATTTCCTGTACCTGTTGGATTCGATCAGCGATGTGGTTGAGCGCCTCATCGGTATAGGGCAACGGCAGCAGATCATGTGCATAGTGACCGCCGACTGACGTCCAGCACAAATGGTCCGACACATAAGCTGGCTCAAAGCGATGGATCAGGGATTTCAATGATTGCAGATAATCCAGATTGAGTGGATCCGTCGAGCCCAGTGACATGCCAACGCCGTGAAAAGTAACCGGATAGTTTCTGCGAATATTCTCCAGATGTTGCAAGGCGGACCCGCCCTTGCCCATGTAGTTGTCGCTCAGCACCTCAAACCAGGGAACCTGCGGCAGTTCCCGTTCTATAGTTTCATAGTGGGGAGATCGCAGGCCGATCCCGACTCCCTGGATCGGCCTGTTATCCCATCGTGGCGAGTGCCTCACGTATTACGATTTTTTCTTGGGCTTAAACACGGTGCCGCCAACTATTTTGTTACATGTGCCTGTCTTGACATAAACCCACTCATCTTTGGCACCGCTCGTTGTCGCCTTACCGGAACATCCGTGCTTGGCGGTGCCGCAGTCATTCAATCCCTTTTTGGCGATACCCGCACATTTCTCGAAGCCCTTCTTGGCAGCCAGAACATTACCAGCACTCATGGCCAACCCCAGCGCCAGTGCCGTGGCGATGGCACTATTCACAATAGTCTTGGTCTGTGACATACATACTCCTCCTTGGTCAATTGAACAGGGGGCTGGCACATAGAAACACCAGCTCCTGAGATAGAGACCGGTAATTGGCGTGGTTTCTTACAAGCTATGGACAATTTGTGAAAGAGTGAAGATTTTCTGTAAGAATTTGCGAAAAAAGAGGGTCTAATCAGATATATGTCAGTGCGACAGTCGCAATTTGAGGCCCTGGTGAACGCGTATAGCAGCGATCTCTATCGCTACGCGGTGTGGTTATGCCGTGATTCCACGCAGGCGGAGGATCTGGTTCAGGAAACCTTCGCGAGAGCATGGAGGGCGCTGGATTCACTGAATGACCATCGCGCCGCCAAGGGCTGGCTCATTACAATATTGCGACGAGAGTTCGCGCGGATCTGTGAACGATTCGGCAGGGATCCCTTGCACATGGGTGACAGTGAGATTGAAAAATTGAGCAGTCCGGAATTCAGTGACGCGAAACCCGAGACCATCATGTTGCGTCGAGCATTACTGAAACTGGGAGTCGAATATCGCGAACCACTTTTGCTGCAGGTAATCGGAGGCTACTCGGGAGAAGAGATAGCGGCCATGCTGGAGATAAAGCCGGGTGCGGTTATGACGCGATTGTTTCGTGCCCGCCAGCAATTACGCCAGGCACTGAGCGGTGGCAAAGCTGATGGCAGGAAAGAAGGTACATCAGGATAGTTATATATTACGGGTGCTAATTGAAAATGAATTGCATTGAATTACGAAGACGATTGCTGGAAAGCCCGGGCGATCACCGTGAAGATATACAGACACATCTTGAGTTGTGCGAGAGTTGTCGCGAGTTTGCCAGTCGCAGCCAGGCTATTGAAAAAGAACTGGCCGTGGCTTTGTCACTGGAAGTGCCGGAGCACCTAACGTCCAGAATATTGCTGCGGCAGAGTACATCAATTGAAAAATTGAATAGAAATCGTCGGCGATGGTGGGGCGCGATCGCTGCCAGTGTAGTATTGATATTCGGTTTCGCTGGCATGCTGGTTGTCAATAACTATCCAACATCTCTGAATGCGACTGTGCTGGCGCATGTTAACAGTGAGCTACGTCACCTGAACGATCGCACAAATGTGCAATTGGCGCAGGTGAATAAAATATTATTGCCGTTCGGTTCGCAGGTGTTAAAACCGATCGGCAGGGTTCGATATGCCGGGACCTGTCGTATCCGGAATTATGACGGCGCACATCTTGTCGTTACCAGCGAGCTCGGCGTTGTTACATTGTTGTGGATGCCCGGTGAGTATGTATCCAGTTCGCGCAATCTATCCGACGATCGCTTTACCGGCATCATTGTGCCAACAAAAACCGGCAGTGTTGCCATTGTGGGAGAGAACCTGGAGAGCGTAAAATTATTTGAGAACCGGCTACGTACTCTCGGAAGCCTGGCTTCGTAATAATATTTTCAGCAGCGCTGCCCAGGAATGAATCAGGCGGCAGATCCGGTATCCGTATTGAGCGAGCCAAGCCAGAACGCCAGATTTTTTTCAAGAAATTCATCTACTGGCATGTAGTGTGAACCATCGCAAGAGAAGGTCAGACCCAGCATACTGTTAATGATATTTATTGAACTGGATCGCAGGTAAATAGTTTCATCCGCAAATCGAAGCTCTTTGAACTCCTGCAATACCCTGGTAATTTTTTCCGGCGCCACGTTGGCCATTTTCGGGTAGGCGTGAATGGGGTAGGCCAGACAAATATCCGGATCGATAATTTCGCTGGCAGAGTGTATGCGGTAGCTGTAGGGATCATCCATCAACCATAGTGAAACACGTCCGCTGGAGTAGTGAATTTTTACGTGAAATACGCCATGGCGCGTCATCAGGCGTTCGATCTGATCATTCACCAGGTCAATATTGTCGTCCAGCAGGCTCTGGGTCCGTTCTTGCATAAACAAGGTGCCACGAATGCTGGGGTCGCCACGAAATTGCTGCCAGTGTGTTGCTGAGGACACCAGTCGTTTATCCTCCAGCAGGTCAGACAGTGCAAAGTCAGCGGCAATAAAGCCCAACAGGGTGTCGTCACGAGATACCGCTTGCAGGGCGGTGATACATTGTTCGTGCGTGAACTCACTTTGGTAGACCGACGACAACATCACG
Organism: Acidiferrobacterales bacterium; assembly: GCA_048060695.1. Classification (GTDB taxonomy): domain Bacteria; phylum Pseudomonadota; class Gammaproteobacteria; order Acidiferrobacterales; family JAJDNE01; genus JAZFSZ01. The sequence continues at coordinate 8,000 of JBGMQT010000014.1, forward strand.
CCTTTAAATGGCAAGTTATTTTTTAGATAGGGCCGGTTGGATAGATCACGCCCACGCCAGCTCGGGTCGATGTTGTTTTTTTGTACCATGGAAGAGATTTCAATGCCTTCCACATCCCAGGCATACAACAATTGGCAGTTGGGTACGTTGGAGAAGGCGGCCTGCAGAACAGGATCCAGCTGATCAGCATAGGGCCATACGTCGGCACAAATCTGTGCGAGCGCAGCCAGCGGGCCACTCACCGTGCTGGCGAGGGCCTCCTTTTTGTCAACGATGGTTTGTTGGAGCTGATTCATGCCCGTGCGTCTTCTTTTTCCAGATAGTTACAATATCAGATTACTATTTTTATTTCGTGACCTGTCATCGGCGGCGGACGGCGGATTGTCGAAGTGGGGCGTCTTGAATAGGGTGGCACGCCTGTCTAATGACGACAGTTAGCCCACATTTTATACCGGTTAGCCTGGTTGCCTGACTAATTCTTGATGCCAATACGTCGTAAATCTTTTTCCTGTCGCCGGGCAACGGGTATGATGACCTAAACTTGCTACAGAGTGCCGCAACATGGCCGATGCAGTGGTAGTACTCCATTTGTTGTTTATAGTCTTTGCCGTGGCCGGCGGATTGCTGGTGCTCAGGTGGCGCCGGGTGGCGTGGTTGCATATTCCCACCGTGGCATGGGCGGCGGCAATCGAATTTAGCGGAGGAACCTGTCCGCTGACGCCATTGGAAAACCGGTTGCGGGCGGGTGAAGGGGGTCCGACCTATAGCGGTGATTTCATTGCGCACTATATCCTACCGGTACTCTATCCTGTCGAGCTGACGCGCGAGCTGCAGATTTTCTTTGGCGCAATTGTGCTGTTGCTCAATGCTGGCATTTACGGATGGATCCTGTATCGGCAGTGCTGGTCAGGACGGAAAGGGGAGTAAATGACCTATTCCTCGAATCCTGTGGTCGGCTTGATTGCTATTCTGGTATTCGCTTACGCGCTAATTGTCGTAATCATTTACTTCTCCCAGTCCCGGATGATCTACCTTCCGGAGATTCCGTCGCGAAATCTGGTGGCGACGCCGGAACGGCTAGGTATGGACTATGAAAATGTTTGGCTTAGAACAGCAGACAATGTCTCCTTACATGGATGGTATGTGCCCGCCAAAAAATCAAAGTACACGTTACTCTTTTTCCATGGCAACGCCGGCAACATCTCCCATCGCCTGGAATCGTTGAAAATATTCAACGAATTGGGCTTGTCGGTATTGATCATCGACTATCGCGGTTACGGGAATAGTGGCGGCCGCCCGACTGAAGCGGGTACCTACGAGGACGCAAGGGCTGCGTGGCAATACCTGGTCTCGGAGCGTGGCATGGACGAGAAAAATATTATTCTGTTCGGACGATCGCTGGGTGCTGCCATTGCCGCACAACTCGCCACTGTAGTGAGTCCCGGCGGCATTATTGTGGAATCGGCATTTACCTCCACAGAAGCGCTGGCCAAAACTGTTTACTGGTATCTGCCGGTGAAATTACTGACACGCATTCACTATCCAACCGCGAAGTACATCTCCCGGATATCCAGCCCGATACTGGTTATCCACAGCAGGCAGGATGAAATCGTTCCTTTCAGGCAAGGCCGGCAACTATTTGACCTGGCATCGAAACCGAAACGATTTCTGGAACTGCGCGGGGGTCACAATGAGGGATTCAGTGTTAGCGGTAGTGACTACATTAATGGTCTGGATGATTTTATAAAGACACTTCCCTGATATCAGGCAGTGGGTAAAACTGACAGGCGCGGGAGCGGAAAATGAGACCCGAATTCGGACTGGATCGCAGTCGTTTACTGTAGAAGAATCATTGTATTGCCTGTCATGAACGTACCGCACACATAGCTGGCCGGAATGGAGAGGAGCGGCAATGAATTGCTACCGGGTGTGAATTACCTCCATCGCAGATATTATAAATTTAATCCCTGATTCTTTTTGTTAAACTGACATTTCGCGCCTGACACGATTTCCATGGCTTTAAAAAGAAAACGAAGATTTCGGTTCCACTGGCGAGACGGCAATCGTTTCGAGCTGTTAGTCGACGGCCATCATTTCTTCCCGCGAATGCTGGGTGCGATCGAGCATGCACGTAGTACGATCTGGCTGGAAATGTATCTGTTTGAATCTGGTGTCGTGGCAACGAAATTCATTGATAGCTTGCTTGCCGCCTCGGGTCGCGGGGTATCCGTCAAGCTTCTACTTGATGATTTTGGTTCTCGTGGACTGAGTCACCGTGATAAAGATCGACTGCGACACGACAATATTGAGGTGTGTTTTTATAACAAGATTCGATGGGCAAATCTGTTTGATAATATGGCACGCGATCACCGTAAGCTTCTGATAGTCGATGGAGAGACCGCTTTTGTTGGTGGCGCGGGCATCACCGACGAGTTCGCACCGCCTGATGGCGCAGGTCATCCATGGCGCGAGACCATGCTGGAGATCAGTGGCCCGGCACTCGAGGACTGGCAGGTATTGTTTGCAGAAGTGTGGCTGGAATCGAGTAAGCGTCACATTGAAGATAGTTTTGTTAAGCCAGATGTTTTAGCCAAGGGCATAAAAGGGCGCGTGACCGTTACCAGGGGAATTCGCTTCCAGGGCATGATGCGATCTCTTGTCAATCATATTGGTGAATCGGAACATCGCGTTTGGTTTTCGACAGCCTATTTTGTTCCGTCCTGGAAACTGAGACGGGTACTGCGGCGTGCCAGTTTACAAGGAGTGGATGTGAGGTTGTTATTGCCGGGACCGGAAACGGATCATCCCGCCGTTCGTTTCGCCGGCCGACGTTATTACACCGCTTTGCTAAATAGTGGTATTCGGATATTTGAATACCAGCCGCGAGTGCTTCACAGTAAGGCACTGGTATGCGATCAGTGGGTTTCAGTCGGGTCGAGTAATTTTGACCGCTGGAATCTGCGCTGGAATCTGGAGGCCAATCAGGCGGTAGATGACCCGAACTTTGCCGACGAAGTTGCAGCAATGTTTGTAAACGATTTTGCACAAAGCAATGAAATAAAGCTGGAGGATTGGAAACAGCGACCCCGATATCTCCGATGGCGGGAAGAATTCTGGGGCAGGGTGGATCTTTGGGTGCATAGATTAGGTCGGGGCCGACGAAATCGCTAAACTGGCAGGCTAATATAATTCGGGGACCGCAAGAGATATGGGTTGGTGGGGGAAAATTGTTGGTGGTGCACTAGGGTTCGCCATTGGTGGGCCGCTGGGCGCACTATTGGGTGCCGCCATGGGGCACAACATTGATGTGAGCATGGGGCGTGGTCGCGAAACCTTGCACACAGGCGATCAGGAACGCGTACAGACCGCGTTTTTCACAGCTACTTTTTCCATAATGGGCCATGTGGCCAAGGCCGATGGCCACGTGACGCGGGACGAAATTGCCATGGCGCAGCAGGTGATGGCACAAATGCAACTAAGCGACGCGCAGCGCACGGCCGCAATCGGTCTTTTTCAGGAAGGTAAGGCAGCCAATTTCCCGCTTGAGGATGTACTTGACCAGTTCCGACAGGAGTGTCACCGGCGTGTCAATCTGGTGCGCATGTTTCTGGAAATACAAATATCAACCGCACTGGCGGACGGCAAGTTTGATTACACCGAAGAACGCATGTTGTTTCGTATCGCCGACCGGCTGGGTTTTCCGCGCGTATTTTTTGAGCGTTTGATCGCATCGGTGCGTGCGCAGCAACATTTTGCAGGCGGGCAAGGTGGTGTTCGTGGGCACGGCAGTTTGCCGGATGCCTATGCAGTACTGGGTGTCAATAAAAAGGCGACTGATACAGAAATAAAAAAGGCTTATCGACGACAGATGAGCCAGCATCATCCAGACAAACTGGTGTCAAAAGGTCTGCCGGAAGAAATGATGAAGATTGCCACACAGAAAGCTCAGGAAATTAGAGCTGCCTATGAGCAAATCAAGGAGTCTCGTGGACTTTGACGTGAACAGATAAGCGACGGTTCAGGCCGATAAAGTATAAAAATCAGGTCAGCTGGCCTGCAATGTAGCCCAGAGTCGGTGCGCGCCGTGCGGTCCTGGCAGAGCTGGTAGAGTCGCAAGTTTGCAACTAACGGCGCCCACTTCTACAATCAATCTCACTGTAAGGTGTTTTTATATTGAGCGAGGTTAGTATGGCTTCAGATGTGGAAGAATTGACAGTAAACTACGAAGAAGATGGCCAGATGGTCGTTAAAGAGTTGGACAAACGCGTTCTCACCAAGGGTGCGTGGTCTACCATTATATATCGTTATCAGGACTGGAATCGTAGCAAGGAAGAATACGGCCCTGACAAATACAGTATTCGCCGTTACCAGAAACGCAACGGGCAGTATCAACCCAAATCCAAGTTTAACATTTCGAGTGCCGATCAGGCGCGCAAGATAATTGCGGCGCTGGAAGACTGGTTACCGAAAGAAGACGAGTCGAAATAGACGGCCTGTCTACTCATCTCGATGTAGCGTTCGCCATTAATTGCACTTCAGCTGGCGCTCCCAAGTTGTTGGTGTTGTCATTCCGGGTTGGTTTGTCTCTGCCGACTCAAATTCCACTTGAAAATGGCATGTCACTGCCAAACGCGCATTGATTGGTAAAATATAATAGAATAAGTGACACTAATTGTCGGTTTACGCCCCTTTACCTAGAGAGCCAAAAGTTGGACGCAAAAAAATCCCGTCTACTTTCCGTTTTATTCGATCTGTTTGTTCCATTTCTGCGTTGGCTGCCCGAGCTGAGATCGGGTATTACTCTTCGAGCAGACATTGTTGCCGGCGTAACGGTCGCACTGGTTCTTATCCCGCAGTCAATGGCATATGCGCAGCTTGCAGGTTTGCCAGCATATTACGGTTTGTACGCCGCATTTCTGCCACCCATGGTGGCCGCAATATTTGGCTCTTCGCGACAATTGGCCACTGGACCGGTAGCGGTGGTGTCGTTATTGTCGGCTGCCGCCCTTGAACCATTGGCCACGGCGGGCGGCGAGTCCTTCATCGCTTATTCCATACTATTGGCGCTCATGGTTGGCCTGTTTCAGGTTTCGCTGGGACTATTGAGGTTAGGTGTACTGCTTAACTTCCTGTCGCATCCGGTGGTGCTCGGCTTCACCAATGCCGCAGCAATTATTATTGCGACCTCCCAACTCGGAAAGATCTTTGGTGTCACGGTCGAGAAATCTGAATACCACTACGAAACCGTGTGGAATACTGTTGTTGCCGCGGTATATGGGACTCATTGGCCAACGCTGGCTTTCGCCATACTGGCGTTCACCATTATGGTTGTGATGAAGCAGATAAATCCCAGGTTACCGAGTGTTTTGACAGCAGTGGTCGTTACCATTTTGCTATCCGCGTTTTCCGAATTTGAAGAAACGAAATCTGCCGACATCAACCGCATCTTGCACAAACATACACGGGATATATTGGCGGGTCAGGCCAGTTTACAGTCAGATCTATTGAAGCTTGAAAAAGAAATTAAGGCTAAACAATTGACGGTTAAGAAACTAACCGTCGAGGCGGGTCGTTTTGACGAAAAAACGATGGCCACTTCGAGTGAACTCAATCGTCTTCGTCTCGCTGCCGAGCGTCGACAACAAATCGCCAATACCGACCAGCTGGAGTTAAACGAACTCAACTTCCGTGAAATCAGCAATCGGGAAGGCGAAGCTCGATGGTATTATCTCGATCAGGCAATGCCAGTTGATGCAGTTGTAACGGACAAGATCTGGCGGATCACTGATGTGGCAGAGGATGGAACAGTGGTATTACATGCTGGCGGCCGTGTGGTCGGCGTTGTACCAACGGGTCTGCCAACGCTGAAGACCCCGAGTATTGACTGGAACGTAGTGGTGCAGTTGTTTGTATCGGCGATAGCTATTGGTTTGATTGGTTTTATGGAGGCTATCTCTATTGCCAAGGCCATGGCCGCCAGAACCCGCCAGCATCTGGATGCCAATCAGGAGCTGATTGGGCAAGGGCTGGCCAATATCACCGGTAGCTTTTTTCAAAGTTATGCGATATCGGGATCGTTTTCGCGTTCCGCCGTCAACATAGGCTCTGGTGCCGTAACCGGTTTCTCATCTGTGGTAACCAGTATCGTAGTCGCGGTTACGTTGCTGTGGTTAACACCTCTGTTGTATCACCTTCCCCAGGCAACTCTGGCGGCGGTTATTATGATGGCCGTCATTGGTCTGGTAAACATCAAGGCCTTACGCCGTACGTGGCAAGTCCAGCGCAATGACGGCGTGGTAGCGATAACAACATTCGTGCTGACGCTGGCGTTCGCGCCGCACCTGCAGTGGGCCATTGTGATAGGTGTTATTTTGTCGCTGGGCATGATGCTCTATCGCACCATGCGCCCGCGTATTGTCGAGCTGTCGCGGCATACTGATGGTTCGTTACGCGATGCTCATGCCTACGGTCTCAAAACCTGTGAGCAGGTATGCGTGCTTCGGTTTGAAGGCTCGCTCTATTTTGCCAACATCAGTTATTTTGACGACAAAGTGATGCAAGCTATGGCAGAGAAACCAGAACTGCGTTACGTTATTGTCGATGGGGTTAGTATCAATAACGTGGATTCAACGGGTGTTGAAATGCTTGGGTCGGTGACGGAGCGGCTCTACGAAGCTGGCGTGCAAGTGTTATTTACCCGTGTAAAACAGCAGGCTATGCGTATATTCAGGAAAAGCGGGTTTATTGAACACGTAGGGGAGGAACGTTTCTTCCGCAACAATGAATTGGCGCTGGACGCAATTTTTCAGGTTCTTGGTAGCGAGCATGCTACTGATTGCCCGTTGAATATTGTTTGTAAAATAGACTAGTTGGAATATTTTTCTCTTCAGAAGCTATTGATCGGGGCTGGTAGCCCAAGTGCGCTTTCTTGCTTCGTTCGGACTTACAGGGACATGCCCAACCAGAACGAGTTGGTGAGCTAACCAGACTCAGTTTGAATTGCTAACACTATGACGGACAATCGCTCGATGCGCTTCAGGTTTTTTCTATATTTCGTATTATCTTTGTTGTCACTGATTCTCCGGAAGATCCCTGTTAAATATAATGATATAGACGTACTTGAATTCTATTCTTCTGAAAGAGAGAACAACAAATGAAAATAGTAATCCAGCTAACTTTTCTAATTATATTATCCAACCTGAGTTTTTCTGCACTATCTTCCGAAATTAATGCTGTAAAAAAAATGATGGAAGCACAACTAGCTGCCTCGTGTAATGACAATGCATTTCTAACCTGTGTTGGCATTAATGAAAATAAATGCACCTTATCCGCCTCCAGGGCAATGTCCAGTTGCGAATACTTGTTTCCAAAGAGCATGAACGCCATGAGTGAAAAAGCGATGAGTAAATATGGTGATTGTGTCAGTAAAAAATTGCTAAAAAATGCTGGTGTTACCGCAAGCAAGCTTGGCAGCTGTCAATATGCCGACCGTACACCATCCATGACTGATGCTCAAATTCTTGATCAAGTTAATCAATCAATGAAACGCTATTCAGAAGCAGCTGGAACCGGCAATGTCCTTCCGGGAAGACCTTACGTGGGTTCCAATAATTTTGATCGCCCTGAAGTTGTCAAAAAATATGCTGAGCTTGTTTATCATGTTGCGAAACACGTATCAGCTCATTACGGGAGGCCATTAAGTTATGATTCCGGAGGCGGTTGTAAACCAGGTAGTGTTGCTACTTTTCAATCTAACCGTACAGTTAAGAGAATTTATAACAACTGTTATGACGCAAAGTTTGAACTACCGGTTACGAATGGCGTCATGATAGGGCGGGAAATTAGCGATAGCGTCACTGTGACACAGTTTAAAAAACTGTCAATGTCCTTTAAGGGAAATAGTAAAGGCTATACTATTGATGGGAAAATTAAAGCTACTACAGGCGCAAACGGCATTGATATAGTAACTAACATCGGTGATGTCAGTTTTACCTACAATTTGGAAAATGAAACATGGCCACACATTGTAACTAATTTGAAATACACAAAAATCTATCCGAACAGTCTCGAAATACGATCTGAAGAGATGTTCAAGATTAGCCTGTCGGGAAAGTTGTACAATGAAATTTCAGCTGAAACTATAGAACCAGTAAAGATGGGAACAGGTAACAATTTTACGCAGATCGTATCTGGAAAATTTAAGCTATCAAAAGGCAGCGAAAGTGCCATCATCACATTTATAACCCCACGGGAAATACTAATTGAAAAAACAGGAGAGAAACCCGTAAAGACTGATTGGTATGGTGATCCGACTACTATATATTGGGAAATTCCTCTGGCGTTAAAATATTAATGCAATTAATTGGCGGCCCATTCAGATTATTTTTATTGAAAATCCCTGTCCCTCTAGCCCGTCAGCTTATCCATACTGGAACAATGCTGGACACAAAATAACGGGATACGAGGGGCGGGCAAATAATACGATTCATTTTCATTTGTTGAGCTTCAAAAAATTATATAGGGATAGAAAATGCGCTATAGATGATTTAATACCAGGAGACAGGCTACGTTCTCTCTTGCCTATTTCGGTTGACGGATATCCCTGTTAGTCAACTGCCTGTTTCTATCCAGTATTTCCAGTTTCTGTTTACCATGTTGCATTTCCGCGGCATGTGACATTGCCAGTCCCTGGCCCATCACCCGCAAAATCTTCTTTAACGATTTAGTCATTTGTTCTGTCCAGGGGTCGGCCCGCTCAAAAGTAGGCTGCATTAATCCACAAGTGTACGAGGATGCTCGCGGCATATCCCAGTGCGATCACTGGTGCCCACTTGAGATGGCCAAAGAACGTATAGCTGCCTCGAGCCTGACCCATTAATGCCACGCCCGCTGCTGACCCGATGGACAACAGACTACCGCCTACGCCGGCGGTAAGCGTTACCAGTAACCATTGCCCGATCGACATATCGGGGTTCATTGTTAAAACGGCGAACATAACCGGGATGTTATCGATAATGGCGGACAACAGACCGACAAGTATGTTGGCCGACGTTGCCCCTAACTGTACGTACATGAGTTCTGACGACAGCGCCAGGTATCCAATGAAGCCGAGGCCACCCACGGCCAATACGACACCATAAAAGAACAGCAGCGTGTCCCATTCGGCGCGTGCCACTTTATTAAAGATGTCGAACGGTACCACATCACCCATTTGACCCGCATGTTCAGTTTCGTCATTCGCTTTGGCTATTTTACGCAGTGCTTTCTTCTTCAGATAAAACCCGAAAAATTGCAGATAGGCCAAACCGGTTAGCATGCCAATGACCGGCGGCAAGTGCAGAAAATTGTGGAACGAAACGGCGGTAATAATAGTCAGCAGAAACAGAAAGATAATGCGAATAGCGCCATCACGCATTTCTACTTTCTCATCGTCGATCCCTGGACTTTCGTCGGGAACAGCGAAATGCATAATAGCGGCCGGTACGACGAAATTGACTGCGGCCGGGATGAACAGCGCGAAGAAAGACCAGAATTGCACGACACCTTTTTGCCATACCATGAGCGTGGTAATGTCACCAAAGGGACTAAATGCACCCCCGGCATTGGAAGCGACAACAATATTTACGAAGGCGAGACCCACGAATCGCTTGTTGTCTCCGCCTACCGCCAGAATTACCGCACTCATCAGTAACGCCGTTGTTAAATTATCGGCAACGGGCGATATGAAAAATGCCAGCAGGCCGGTCATCCAGAAGATTTTCCGGAACCCGAATCTCTTGCGAATCAACCACGCACGTAGCGCATCGAAAACACGTCGCTCCTGCATGGCGTTGATATACGTCATCGCCACCAAAAGGAATAACATCAGTTCGGCATATTCCAGCAGGTTGCGGCGTACTGCGATTTCGGCGGCTTCAGTTAAACCGTGAGAGGCGTAGACATATCCGATCATGCCCCAGATCAGACCTGCGGCCAGGATGACCGGTTTGGACTTGCGCAGGTGGGTAAACTCTTCGGCCATGACCAGCAGGTAGGCCAGTACGAACACGGCGATGGCCATGTAACCCACGACATGGGTGGTCAGATCCAGCTGTTGACCCGCAGTCTCATTCGCAAGAAGAGTGCCAGGGATCAATAACCAGGCAGCAGGAAGAACCAACTGATAAAATCGTTTCACGTTTTGTTCCCTCAAAAGACCAGGTTCATCATTGCTATCATCACCACCAGAAACAACACGGTCATTATGCCACCGGCACGCAAGAAATCGGTTACCCGATATCCTGCTGGCCCCATAATTAGAGCATTGACCTGGTGGGTGGGTATGAGGAATGAATTGGAAGTTGCAATTGCAACCGTTAAGGCAAATACAGCAGGATTAGCGTCGACACCGATGGCAATGTTTACCGCCAGCGGCACCAGCAATACAGTCGCCCCAACGTTGGACATGACCAGGGTGAAGAATGTTGCCAGCAACGCTACTGCTGCCTGAATCACCCAAATCGGGGAATCACCGACAACAGTAAGTACTTGCTCTGCAATCCATTTGGCGGTGCCGGTGGTTTCCACTGCCAATCCTAACGGGATCAGCGAAGCCAGCAAAAATACGGTCTTCCAGCTTACGGCTTCATACGCCTCTTCGATAGTCAGTACACGAGACAGTATCATGCCAGTGGCACCAGTCAGCAGGGCCACTGACAGGCGTAGGTCCGTAAACAGGACCAGGCCCAGCGCAATACCAAAAAACAGGCTGGCCCAGCGGAGTTTTTCGGGCCTGAGCTGTTCTTCTCGTGGGTATTCTGTCGTGACGACAATAAAGTTACGATCACTTTCTATTCTCGCCAGCACATTCCATGGCGTATGAACTACCAGTGTATCGCCGGCTTGCAGGGGCAGGTTGCGAATATTATCGCCTTCGCGCAGGGTCTCTCCGTTGCGGTGCAACCCAACCAGGGCGAGTCCGTAGGTTTTGCGCATCCAAAGGTCGCGGGCGCTTTTACCGATTAATGTTGAACCCGGCGGAATAACCAGCTCAGCGATACCAGCCTTGGCAGCAGCAAGTGAATCGGCAAAAGTGCGCAGTCGTTCACGTATCTTCAGGCCATTTCTTTCTACGAAGTTAGCAAGATCTGCAGGATCGGCAACCACTCCCAGCACCATGCCTGCCTGAAACTCGGTGTCGCGCGCCAGGGTGCCCGGCCCAACCCGGGTTTCTTCACCGGAACGCTTGCTGGCGATAATACGCACTCGATAGGCTGTTTCCACGTCATCCACTTGTTTACCGATAATGCCGCTTCCGTCCTTTATCACTACCTCGTGCATGGCGTAGTTCACACCATAGACATCGCGGAAATATTGCATGGGATCGGTTCCTTTGGTGCTGCTCTCGCTTTTTGTGGCCGGCAACACGAATCGACCCGCCAGCACAAAGTAGAGAATACCGGCGGCTACCAGGGCCAAACCCACGGGTGTAACGGCGAACAGCCCCCAAACATCCATTTGCTGGGTGGTGGGTAATGCCTTGTTGGACGTCAGGATCAAATCATTAAGCAATATCAGCGGGCTGGAGCCGACCATGGTGACGGTACCACCGAGTATGGCCGTGAAGCCCATTGGCATCAGCAGCCGCGACATCGGTAAACCGGAGCGCGCCGAAATTCGGGAGACTACAGGCAAGAATAATGCGGCCGCGCCCACATTCTGCATAAAAGACGAAATAAGCCCCACCGCTGATGAAATAATAGGAATTATGCGTGTTTCTGTTGTGCCTCCGATGCGAAGAATAAAAGCCGCCACCTTCGTCATTAGTCCTGTTTTATCGAGACCGGCGCCGATAATCATTACCGCGATAATGGACATCACTGCATTGGAAGCAAACCCATCGAATAGATGCTGGGTGTCGACCAGCCCGTGCTTCAGCCCCATGGCCGGGGCCAGTAATGATGTCAGGCCAAGCAGCACCATTATGGTAACTGCCGCGACATCGACACCGACTACCTCAAAGGCAAAAAGATAAATGGTCAGCACCAGAATGGCAGTTACCCATGCAATTTCTATTGTCGGAACTGTCCATGCCATGTAAGCGGCGAAGAGGGCAAAAATGCCAGCGGCAATTAGTTGCTTTAGTGATGGCCGTACCGGTTGGGAGTGAGTGAGTTCTTCATCTGCCAGAGCGATCATAGTTGGATCTCCAAAATTCAATTTCGCAGCAGTACTGCGCCAGGCAACACATCAAGTCAGGTCGTGTTGCAGACAACGAGAGCGCGACAGCGACCCTAACCGGGCAGTGCGGAAGGCAAAATATTCCTGACAGGTACGGTACTAACTGGGTGAAAAAGTGTTCGATTCACAGACGATAGGATTCAATCGCCAGAATACAGGCGATAATACCTGCGAATCGTAGGGTATTCAAATGAATTAGAATATCATTATATTCCAATAAGGAATATTGCAGAGAACAAGGGGATAGCTGTACCTTGTCTGTGACCTCTGGATCAGGGGGCAGTATTATTGTTGCCATCGGGGTCGATGGTCGAGGGGGATTGCCCGGAGCCGCTTCAGACTGAAGAGAGTACGCAGGACACCTAATCAAAAAGGTTCATAGTCGATTGTGATTTCTTCGCCGGGTTTGATGCCACGAGTGGTATAGAGATCAAATCCGTCGAACTCGGCATTAGGTTTATCGCTATGATTTACGTAGCGCATTTTGTTCAGACCGCGGCGACCTACGCATTCGCCGCTGTCTTCATAAACCCATAACACGTGCGAGCCGTTGCGCTTGGCTTGAGGGCCCATGTAGGTGCCAAGGTAGCTTTCCTTTTTAAGGATTGTTTTTGCAAACAAGCCTTTTCCGTGAATCGAGGAAGAGGCGACATAGGTAAGTTTTCTTTCTGGCATAAACTGAATCCGTAAAACTTTTGATCAACTGAACATGCAAAGCTTGTTTAAAGTATTTCCTGATGATCGCGTGCACATTTTGGCGGCAGGAAATAACCTCGAGTTTCCATTTTTTTGTCGGGCAATTGTAACTATTTTTGCTGAAATCCGGTACCGTAGCTATACCGCCGCGCGCGAGGCGCGCTTGCGCTCATAGTCTTTCAGGAATTTTTTGCGCAAACGGATATGGTTGGGTGTGACTTCGACCAGTTCATCGTCATCGATAAATTCCAGAGCCTGTTCCAGTGTCTGACGGATCGGAGGTGTCAACGTAATAGCTTCATCGGTTCCCGACGCCCGTACATTGGTGAGCTGTTTGCCTTTAAGTGGATTAACCACCAGATCATTCTCGCGGGAATGTATGCCAATCACCATGCCTTCGTAAACTTCTGTACCAGGGCCAATAAACAGCCGGCCGCGTTCCTGAAGGTTGAACAGGGCAAAACCCAGTGATTTACCGGGCCCATTGGCAATCAGAACGCCATTCATGCGTTGGCCGTAGTCGCCGGGTTTCATTGGCGCGTATTCATCGAAGATGCTGTAGATAAGCCCGGTACCTTTGGTGGCGGTAAGAAATTCGGTACGGAATCCAATTAATCCACGGGCAGGGATAACGTAATCAAGCCGCACGCGACCCTGGCCATCCGGCATCATGTTCTTGAGCTCGGCACCGCGCAGACCCAGCTTCTCCATCACCGAGCCCTGGTTATCTTCTTCGACATCTACCGTGACTTGCTCAAACGGTTCGTGTTTCACCCCATCAACATCGTGAATAATGACTTCTGGCCTGGATACGCCAAGCTCGTATCCTTCACGGCGCATGGTCTCGATCAATATCGAAAGATGCAGTTCTCCGCGACCGGATACGCGGAACTTGTCCGGGTCGTCGGTATCGACTACCCGCAGGGCCACGTTATGCATCAGTTCACGCTGCAGGCGATCACGAATCTGGCGGCTGGTAACAAACTTGCCATCTTGTCCGGAAAAGGGCGAGGTATTGACCTGGAAGGTCATGCTCACCGTTGGTTCATCCACGGATAGCGGTGGCAGGGCCTCGACCGCATCGGGTGTACACAAGGTGTCGGATATATTAAGAGCCTCCAGGCCGGTAAATGCGATGATGTCTCCGGCCTCGGCCTCGGGAATCTCGATACGTTCCACACCCATTAGGCGGAATACTTGTAATACGCGGCCATTGCGGGTTTTGCCGTGCTCGTCGACTACCGTCACCGGGGCGTTGCTTTTGATGCTGCCACGACGAATGCGGCCAATACCGATGACGCCGACGTAACTATTGTAATCGAGGCTGCTAACCTGGAGTTGCAGCGGGCCTGTAAGATCCACATCGGGGTGGGGCACGTGTTCGACAATGCATTCTAATAACGGCTCAAAATTACCCTCACGTACGCTATCATCAAGCGAGGCATAACCATTCAGTGCCGACGCATAAATAACCGGGAAATCCAGTTGCGCATCGGTCGCACCGAGGCGGTCAAACAGGTCAAAAGTCTGGTCCAGTACCCAGTCCGGGCGGGCACCCTGACGATCTATTTTGTTGATAACCACGATGGGACACAATCCTTGTGCCAGTGCTTTTTGAGTGACAAACCGCGTTTGCGGCATCGGACCCTCAACGGCATCCACCAGCAGCAAAACAGAGTCGACCATGTTGAGCACACGTTCAACTTCACCACCAAAATCGGCGTGGCCCGGGGTATCAACGATATTGATACGATAGTCCTTCCACTCGATAGCGGTGTTCTTGGAAAGGATGGTGATGCCGCGCTCACGCTCGAGATCGCTGGAATCCATGATGCGATCGGGGTCGCCACTGCGTTCGTCCAGCGTGCCGGTCTGTTTCAGCAGTTCATCCACCAGGGTGGTCTTGCCATGATCGACGTGGGCGATGATGGCAATATTGCGCAGTTTGTCTATCACAGTGATAACTTGTCTTGGGCCAAAAAGAGGCGCATTGTACCGGAGAAAGATGCTACGTAAACCCTTGTGCCGACAGATAAAATAGCAAAAAGAGGATTTCTGCGGTGGTAAGGCCTGATTTCCCTGTGAGGAACAAAAAATGAGCAAGGAAGCGGTTAAAACCCTATCGCCGACCGAGGCCCATAACCTGGTGGAAAATGATCCCCGCGCGGTGCTGATCGATGTGCGTTCCAACATGGAATTTCTGTTTATCGGTCACCCGCTGGGGGCGATCAACATCGCATGGATCGACGAACCCGACTGGAAGATTAACGAGCATTTTGCCTCTGACGTTCGCAAGTTGTTGCTCGGCGGCCTCAGTCATTTGCAGAATATTGGGTCTGCACCGGTGGTTCTGATTTGCCGTAGCGGAAAGCGCTCACTGGAGGCAGGAGAGCTGTTGATTAAGGAAGGTTTTACTGATGTTTGTAACGTGCTCGAGGGCTTCGAAGGTGAGCTTGATGATAAGCACCAGCGCAGTACCACAGCGGGCTGGCGTTTTGATGGCCTCCCATGGGAGCAGTGCTAGTCTGGTGCCGGCGTTGCCAAACCCCGCTTAAATTTTTCCTGCTACCTGCGGACATAGTGCCGAGAGGGCATATTCTCGATAGCAATCATGATCTCACCTACCGCCATAGAGCATAGCGGAATGGCGGCAGGTGAGTCGGTTTGTCGCGCGTTTTTGTTCCAGAATCTCAGTGACAGTGAATGTCTTTAGTGGCCATGACCACCTTGCCCATGTTTCTCTTTACTCGCGGGACCTCTTAGCGAGCGTACATACGCATGTACCGACTTTATTTCCTTCTCACTGAGCGCGCTTTCCCAGCCTGTCATGGCCGTACCTGAAACGCCTTTTTTGATAATTTGTATACGGGCCTGGTCAGAATAGAACACGGAGTGTTCAGGGTCGGTGAAGTTAGCAGGTTTTGGGTCGAGCGCAGCAGCTGCCGGACCGTCTCCTTTGCCGCTCGCACCATGACAGGCTGCACAGGTATCAATATATACTTTCTTTCCAATAGCCAGCTGTTCTTTGGTGGCTGCTGGCACCGGTTGATTGTATTTGTCGCCCAGTTCGTGCTTTAGTTTTTTCTGAAAATCATTCATGCGACCCATGTGTCCCCCTGCGTGGTTATCTCCTCCAAGTTCGTGATGACCACCCTTTTCCTCAGCATGTTTTTCACCTGGGCTTGCGAAGCCGGGCGTTGCTATTGAACCGACAACAAATATCATTGCTGATGCGAGGGCTAATAATGTAGTTTTCATAACGTTTCCTTATGGGTTTAGGTTGACGTGAAATTGATCAGCATAACGTCCTGGCGGAGGGTCTCAGCGCGTTTATCATCGAGTCCCGCGCGAGCGCCGCGTTACGAGATCAATATGTAATTTAAGTCACTATACTGGAATGCCCTGCGATTTTCTGCCAAACATCGCTTGATGTTTTACTCCAAACGCGGGTAAAACGAAAATTATTTACCGCTACGTCACCGGCGAATTCACCTGTTATATGAGCTTGAAGCGAGACAACTGCTACATCACTATAAAATATTACTCTATCTACCAGAAAGTGCGATCTCGCCAATTTTTAACATCTCTTTTTGTAGCAAATTCGGATACCGCCAATACGAATTGCCTGGACTTGAGAGATGGAGTATCCACAATACGGCCTGTG
>JBGMQT010000014.1:24678-35454 GCA_048060695.1 Acidiferrobacterales bacterium
CGCCAATACGAATTGCCTGGACTTGAGAGATGGAGTATCCACAATACGGCCTGTGTGAAACGAAGAAGTGTCCAGTGAAGCCTGATGGGATTCCGGGGTCAATTCTGCGAAGCGTCGTTGGGCAAGGAAGTTCCTGATTAAAAACCGATGCTGGTTTTGAATAGAACCCGATTCGCGGCTGCAAAGCGACACATATTCCCCCTATTTCTGTATACTCTCCCGCCTTTAGCCAGTGTCACATACTCCAGATAGCAATGTCAGATATCGCCAAAGAAGTTTCCCGGCGGCGAACCTTCGCCATTGTTTCCCATCCGGATGCCGGTAAAACTACGCTTACCGAGAAGTTGTTATTGTTTGGTGGCGCCATACAGTTGGCGGGTACAATCAAGGGCCGTAAGGCCGCGCGCCATGCTACCTCCGACTGGATGGAGCTGGAAAAGCAGCGCGGTATTTCTGTCACTTCGTCGGTAATGCAATTTCCATATATGAATTGTGTCGTCAACTTGCTGGACACACCGGGCCACGAAGACTTTTCCGAAGATACCTACCGAACCCTGACCGCGGTCGATTCTGCCTTAATGGTGATCGATGGCGCGCGTGGCGTTGAACAGCGAACCATCAAGCTGATGGAGGTGTGTCGCATGCGCAACACGCCGATTATGACATTCATCAACAAGCTGGATCGTGAGAGCCGTGATCCTGTTGAACTGCTGGACGAAATTGAAGATATATTGAAGATACGTTGTGCCCCGGTCACCTGGCCCATCGGTAGCGGAAAACGTTTCAAGGGCGTCTACCATCTGCGCAAAAACAGTGTTCATTTCTTTAGTGCTACCCACGGTGGCAAGATTCAGAAAGGTGATTTCATTGAGGGACTGGACAATCCTGAGCTCGACAAGCGTATTGGTTCTCAGGCGCAAGAACTGCGTGACGAGGTTGAACTTGTTAAAGGCGCCAGCAATCAGTTTGATCTACAGGCGTATCTGGACGGGGAGCTAACGCCGGTATTGTTCGGTTCAGCCATCAATAACTTTGGTGTACAGGAATTGCTTGATGATTTTGTAACGTACGCACCACCACCGCGCTCACGAGATACTAAACAGCGTACGGTAGAGGCGACTGAGGAAAGTTTGACGGGGTTCATTTTCAAGATTCAGGCAAACATGGATCCGCAGCACCGTGATCGCATTGCATTTATGAGACTCACCTCTGGCAAATTCACCAAGGGTATGAAAATTCATCAAGGCCGAATTGGTCGCGATGTGCAAATATCAAATGCCATTACCTTTATGGCCCGTGAGCGGGAAAACGTTGATGCCGCGTATTCGGGCGATATTATCGGCTTGCACAATCACGGCACCATTCAAATTGGGGATACCTTTACCCAGGGTGAAACCCTCAAGTTCACCGGAATTCCAAATTTTGCACCGGAACTATTCCGCCGCGTAGTGTTGAAAGATCCATTGCGTATGAAGGCACTACAAAAGGGTCTGGATCAGCTAAGTGAAGAGGGCGCTACCCAGGTTTTCCGCCCGCTGATTCGGAATGACCTGATTCTCGGTGCGGTTGGCGTGCTGCAATTTGATGTGGTGGCCTATCGACTGAAAGATGAATACAACGTCGAATGCATTTATGAAGGAGTAAATATTAACACAGCGCGCTGGATAACTTGTGACGACGAAAAAAAACTGGAAGAATTTCGCCATAAAAATGAAATTAACCTGGCGCTGGACAGTGGCGGCAAGCTAACTTATCTCGCACCCACCAGGGTCAATCTCAATTTAACCATCGAGCGCTGGCCGGATATCGAGTTTATCGCCACTCGCGAGCATTAGAAAACCGAATTGGCACGGTTACGAGCTACAAACCGGATTGGTCTCGCCACTGGCGCAGCAGATAAAAAAGGCGGCCGTACGGCCGCCCGGAGTCCATCATTAAGAATATAAGGATGATGGGAGGAGATTGTATCTGATTACTTCTTGCTCACCTTGGCGACAGCCTTGCTAACATCGGAACTGTTTTGCTGTATGGCCAAATAGGAGAAATAACCATCGGCGCCCTTTTCCAGGAAGTAGTAATTCTTTACGCCTTTTTTGCGCAGATAATATTCAAACCAACGCACCTGTTTACCCACCGCGTCATAGGCAAGCACGGTCTTTTTTTCACGAAGCGCCTTGTTGATGAAGCGATCCAGTTTTTTCTTGTTGTCGAGACTGGCAAACTTTTCTTCAAACGGAAACAACCCGGCGGCACCTCGCTGCAAGCGGCTGCGAACATCGAGCACCAGCACATCAGGTCGCGATGTTCGACGCTGGAATTCCTCAGAGCTTAAAAGACGTTTTTTGAAATCTTTTTTCGATATCAGATCGCTAACCCGGACCGGGCTTTGGCCCAGTAATACCGCCTTGTCCGGATAGGTACGTGCCCAGTGAAAAATACCGGCGTCAAACACCAATACATTTTTAATGCCGGCCTCCTGGGCCCGTCGTGCTGCTTTGTAGGACTTGAAGCAGGTATGGCCGTTGCAATAGAAAACAATCGGTTTGTCTGAACGTTCGCGAAGATTCCTTATCTTGTCTTCAAAGTCGGACTTGGAGACCAAGGCACTATATGAGCCGACGATACGGATAGTGTCGTACTCATAGCGTGTTCGGGCATCCACTACGATAACGTTTTTGAAGTTTTGATTGAGTTCTTCCAGACTTATTGGCTGGACATCGGGGAACAATTTGCGTCCCGGGAAGTTGTCTTTCGCTGCCATGCTGGTCGTTGTTATCAGCAGAGCGAGCACCAGCGCACTATAGCTAATCAATCTATACATTTTACTGCCCCCCGTACTAGGTTTTCCCGCTAACGGGACCCGGTGGGTCTACTTGTCAGTTCTGGGCCTCGTCGGGTGATAATCAAGAGCCGTATAGGAGTAGCTTATACCAATAGATATGCCAATTACAGAAAACCCCTTAACTTTTATGGAAAATATCCGGCTTGTGGTAAAACCGGCCTGCCGGTGGCGGGCCGGGAAAAACTACCGGACGAATTGGCAGATTTCTGTAATCGGGCCCGTCCAGACCAACAAAAATGGTCAGTATTAGGGTGAATTTAGCTCAACAAAATTCGAATAACCTCGTTCAGAGATTGTAGACGGCCTGTTTCTCCGCCGCGATCGGGGTGATGCTGCATTACCAGTTTGCGGTAGCTTTGTTTTATCGTCTGATCGTCAACCGGGTCTTCCAGGCCTAGCACCTCTAACGCGGCCTTTCGTTTTGCGGGGCTCAGATAACGCTGCCAGAAATTGTGGAGCATTTTTTCAATGTCTTCTGGAGTCGTGGTGTCGAGATTGTCCGTATCCAGATAGTAGTCCCGCAGCGCATCATGTTGTTGCAAGTGTTTTTCGCCTGCACGGTAATCCGATAGCCTGATGTTAAGAGGCGAGATCTCAAGGTTTCCCTGTTGATCGGACCAGAGCTGGCACTGTAAATGATAAAGATGATGAAATAAGAGAAAGTGAGACTGAAACAGGGTCAGATTGTCGCGGAACTCGCGGTCGATGAAGTCTATCGATTCGTTCAGACGCAGCTTTTGCATGAGCGCGAATTCGCTTAGTCCCGCAGGACACTGCTCAAGAAGTCGCTTGAGAATAGCGAGTGCACCTGGCTGCGTTAACAACGTCGTGTTCAAGTCCAATTCGGGAAGTGTTTGACGGGCCTGGAATACACGGACCAGCCTCACCAGGGCCATAGCCAGGCCGCACCACGGACGCCGGCACTGTCGCCATGACTATTCTGGACAATAGGTGTCCGAAACGTGGGACTAAAAACATGCTCGGCTACTGCCTGCCTGCCTTCCGAATAAAGACGATTTATGTTGGACATACCGCCGCCCAGGACAATGACATCCGGATCAAGAATATTAATAATAACCGACAAGGCTTTACCAAAATGCGCCAGGTACCTCAGCATACTTTGTTCTGCCAGCGAATCACCATTGGCAGCGAGCATAGCGATAGTTCGCGTGTCGGTTTCCTTTCTGCCCCCGTGTTGCTGATAATCTCGCATCAAACCCGGACCGGACAGGAACGTTTCAACACAGCCGTTTTTTCCACAGTAACAATGCGGACCATCGCGCTCGAGTATATTGTGGCCCCACTCACCGGCGATGTGGTGTGGGCCGTTATGCACTTTTTTGTCAAAAACGATACCGCCGCCAACACCAGTACCCATAATGACGCCAAAAACCGTATTGTAATCCTTGCCGGCGCCATCAATGGCCTCACTGAGGGCAAAACAATTGGCATCATTGGCCAGACGCACAGAACGTTTCAATTTATTTTCCAGATCGGTTCTGAGTGGTTTTCCGTTCAGGCACACAGTATTCGAGTTTTTCAGTAACCCGGTTCGGGATGACAATGCACCGGGCGTACCGATACCGATTGTTGCCTCCGCACCGGTCTCCGTTTCCAGATCCTTGACGAGTGAACTGATACTTTCGAGGATGGCGTCGTAACCTTCTTGGGCAGGCGTGCGCAGTCTTTTGCGCGCCAGGATGGAACCCTGGTTGTCGATTACAATGCCTTCAGTCTTGGTACCACCGAGGTCTATCCCGATACGTGTCGATCTGCGCGCCACGGGTTAGCGCAGGCCGCCTAACCAACGCGCGTACACTGTGTCAGCGTTCGACTGCAGCAACGTAATCTTGTTGTCGAGATCATCGAGAATGTCGTGAGCACTCTGTATGGACGCGGCGGGCAAAAGTGTATCGTCGTCCGCGCGGTTGACCCAGTCGAGCACCAGGTCGGCCGTCATTTCAATGTGGCATTGCATGGCCAGGGACGACCCGTAGACAAAGGCCTGATTGCGACAAAAAGTGCTACCAAGTACGTGGGTGGCCCCTTCGGGCAAGTCGAATGTTTCCCCGTGCCAGTGAAAGCCATCGAAATCCGTTCTCGCCTCGCCAAACCAGTCCCGGGCAGTCGTATTGTCGGACACTCGCACCGGTAACCAGCCGTATTCCGGCACCGGATTGGTGCGGATAGTTGCCCCTAGTGCTTTGGCCATCAGCTGTCCCCCAAGGCAGTGCCCGAGCATCGGTAAATCGCTATCAAACGCCAACCGAATCAGGTCCAGTGTCGGCTCAATCCAGGGTAGATTGTCGGTGGCGCTCATGGGTCCACCCATAAGTACCAGTCCACTGACACCGTCCAGTGATGTCGGTAAGGGCCTACCTGCATCGATAGCGAACACGCGGTAGGCGACATCTTGCTTGTCAAGGAAATCTGTCAAATAACCGGGGCCCTCGTGGGCCACGTGTTTGATAATGAGAACTTCACTCATTCGGGAATTATACCTTTTCTTCAGGTTCCGGTTTTATTGTGCCCTGCTGCGTCCATTCTCCCGTTGCGCGTCATCTTACGCAAAAAAATACACACAAAGACACCGCCATCAGCGATTACGATTAGATGCTGACTGGATCCGATAACCCGCCGGTAACAGATAAAAGTTGTTGGTAAACTTGCCCGTTACCATCACATGCTATTGTGTTGCTTGTGGCATGAATCCTGCAGAATTCTGGTAAGGAAAGATGTATAATTAGTATGCTTATTTTCAGCTATTTGTGCTCGATATTGAATGTTTATCGAGATAGAGCTGTAAGACATCAAAACGTCCCGTGTGACACAGATTTCTGACGGATGGGGACAGGCTAACTTTTAAGGAATGGATCGCTAAGGGAGTAGATTGTGCCAACACTCAGGACACATTTTCCCCGTACGGGGTCGGCATGGATTCGGTTGGGTAGCCAACTGACGTGGATCACCGTGCTCGCATCTCAATTGTTGCTCTCAGGTTGCCAGTCGACCACACCAAAAAAACCGCCATCGGATACCTCTATCGCCATTATCAGCAGCAACAACACCAGGATTTTCAAAGAAGTGGCGCTTGGTCTGAAGAATAAATTGGGAAAGCAGACGCAGGTTTCTTACCTGACCGGTAATGCCAGAAAAGATCAAAGGGTAATACAACAACTCAATTCCTCTGACAGAAAGCAGGTTGTCACGATAGGTCTCAGGGCGTCTCGTCTGGGAAAACAATTGACCAACAAACAAGTCGTGTTTAGTCAGGTTTTTAACTATCGGCAGTACGGGTTGGTGACACCCTTCCGCAAGGGCGTCACTGCGGTACCGCCACCGGGCCAGGTATTTCGAAAATGGAAGCAACTGGCTCCGAACCTGAAAACGGTGTTATCCATTACCGGTAAACTGCATGGCCAAATGATAAAAGAAGCTCAACTGGAGGCGCGGCGGTACGGCATTCGGCTGAAACATCTCGTCGTGAGATCAGACAAGGAATTCATTTACACCTATAAACAAAACGTCGGGAAATATCAGGGCCTATGGCTGCTACCCGATAACCGGGTCTTAAGCCGTAAAGTCATACATAATATAATGTCATTCAGTATAAAAAACGGGATCCAGGTGATGGTGTTCAGTCCTCAGCTATTGCAAATAGGTGGGCTGGTTAGTGCTACGGCGGTTTCTGACGATGTCGTGGAACAGGTTTACAAGAGGTTGCAAGATGGGTCTGGCCAGTTCGAATTACCCGGGCCAGCTGTTACGGCCCTGACGCGGGTAGACTTCAGGGTTAACGATGTCGTTGCCCGCCAACTCGGGTTGGCTAAGAGAAATAACAGGAAAAAATATTAGTCACATGGCACAGGTCAAACAAAAGCCAATTTCAATCTCGCAACGGCTGCGGGCCAGCTTCTTACCTTTAGTCGAGCGCGCTACTCGTATCCTGCGCCAACGATTTGGGAAAAATAGCAAGCGACGTAGTCTGGTTCGGCGAATCCTGTATTTGCAGTATGCCTGGACCGCGATAATTTATTTGATCGCGGTAGCCGGTATTTGGTGGAGCAGTAGTTATCTCATTAAGGAAAATCTCTATGAGCGTGGTATGGAATGGGTGGCAGAACTGGACGAGCTGGGTACGCCGATCTACATGGCGCAAAAAAGCGTCAAGTTGGCGCGAATTCAGCAACGCATCAGCAACTCACCCGAAATTATCTACGTTCGGTATTTCGGCATTAAAGATGGGAAAGTGCTGGCCTCGTACAAAAATGATGCCGGACGAAATATTAAATTCCCGGAGTTATCACTGGAAGAAATTGCACTTTTAAGCGATACCGCTAGCGGGGAAAAACCCTATCTCGTCGACAAAAATAATATTGATTCGATTTACCGCATTACCGCGCCGGTATGGGTGAAATCGATCCAGGAAGACGGACTGATTGGATTCAATCTGGAGAAAACCGGCCAGGAGTCTATCAAGGTGATCGGTTTTCTTGACGTTGGTCTCGATCGAACCCGCTATTCAGAGTCGCTGAAAGACGTGCTGTTGGTTGGTAGTGGATTAATTGCGCTGGTGATATTCATCGCCACGTTAGTGGGCAGACAATATATCCGCAGGGCGCTGGAGCCCCTGATGCGTCTCAAAATTCCCCTGGCGCGTCTGGCCCGGGGCGAGACTGATGTACAAGTAGATAGTTTTGGCGACGAAGAAATTGTTGCCATTGGCCACGCAATCAATAGAACGATGAAAGCGGTAAAGGAACGGGATGAGGCATTGCGTGAAATGGTGGATCACGATGCATTAACCGGTTTGGTAAATCGTGGATATTTCATGCGCGAAATGAAGGGAACGATAGAGGAAGCCAGATATAGCGATGCCTCTTCAGCATTGTTGTTTATCGATCTCGATCAGTTCAAGTACGTCAATGACACAGTGGGTCATGGTGCTGGTGACAGGTTGCTGATTCAGGTTGCCGAGGCGCTTAATCGCCGCATGCGTGAGCACGATGTTGTCGCCCGGTTTGGGGGTGATGAATTTATTGTACTGGCACGTGATGTTGATCAGAGCCAGGCAGTGGGTATTGCAAAAGGCGTCTTGAAAGTATTGCAGGACATGCGTTTTGTTGAAGGGGAGCATTCGTTCAACATTTATTGCAGTGTCGGAATTGCCATGGTCGATAGTGACCAGTACAACATTGATGAGTTGCTTTCTCACGCTGATATGGCCTGTTTCCAGGCAAAGTCACGCGGCCGTAATCGCTACCACATGTTCGAGATAAGCGATTACGGAAAAAAGATCCTTGTTGCGGATGTCGGTTGGTCACAACGCATAAGGGAGGCGATCGACAATAACGAATTTGTTTTGTATTACCAGCCTATTGTTGGTGAGTCGAACGGTGATGCCGAGTTTTACGAAGTACTATTACGTATGCCGGACCAGGATGGGAAGCTGGTTGGACCCGGCGCATTTTTTCCCGCGGCCGAACGATTTGGCATGATGGTCGAGATTGACTACTGGGTAATCGAAAACTCGTTACGGGTATTGGCGGACTATCTGTCGCGTGGCCGTAATGTTCGTTTTTCAGTCAATCTTTCCGGGCATGTATTCGAGGATCAGGCGCTGGCCTCCCGCGTCGTCGAAAGTCTTGACAAGTATAAGTTAAACGGAAAGTCCGTCGTGTTTGAAGTCACTGAACAAGCTGCTGTGCGCTATATGGACCGGGCGAGCAGCCTGATTCAGTCGCTGAGAAATGTAGGTTGCCAGTTCGCGCTGGACGATTTCGGGACCGGTTTCAGTTCTTATGGTTACATCAAGAACTTGCCGATTGATTTCATTAAAATCAGTGGATCCTTCATTGAAGGTATCAAGAAAGACAAGGTAGATCAGGCCATGGTTCGATCCATTGTGCAGGTTGCGCAGGCGTTGGGTAAACAAACCGTCGCAGAATATATTGAGGATAAAACGACTCTGAAGATGTTACAGAAGATGGGGATCGACTACTTTCAGGGGATGTATTTTGGCGAACCATTACCAGAACTGCCTGACTGGGATTTACCCAAAGCCATGGTCGGTAAATAGGTTGACAGCAACTTTTCCCCTGACGACGTAGTTTTTATGGTCTGCTCACCCTTGAAGAGCCCAAACTAGCAGCCGGGTTCTTGAGAAGCCACTTTTCTGACATTAAAACCCACCCAATCCTGATTTTACACCTTACGAAGCCGGATCCAGGTTTACTCATGGTATTCAATTCAGCAGGTGTAATTTTTAAACAGATTTTATGGGCACGGGGCCCGGAAACCGGGATAATGAAACCGGTGCCCGGCAATTGGTCATAGTCCATACTCGCCGGGGAACCTTTTATTGAAACCTGTCGTTTATACCGATATGTCGTTAAGCCGTTTGTGGTCGCGGGCAGCGGGCACCCAGTCCAGTTTTGAAGATCTCGTCGGTCCCCATATCGATCATCTCTATCGTCTCGCCTATCGTTTTACCAGTAAGCGCGAAGACGCCGAGGATCTGGTGCAGGATCTGCTGGTAAAACTCTACGGACGTAATAGAGATCTCCATAATATCGAGAAATTGCGCCCCTGGTTGGCCCGGGTGCTGTACCGCCTGTTCATCGATAAGACACGGCAAGCAGGACGATCGGTACTGAATGCGGTCGACGACGAAGTGGCACCGGATGAACGCAGCGCCACAGATGCCACAATAGAATCCATTGTCGAGGGCACACTTACCAGGGAAAAAATTCAACAAGCCATTGCCTGCCTGAACGAAGACCAGCGTGTTTTACTGGCATTTCATGATATCGAGGGATACACGTTGATTGAGCTGGTTGATGTGCTCGATGTCCCCCTGGGAACGCTGAAATCACGTCTAAATCGCGCACGCGCCAAATTACGCCAGGAGCTGGCCGATATGGAACCTTTTGAAGTCGCCCGTCGTGTTAACAGGTAACGGAGAGAGAACCATGAATTGTAATCACACACAGAAAAATCTTGATGAGTACCTTGATGACACACTGAATGCAGAGCAATCTGGTGCCATTGAGCTACACGTCAATTCCTGCGGTGATTGCAGCGCGGCGCTCGAGCAGTTAAGGGCAATGCGAGCTACTCTTCGTCACATGCCGGTTGAACCGGCCCGCCCGGGTTTTGCAGCCGATGCGTTGCGTGTGGCCCGGGAAGCGCATCTCGCTAAAAGCAACGGCGCCGTACAAGACAACAGTAAACCAATGCAGGGGTTCCGGCATTGGTTTACTGCGGGGTTTGGCGGTGCACTAGCAGCTGGTGTGGCGCTGTGGGCAGTATTCAGCCTGCTTTTCCCGGTCCAGCCAATCGCAGATTTACCGACGTTCAATATTGCCCTGAATCAGACACGTAATGTCAGTCTGGCCATCAACGTACCTGACGAAATTGATGGTGTGACGCTAAGCGTAGATCTCCCGCAAAACTTTGCGCTGGTGGGGCACCCCGGTAAGCGCACGTTGGCATGGAAAACCCGTCTGAAGAAGGGACGTAATGTTCTGACCCTGCCGGTCATGGCATTGGAACCAGGTGAGGGGCAACTGGTAGCCAGAGTTATGCGAGATAACAAGAGCAGGGTGTTGCGGATAAATTTACAGACAATAGCAGAGGGCCAGTCCAGCCGAGGTTTTGACCTGTCCGGCCCAACCAATAAATTGATCTAGATTAAGGAGTACTATCATGAAAAAGAAGAGTCTTGTTATACTGATAGCACTGGCATGGTTGCTGCCATTCAGTGCCCAGGCGGCCAGCGTGGACGATGCCACGATGGAAGTTATCGATGTCGCTGACGATCATTCCGATGATGTTATTAATCACATCGAAGTACCGGGCCACGACGCGGACGATGACAGCGACCATGCTGATGAGGCTGATGAGGCCGACCATGCTGATGAGGCTGATGAGGC
>JBGMQT010000014.1:35554-41732 GCA_048060695.1 Acidiferrobacterales bacterium
GCTGATGAGGCTGATGAGCGTGACGAAGATCATGAGTCTGAACAGGAAGATAGGGAAGACAGCAAAGACGACAATCAATCGGACAACGGCGACCAGAGTTAAGTCTGACTACTCGTTGCGTTTGACGACTAACCTCCCCTCGCAAGAGGGGAGGTTTTTTATTTGTTTGGAGGAAGTTGATGTTAGCGACAAGCAAGGACGGTTTGACCGCTATTGTGGTCACGGTAGCGTTGTTTCTGGTTATTCAGATTCCGGTACATGCCTCCACCGAAACTGATTTTGATCTGGGCCAGCAGGCATTTGGGCAAAAAGATTTTAAAAAAGCGGCAAAATATTTTGAGCGCGCGGGAAAAAACGGTATGCGTCGTGTTTCCCTGTTTTACAATCTGGGTGTGACCTATTATCAGCTCGGTGATTACGAAAAGGCAAAACTAAATTTCGAGATTGTGGCACGAAGCAACGATATGGCATCAGTTGCACACTACAATCTGGGCCGAGTGGCGCGCAAACAGAGGCGGTCAGAAGCCGCAAGGAAACATTTTTTTCTGGTGCTGGAAACCAGCAAGGACGAAAGGTTGAGGCGCCTGGCACGCAGCAATCTGGCGCAGTTGAGGAGCAAACAGGGTATCTGGACCGGTGCGGTCGCGGCCAAAACAGGTTATGACGACAACGTCACAGCGGTATCCGGTGCCGCAAAAGGAGAAAGCGCATTTCTGAATGTCAGTGGCTACACACAAAACCTGATTAGCGGAACACGCAAAAACGGCGTCAGCATTAGCGGAGATTTCTCACTACTTGATTATTTTTCGCAAAATGAAGATCAAAGTGCCATTCGTCTCGGTGTAAAAAGGTGGACGCGCTGGGGCAAAATGCCGACGTATTACCGAGGTTATATTGACACCTCGACCTATCGCGGCAGTGCCTACCAGAACATTCTGGGACTAGAGGCCGGTGGTCGTAGAAATCTTGAAAATGGTACAAGTCTTCGGATGCGGTACCGGTTTGAGAATATCAGTTCCCTGAATCCGGCATATGACTACTTGCAGGGCTGGCGCCAACGCTTTCGCTTCGAACACCGCAAGCGTAATACCAAAGCAAAAAAACGTCGGCGGTATTACTACGAACTGGAACTCAATGATCGGCAGGATAAAACCGGCCCGGCAGAAAGCTTCTCCCCAATACGAAATACCTTGCGTGGCACCTACTATTGGGCACAGAGCAAAACGTGGGACATGACCGGGGATATCAGCTACCGTCACAGCGCTTATCCGAACCTGGGGACGCAGAGCCGTACCGATCAACGTTTCCGTTTTGGATTTACCGTGTCAAAGAAACTGAAGAAGGATCTGAAACTGAGAATTAAATATCGGCACACTACCAATAATTCCACGGTTACAAATTACAGTTACGCCAGCAACCGTATCTACGCAGGCATCAGCTATTACTATTAGACGCAATAGTAGTCCGATGCTTCAATCGATTTGCTTTCTGTCTTCGGTTTTGTCGCGCTTTACGAGCGCGTAGGCGGAGTGATTATGAATAGATTCGAAGTTCTCGGATTCCACAACGTAGGCGTCAATGCGCTCGTCGGAATTTAATACAGCGGCGACATCACGCACGGCGTCTTCCACAAATTTAGGGGAATCGTAAGCGCGTTCGGTAACATATTTTTCGTCTGGACGTTTCAACAAGCCAAACAATTCGCAACTGGCCTGTTGTTCAACCATATCAATCAGATCTTCAATCCAGATAAAGCTGTTGGTACGTACCGCAACAGTGATGTGTGAGCGTTGATTGTGCGCGCCGTAATCCGATATCTCCTTCGAGCATGGGCAAAGGCTGGTTACCGGAACCACCACTTTAATAGTCATGATGGCATTCTCGCCGCTGACCTCGCCAATCAGACTGACGTCATAATCCATCAGGCTTTGTACGCCCGATACCGGCGCCGATTTGTTTATAAAATACGGAAAGTTCATCTCGATATGGCCGGTGTCGGCTTCGAGTTTCTGCCGCATTTGCAGCAACATCTCTGAGAACGATTCCACCGAGATTTCGTACTGATGATTGTTCAAAATCTCCACAAAGCGTGACATATGAGTGCCCTTGAAATTGTGGGGTAATTCCACGTACATGTTGAAACGGGCAATGGTGTGCTGGTCGCCCTGGGAGCGATCCTTGACGCGTACCGGGTGGCGGATATCCTTGATGCCGACCTTGTCGATAGGGATGCGGCGGGTATCCGGCGAACTCTGTACATCAGCGATAGGAGCGACGGGTTCTGCCTTGCTGCTGGTGGCCTTCATCAAATTCTCTCTTTTGGAATAATAATTCTGGACGCAGTTTAACTGACTGGAATGGTCAAGTTTAGGCGGATCCCTACACCGCGGCAAGCTCGACGGGTGCAGCGTGCCGAATGGTACGCCGAATGCCTTCTGCATCCAAACCACAGTCGGCCAAAAGCCGCTCCCGGGAACCCTGTTGCGGGAATTCGTCAGGTAGACCCAGATGTATCAGCGGCATATCGATTCCGGCAGCGGCGAGCACCTCGCTAACGGCCGAACCGGCACCGCCAGCGATGCTGTTTTCTTCGACGGTTACCAGCAGTTGATGGCTATTCGCCATTTCCAACACCAGGTCGCGGTCAAGTGGTTTAATAAAACGCATGTTGACCACGGTAGCGTCAATGGTCTCCGCAGCTTCTTCTGCCGGTTTCACCATGGAACCAAAAGCAAGGATGGCGATGCGATTGCCGTGGCGACGAATTTCAGCCTTACCGAGCTCGAGTGGATCCATCGTGCGATTAACCTTTATGCCCGGCCCGGCACCTCTGGGATATCGAACCGCGCTGGGACCGTCGAGAGAGAAGCCGGTTGCTAACATGCGACGACATTCGTTTTCGTCGGCGGGTGCCATCAGCGTAATATTGGGCAGACAACGTAAGAAGCTCAGGTCAAAATTACCACTATGAGTGGGTCCGTCAGCACCCACTAACCCGGCGCGATCGACCGCCATCATCACCGGCAGGTTTTGCAAGCAGATGTCGTGGATAACCTGGTCATAGGCGCGCTGCAAGAAGGTAGAGTAAATCGCCACCACCGGCCGCAAGTTCTCGCAGGCGAGGCCAGCGGCAAAGGTCAGTGCGTGTTGTTCAGCGATGCCAACATCAAAATAGCGGTCAGGAAATTTCTCCCGAAAAGCGATCAAACCCGAGCCTTCGCTCATCGCGGGTGTAATTGCCATCAGGCGGTCATCCTGTTCCGCCATATCGCAGAGCCAGTCTCCAAAGACGGAAGTGTAGGTTTTGCCGGATGGTTTGTTCTCTGACTTACCGGTTTCGGGATCAAACGGGGCCACGCCATGATAGGTACAGGGATCGCCTTCCGCGGGTTCGTAACCCTTGCCTTTGCGCGTGATGACGTGAAGGAAACGGGGGCCCTCCAACCTGCTAATAACACGCATCGTGCGTGTCAACAGGGGAATGTCATGACCATCAATGGGGCCAAAATAATTGAAGCCCAATTCCTCAAATAACGTGCTGGGCATTAGCATGCCTTTCATATGTTCTTCGGCGCGTTTGGCAAGGTTCCACATCGGTCGCACATTACTCAATACGTGTTTACTACCCTCGCGCATTCCGGTGTAGACCCTGCCCGACAATACCCGCGCCAGATAACGTGACATGGCACCGACATTGTCCGAGATCGACATGTCATTGTCGTTCAGGATAACCAGAAGATTTGCATCCATGTCACCCGCATTATTTAGCGCTTCAAATGCCATGCCCGCGGAAAGGGCGCCGTCACCAATAATCGCCGTTACCTGGCGACCCGATTTATCTTTGGCTGCAGCAACAGCCATGCCCAGGGCCGCGCTAATCGATGTACTCGAATGACCCACACCAAATGTGTCGTAGGCGCTTTCGTCGCGTTTCGGGAAACCGGACAAGCCGCCTTGCTGGCGTAACGACATCATACGGTCACGGCGACCGGTGAGTATTTTGTGGGCGTACGTCTGGTGACCAACATCCCACACCAGTCGGTCGTCCGGGGTATTGAAGATATAGTGCAGGGCGACAGTTAGCTCAACAGTACCGAGACTGGCCGCCAGATGACCACCGGTCTGTGACACGGTCTCGATAATATAGGCACGAACTTCATCCGCCAGCGCCGGCAGCTCTGCTTCTTTCAGCTCGCGCAGGTCAGCGGGGGTATTGATGCTCGCGAGCCGCGGGTATGTGCCGGCCAAGGTCATAGGTTGTCAAGAATCACTGTTTTCGGTGGACAATAAAATCGGCAATATCGCCGAGAATCCGGCCATTATCTCCTAATGGAGCGATGCTGGCGAGGGCGGCGTCATACAGGATTTCCGCGTGCTCTCTTGCGGCATCCAGCCCCATGACGGCGGGATAGGTTGGTTTGTTTCGCGCTTCGTCGGAACCTTGGGGTTTTCCCAGTGTTTCAGTGTCTGCGATGACATCGAGGATGTCATCGACCACCTGGAACGCGAGCCCGATAGACTTGCCAAACTCTTCTATCGCCGGTAGCAGCTGCACATCCCGGGTAGGGGCAGTCAGTGCCCCGAGCATCACCGATGCACGAATCAGTTCCCCGGTTTTACGTCGGTGCATGTCTTTCAGCCGGTCGAGCTCGAGTTGTCGACCGACGGATTCGATATCAATCGCCTGGCCGCCAGCCATGCCAAACGAACCCGTTGCTTGTGCCAGTGTGCCGACCATTTTCAGACGTTGCTCGCCGGATATCGCCAGTGCCGGATCATTTGCCAGCAAATCAAACGCGAGACTCTGCAGCGCATCACCGACCAGAAGTGCCGTGGCCTCACTATAGGCCTTATGACAAGTTGGTTTTCCCCGTCTCAGGTCATCGTCGTCCATACACGGCATATCGTCATGTACCAACGAAAAGCTGTGCACTACTTCCACCGCGCAGGCGGGCACATCAAGCACATTGAGCGAAACGCCCATGCTTTCGCCAGCAGCGTATACCAGGCACGCACGTACACGTTTGCCACCGTTCAACGTTACGTAGTGCATGGCCTCGTGCAGTTGATTGGGCAGGGCGTCAACCGGGGGTAAGCGCGATGCCAATGCTTCTTCAACCCGGGCGCAGTAGGAATCCATTACGTTTTGGAAATTGTCGGGGTGGGAAATCATTTGGCGGTACCGCTGGAAATATTGCTCGCGAAACAGGAATCAGTCGTCGGAATCGTCGTCATCCAGTGGTTTTACCAGATATTCGTCATTTTCCTTGATCAATTTTTCTACCTTCTGTTCGGCCTCCGCCAGACCTTTCTGGCAGGCGCGCGTCAGTTCTACGCCGCGCTGAAATGATTTCAACGCCTCTTCGAGGCTTTGTTCACCGCTTTCCATCTTTTCGGTCAGCTTTTCGAGTTCCGCCAGCGCGGCTTCAAAATCGGGGATGGCGCTTTTCTTGGGCACGGTTACTCCGGAAATGGTTGTATCGAGGGGCGGCTAACACTAACGTAGGCTTCAAACCGGCGTCAAGAAAGAACATGACCGCCAGAGGCAAACAGAACTTACGAGTACAGGCCGTGGAGGATAAAAGCATTCGCAAGCACGACGTCACCGCCGTGATACTGGCGGGCGGCCGCGGTCAGCGCATGGGGGGCCAGGACAAGGGGCTGGTGGAATTGTGGGGCCGCCCACTGCTGGACCACGTTATTGGCGCCGTCAAACACCAGGTGGGTGAGATTGTGATCAGCGCCAACCGCAATCTGGACCGCTACCGTGCATTCGACGTGCCGGTACTATCTGACCAGATTGGAGAAAGCTGGGGGCCGCTGGCGGGCATGGCCACCGCGTTGCGGACGGTCGATACACCCTATGTCCTAACCGTTCCCTGCGATACGCCGTGTTTGCCCGGGAACCTGGTTGAGCGAATGAGCCGGAAACTGGCATCCGGCAATGCGGACCTGTGTGTCGCCCACGATGGGCAACGGTTACAAAATACGATTGCTCTGCTGCCGTGTAAGCTGGCAGACGATCTCGAATCTTATCTTGAAAGCGGGTCGCGCAAAGTAGAAACCTGGCTGCGTCAACATAATATGGTAGAGGCCAGATTCTCGGATCAGGCCAACACCTTCCTGAATGTAAACTCCGTCGAGCAATTAGAGGCCCTGGAAGCACAGCGGCATTGTG
>JBGMQT010000015.1:0-39689 GCA_048060695.1 Acidiferrobacterales bacterium
GAAGCATGAATCCCGGAAGCTGTTTCACCCTGCAGTACCAGGCGCAGGTTAAATAGACAGGAAAGATTAAACGATATCCACCCACATACGACGAACTGGAGAAAAGGCCAATGAACATACAGAAACTGATCGCCACCATTATTCTAGCATTTGCGTTGCCGGTACAGGTTATGGCCGCGGCCGAAATCAAGCTGTCCATCACCGCTGAAAAAGAGGTCATGATTAAAGAGGCAAATCGCGATGTGAAAAAGCGTATGCCGGCAAAGACCATCGAACCCGGCGAAATTATTATTTACATCATCCGCTATTCAAATCGGGGCGATGAAGCCGCTACCAATGTTGATGTAAAAAATCCGATACCGGAGAACACCGTGTTCGTTTCAGGTAGCGCCAAAGGCAAGGGAGCCGACATTACGTTTTCTGCCGATGGTGGCAAGTCATTTGGCAAAGCCAGCTCGGTAACATACCAGATAAAAAAATCCTCCGGCACGGCTGTGACGCGCAAAGCGGGCCCGGAAAATTACACACATGTGCGTTGGGTCATCGCGCGCGTAAAGCCGGGAAAATCGGGACAGCTTGAATACCGCGTTCGGGTCAAGTAGCGCCTGGAAACGAAACCAAATCTGAGGAATAGAAATCATGAACATTCAATCCAAAAATTTAAGGGTTATGGATAGGCAAACACTGCATGCACGTGAGGGCCCGGATCCACCGCCGCCAAAACATCGGTGGTGGATTCATGGCTGTTCGCAAGGTCCACCCTGAATGTAATGAATTTAGTCAAGTACGTAAGTAAACGAATCAACAAAGAGGTAAAGAACGATGAATATAAATGATGCAATAAACCCAAAGGGATTAATCGGGAGGGTCGCAACTACGGCCCTGTTGATGTTGTCCCTGTTGGTGGTTGCACCACTCGCGCAGGGAGCGACAAGTGGTAACGCCACTGTCTTCAACGAGTCGACTGTTAGTTATACGTCAGGTATTACGACGTTAACGGCAGCGGCGGATGTCAGTGTCACGGTAATCACACTGGCGGCCAACCCGACGGTAACGGTAGATAGCACTGCCCAGACCGTGGCGGCAGGCGCCAATGCCGTGTACAACTACACACTGCGTTCGAACGCCAATGGTGTCGACACCTATAATCTGTCACTGGCGT
Source organism: Acidiferrobacterales bacterium (assembly GCA_048060695.1). Classification (GTDB taxonomy): domain Bacteria; phylum Pseudomonadota; class Gammaproteobacteria; order Acidiferrobacterales; family JAJDNE01; genus JAZFSZ01. Next base: position 1,163 of record JBGMQT010000015.1, read on the forward strand.
CGGTAGATGCAAATGTGTCGGGGTCTACTGACACAATTGCTGCTTCCACTACATTGTGGGGCGGTATTGTGCTCAGTTCGGCAGCAGGCACAATCAATCTGCCGGGTGGTTCGACTTCTTCGGGACTCGTGAATGGCGATACCGTTGAGTTAACCGTTGGTGGTGCTGCAGAGCGATACACCATTACCATTACCGCTGCAGGTAGTGCCGAAGCTTCCGGTGTTCCGGAAGTAGAGGCCACACTGACGATGACACCGGTTGGTGCTTCGCCGGCCATCACGGCGGGTAATGTGGTTGTGGGAACCCAGGCGGGTGAGTATGCCGTTACCACGTTGACGCAGACCGCAGGTACTCCGACTACGGCCGGTACCGACGGTACGCACACCAACAATCTCACCACCACTTCGACAGCAACAATTGCCGATAACGTTACGACTGCAACCTACACTACCAGTGCGGGTGACAGTAACGAGAACATTACAACGGTAAGTTCACCGGCGGTAACGATTCTCAAGGAGTCGCGTAATTTCACTACGACCAGCGCATGGGTCAGTAATGGAACGACCACGGCAAAACCCGGTGAGGTGATTGAGTATCGTGTGACGGTAATCAATACCCACGCCACGGCTTCGACGAGCAATGTCTATCTGACGGACATCATTCCGACCTATACCGCCATTGCAACAGGTGGATATAACGTCGGTGCGGATGACGTTCAGATCGACTTTATCGACGATTCCGCCGGTCCAACCACCACCACCAGTTACCATCTGATTACGGTCAATGGTGACCAGGCAGAAATTGTCGGTGGAACCTTGACGGCAACAGTTGGTAGTGGCGCGGGTGATGCGGCGGTACCGACAGGTGGAACGCTGGACGCTCAGGACAGCGCCGTGCTGTTATTCCGGGTCACTGTGCAGTAAATGATCCGGCGCAAGTTGATTCGTGGCGGGCGCAAAAGCGCCGGGATTTATCCCGGTGCTTTTGCCCGTTGCGGTCAAGTAAAATCCAGTAACAAGGTGATGACACCAGTCAATTGGCTGGCGTCCATCGCCTTTAGTCATTTCACCAAAGAGATGGCTAAAGATGATGCTACCTTGAGAAATCGTAACCCGGTTTCGAGTAATTTAATCAAGACATGGCTCGTCATTGCAGCCCTCTTCCTTGCCCCGTCTGTGATGGCTGCCACCGGTGGTGGCGCGGTTATTCACAATGCAGTGACGGCAAACTTTGCCGGTGGGTCGGTTACCGCGTCGGTGAATGTTTCCGTCGCCACATTGGCAGCCGCACCGCAGATCAGCGTCGATACCACGGCGCAAACTGTTGTAGCGACCAGCACGGCGACATACAACTATACCCTTGTTAATAGCAGCAATGGTGTCGACACTTTTTCAATTACTGCGTCGTCGGTTGACGTGGGTATGGCGGGTGCACCGGGGCTGGACGTTAACGCAACCGCAACGCCTTCCAGTAATTTCACACTCGGCGCTTCTATCGCCAGCCTTGCTTCCGATGCCTCTGGCAATATTTATATCCCTGCCGGTTCCGAATCCGGCCTGAATACGGGTGACGAGATCGTTATCAGTGGCCTCGGTAGTTATACCGTCGCCACACTGATTCCCGGCACTGCTGCCAGCACCACCGGGTCGGTAACCACACCGGAAATATCCACGCAGATGACTGTTACGCCAATCGGTGCTTCCCCTCCCGTTGGTGCAGGCACGGTCGCCGTTGGTACCCAATTGGGTGAGCGCGCTGTGTTCCCGGTGGTGGTGACAGCAAATACGCCAAGTGTTGCCGGCGTCGATGGCACCCACACCGTAAATCTGAGTGGCTCGACATCGGCTACTGATGCCACCAACGCTGTTGTGAATTACACCACCAGCGCAGGGAACGGTAATGAAACTGTTACCACGGTGACATCGGCGGCGGTGTCGTTGATCAAAGAAGTGCGCAACATCACCACCGGCACCGCATTCGCGATCAGCGGCACCACCTTGCAGAGCGGCGATACGCTTGAATACCGCATTACCGCAACGCCGGTAGCTGGCGCCGGTAATTTGTTGAACAGCCTGGTGGTCGACGAGGTACCAAACAACACCACGTACATATCCGGAAGTACCACGCTGAACGCCGGTGCCGTCGCCGATGGCGCCGGTTCAACGCTGCCCACTACAGCTGCCAACGGTGGATTACAAATCAATTCGCCCTCCGGTGCTGCCGGTGTGCTCGTCGACGGGGAATCGGCCGTGCTGATCTTCCGCGTGACGGTGGATTAGGGGGCGACGGAAAAAATGCTGGCACAGTTGCTCAAATCGATTCACGTTCGTACCCGCCATGATGGTGGTAGGTCTGACTGTGGATCGGCAATACAGCACTACACAGCACGCCGATTTGTATTGACGGTGTTGATGATGTTGATTGGCGTTTCAGCGCCACTGTCAGTCTATGCCGTGCCACCGGCTCCGGGTGATATCGTTACCAATACCGCGGCGCTGACCTTTACCGGGGGGTCTGCGAATGCCAGCGCAACGGCAACAACAGTAATCCGTACGGTGTCCACGACCGAGTTATTGCAGTATGCGGTTGCTGCCCCGAGCGTTTATGTACCGGTCCCGCAGTGTGACAGTGGCGGCGGTTATGCACCGCTCGCACCGCCGGTGGTGGGCGGTACGCCGCTGGCTGTGCCCGGCAATCTCGGCCTTAATGCGGTAACGAGCTATGCTCCCGATGAGGCAATATTTGTCCGCGTTACCGATGCCGATCAGAATACCGACCCGCTGACCACACAGACCATACTGATTCAAATTAGCGTTGCCGCCACCGGGGATACCGAGACAGTGCGTCTGACCGAAACCGGAATCAACACCGGTGTGTTTACCGGTTATATCCAGGCCACTACTGCCCCGGTAGCCAATGACTGCCTGCTATCGGTTGTTGCCGGCCAACCGGTTACAGCGACCTACACCGACATCAATGATTCAGCTGACACATCAAGCGCCAACGCACCGGTTGCCAGCGCGACCGCAGGCATTTTCCTCACCCACACGTCGTTAAAGACATTTGCCGCTATTGGCGAGGTTGTGCCGTATCAGCTGGAACTTGCGAATACAACGGGCAGCGGTATTACCGGCACCGTCGCAACAATATCGCTGCCCGCAGGATTTCGATACCAGCCCGGCTCGACCACACTGGGTGGTGTGGCGGTGGGTGACCCTGTAATTTCGGCTGATGGACGTAGCTTGACCTTCACGGTGGGACCGGTCGCTGCCGGTCTTACCGTTACGCTGCGGTATGTGGTTGCCATTACCGCCAGCTCCCGCGCGGGCACCGGAATCAGCAGGGCCGACAGTGTTGCTAATGGCGGCATTGTCTCCAATAACGCACTAGCGCAGATTCTGGTCGAAGAGGAACCGATCATAAGCCGCGGCCTGATAATGGGACGCGTAATGGTTGGCAATTGCCAGGCGTACCCGCAAAAAGGACATGTAGGACTACGTCTGCGAAGCAAGTCAATTGCCGACCGTATTGATTATAGTGTCAACGTCAACGTATCCAGTATTGCAGTTGACGAGCTTCAGATTGTCATACGCCTGCCTGAAGTACTCGAGTATCTATCCGGTACCGTCAAGCTGGATGGGGTTGCTATTTCAGGCCCGGAAATCGATGGTAATACCTTGCGCTTCCAGCTTGGCGATCGTGGTGCAAATAAGAACTCGGTACTCACGTTCAGCACTCGTTCACAGATGCGAGTCTTCGGCGAATTTAGTACCCGCGCCTACAGTGAGTTCAGCACTCGCGCCAACGCCGGATTCACAACTACAGACGCCGTCGCTCATCGCACACCGGTGGCGGTGAATCGGATTAAGGACTATTCGCGCATTGTGCGCCCACGATTCGACAGCTTGTCCGCTGATTTGAAGCAGGTTGACATGCAAAATCTTGATGATCTGGCGGCGAGTCTGGCAGGATCCGCAGTGAAACGTATCTACATCATCGGGCATGCTGACGTGCAACCGATTCGCCCGGGAAAAGATACCCCCTTCAAAAACAATGAAGCACTGGCTCTAGCACGAGCAAATCGTGTCGCGTCATATCTGGATAGCAAAATGAAGCTGGGCGCAGGTAAGTTCGAGGTATCGAGCCAGGGCGACAGGGAATCACTCTATTACAGCAGACGCCTTGAAGGGCGCACCCTGACAGCGGTCGAGCGACTTGCCCTGAACCGGCGCGTCGAAGTGCTGGTGGAAGTCGAAGGGCAGGAGACAGAAACACGTTTTCTGGTATCCAAATCAGATAGCGGACTTAAGTCAGCCGAATTCTTTGCTCCCTATGACAGCAGCAGTGCGCCCTCTGTCGGTAAAGGTATCCCGGGTGCAAAGGGGATTCGTCTTTACCTCGAAGATGGACAATTCGTTGAGACGGATGACCAGGGCATGTTCCACTTCGATGGTTTGCGCCCCGGGACCCATGTGGTGCAGATCGACACTGACAGTTTGCCCGACAATCTGGAAGTCGATCTTTGTGAGAATAATACCCGGTTTGCCGGTACCGCTTATTCACGTTTTGTCGACATCAAGGCCGGGTCGCTGTGGCGGGCTGATTTCTATCTGAAACGCAAGGCGCCAGCGAATGCCAGTGGTGCGGTGGGACTGCAATTGCAAAGCAAACTTGATCGGGGCGACATACTCTTCACGCTGACAGCCAACGGCGACAGTGTAAAATTTAAAAAACGCCGGCTTTTGATTAATCTTCCCGAAGGGCTGCAGTATATTCCGGGCAGCTCGCGGCTCGATGGCGCACGCGTTGCCGATCCGGTTCTGGATGCGGGGGTGTATGTGTTCAGAATGGCCGACATCGACAATCGTCAATGGCGCCAGTCGTTCAGCTTCCGGGCCAAGGGCGTGCAATCGCAGGAAGGCGAGTATGCAACATTCGCCTATATGATGTTCGAGACCCTGAACGGGCGGCAGCACCGGTCTTCAGTTGTCGAAAATACGCTCTTGCGTCAGGCGCCATCCGTCAGACGTTTTATATACGAAGCCCGGTTTGAAGGATTGAGTGTCGATCTTTCCGAACGCGATCAACAAAAGCTTGATGGCATTATCGATTATCTTCGCGACAAGTCTATCCGTAACGTCTATGTTGCTGCGTATTCAGATGATACACCGATCCCACCTGAATATCGTGACCGCTATACTGACAACTATGAGCTAACCTCAGCCCGTGCCAGGAAGATTGGCAAATATCTTGGTAAAAAATTACGCTTGCGCACCCGGCAACTGCGCGCGGTAGGACTGGGCCCGGATGAACCTGTGGCATCGAATGACACGGTAGAAGGTCGTCGACGCAATCATCGGGTTGAGCTTTTCGTCACACTGGAGAACGAGAAGGCGCCTCATGCTGTAAAAATCAAACAGGGCGATAGCAAGTTGCAAATCGCAGGTGTTGTCAACTCGACACCGTATCCGGAAAAGACGCCCGATGTGCCAGTAAATAACAAGACCGTGGATGACCCGCTCGAAGAAGGCGTCCTGAATATTCGAAAAGGCCAGCGTATAGCGCAGCCGGTAATTGCCTTGCGCCTGCGTCTGGATAGCAGATTGAAACCCGACTTACGGGTTGATGGTGTCGTCATACCCAACGCGCAGATTGGTTTCAAACAGGAAGACAAAACAACCGGTAAGACCACCTATACCTACATCGGGGTCAATCTGGGCAATCCCGGTGCGCACCGTGTAACGCTAAAAGGACTGGACCCTTTTGGTAACGCCAGGCTGGATCAGACCGTCGACTATATCCGTACCAGTGAAATCGTGGAAATTCGGGTTCTTGATACGAACGGTAATGTGGCTGATGGCAAGACACCGGTGAAAATACGTGTGCAGCTGCTGGACAAGAATGGCGATGTGATCAATTCGAGTGTGGTACTGAAGCTGAAAGACAGCGAACTGGCCCCCTACCAGTTTGGCGAACAGTTACCGGAACTCAGACGCGGTGCTGATGCAGTTGAAGTTACTGCAGGGGGTGAGATCCTGTTCGAACCTGTCAGCACCAGTGGCACCCGAACCGGCAAGCTTTTCTACAACAATGTAAGAATTGATTTTCGAACCTATATCAAGCCGGTTTACCGCGACTGGATTATGGTGGGCATTGCCGAGGGTACGATGGCGTACAAGACGCTTTCTGGAAACATGCAAAATTTGTCCGATGCTGATTTGACAGATGACTTCTTTCAGGACGGCCGTCTCGCCTTTTTTGCCAAAGGCAAGATCAAAGGTAAATATCTCCTGAGTATTGCTTATGACAGTGCCAAAAAAGCTGGCGTGGACCAGAATGGCTTGTTCCAGCAGCTTAATCCTGACAAGTACTACACACTCTACGGCGACGGTACCGAGCAGCGTGCGGAGGCAGCGAGTACAAGCAAACTCTTCCTTAAGCTGGAAGGTGATCAGTTCTATACGTTATTCGGCGATTACAACACGGGACTTACGGTAACCGAGTTGTCTCGTTATAGCCGCAGCCTCACCGGCCTCAAGGCCGAGTACAAAAGCAAGCGATTCAATATAAATGCTTTCGTGAGTGATACTGGCAACGCGTTTATAAAGGATGAAATTGCAGGTGATGGCACCTCGGGTTTGTACCAACTCTCGAACAAGAAGATTCTTCTCAATAGCGACAAGGTCAGAATAGAGACACGTGATCGCTTCCAGAGCCAGGTCGTGCTCGAGTCACGCCAACTGGTTCGTTACATTGATTACAATCTTGATCCGCTGGCAGGAACTATCTATTTCAAGGAACCGATTTACAGTCGCGATCAGAACTTAAACCCGATCTATATTGTTGCCGAGTATGAGCTCGAAAGTGGCGTTAGTTCATTAAGCGCCGGTGGCCGCGTGGGTGTCATGAGTAAAGATGAGAAACACGAGGTAGGTGCGACGGTAATCAGTCAGGGTACGGTTGGTGCCGAGGGTCGTTTGCTGGGTGTCGATGGTAAATTCAGGATTAATGAAAAGACCGAAGTGCGTGCCGAAATTGCGAGTTCGGAAGACAATACGGGTGGTACCAAACGCAGCGGTAGCGCTTATGTCGCCGAGATAACCTACCGCAGCAAAAAGGCAGACATCAAGGCCTATGCGCGTCAGCACGAACCCGGATTCGGCATCGGACAGCAAAGCAATGCGGAAATTGGTACGCAGAAGACAGGCCTGACGGGCAAGTACTACAAGAGTGAGAAGACATCTTTTATCGGAGAGGTTTTCCATAACGTTAACCTGACGTCAGGTGCGACCCGCGATGTGATTAATGGCGAGATCGAATACAAATGGAGTAGCTACACACTCACGGGCGGTTATCGTTTTGCCAGTGATGCGAATTCAGGAACGGTATATGAGTCGAACCTGATTACCGGCTCTATCATCAGATCCTATTTTGACAATCGTTTGAAATTCCGCGCTAACACCGAGGTATCGGTGGATGGCAGTAGCGCCAATCCTGACTATCCGAACCGGATAATAGCGGGTACCGAGTATTTGCTTACACCAAAATCCTCTGTGTTTGCCGAACAAGAACTGACCTTCGGAACCAGTCAGGACAGCAGTACAACACGCGTCGGCATCAAGTCATCACCATGGAAGAATGCAGTTATCGGCAGCACCGTCGAGAGTAAAGTTAACGAGAACGGCGCGCGCGTGTTCACCACTACAGGCCTGACGCAAGGATACGATGTAAATCCAAATCTGCGAATGGACTTCGGTCTTGAGCGTGTTCAAACGTTGCAGAACCCGGGCGACCCTGTGTTTGATCCTGACGTTCCGCCAGCATCCGGAACACGCAGTCAGGACTTCACGGCAGTATCAACCGGCGCGACGTACAAGAAGGAAAAATGGTCGACAACCGGTCGCGTGGAGTTTCGAGAGGGTGAGCAGTACGACAAGATTGGTGTGCTACTCGGGTTTTACCGGAAACAGTCACCTGGATTCGGACTGTCCGGTTCACTGCAGCATTTTAATACAGATGAGGCGACGGGTAATCAGAGCTCTGAAACTTCCATGAAGTTCGCAGTTGCCTATCGACCGACTTACAGCAAATGGATCGTGTTAGACAAGCTGGAACTCGCGAACAAGCAAGACCTGGTTGGCGTCAGTGACACCAGGTTGCAGAAAATCGTCAATAATATCAGCGCGAACTATATGTTTAATCGTACTAACCAAATCACGATGCACTACGGCTACAAGTATGTCATCGACACTATCGACACAGTGCAGTACAACGGTTCTACGCAGTTCATCGGCAGTGAGTATCGTCATGACTTTAGAAAGAACTGGGATATGGGAATACACGCCAGCGCGCTGCAGTCGCAGATAGGCAACAACCTGCAATACTCGTATGGTTTATCGGTGGGTTATAGTTTCGCCAGGAATACCTGGATAAGTTTTGGCTATAACTTCGACGGGTTCATAGACGATGATTTCACAGCAGCGGGATATACCGCTGCTGGCCCGTATATCAAGATCCGCTTTGGGTTTGATCAAAAAACGTCGCGCGCGGCGATGGCATGGTGGGAGAAGCGTCGTGGTGTCGAGCAACCTGCCAACAGGTAATCGGGTGCGCCGTGCCTGTATTATATAGACGTAAAGTCAGGCACCTTTCTTTTATTCGCTAGTTTGCACCGGGGAAGCCATGTTGACGCATGGCCTCATAGACCGCAATGGCGGCTGAATTTGAAAGGTTCAGGCTGCGATTTCCGGCTTTCATCGGGATACGCAGAATTTGTTGCGGTGGTAGAGTGTCCAGATACGATGGCGGAAGTCCTCGTGTTTCGGGACCAAACAACAACACGTCGCCGCTTTGGAAATCGACGCTCGTATAGCCATTTTGTCCTTTGGTGGAAAAAGCATAGACCCGCCCGCCATCCAGTTTTTTTAGACATGAATCCAGATCTGGATAAATCTCGACATTGGTAAGTTCGTGGTAGTCCAGACCGGCTCGTCGCACTTGTTTATCCGACAGGGAAAATCCCAGGGGTTCGACCAAATGGAGCCGGCAACCGGTATTGGCACAGAGTCGAATAATGTTACCGGTGTTCGGCGGGATTTCCGGTTGAAAGAGTACGATATTAAACAAGCGACAAAACCCGGGATCATGTTGGAACATGCACAGGATACCGCTTTGATCGCCGCGCCGACAGACAGGCTTTAGTCCCCGGCATCAGGCGCGGGCCACCACCCATACCAGCACCTGTTTTGCTCCCGCTGCTTTTAATACCCGTGCCACCGCGTTTACGGTGTGACCCGTGGTCATGACATCGTCAATCAGGGCGATACACTTGCCTTTAACCGGCTTTATCGTTTTAAAGGCATGCTTCACATTTCTGGCACGATGCCGTGGCGCCAACCTGGTCTGTGGATCGGTATTGCGGACCCGGCTAACCAGATGTGGGTCGATTCCCAGACCGAGCCGTTGACTCACCGGTCTGGCAATTTCGAGTGACTGGTTATAACCACGTTTACGCAGCCGCGCGGGATGCAGCGGCACCGGTAACAACACGTCAGGCAGATCGCCATGTTTCAGCACGATGGATTTGGCAAGCAGATCGCCCAGGGGTCGGGCGAGGTAGAGTTTACTATTGTATTTCAGGTCGTGAATCAGTCGATCGGCCGGTTCGGTATAAACAAGAGCGGCGCTGACATGATCGAAAGTGGGTGGCTGTTTCTGGCAACGGCCACAGGTGCGGGAAAGATCGCAACCCGGGATTTGGGCGGCACAGATCGCGCAACTATTCTCAGGCCGGGTGAGTGAGTCCTCACACCTCCGGCAAAGTATTTTTTCGTCGTGTAAGTGGGCGGCGCACAGTTCACAGTTACCCGCCAGCAACCAGTGCTGTATACTTTTTAATCTATTGTAAACCATCTGCATCCTTGCATGTTGACTGCGGAAATGTAGCCACTACACTGCGCGAATCCGACGTGACCCAACCACTCGCCCTACTATGAACGATCTTCTACAAAAACTGCAACATATTAAGGCGCAAAACCTGTTTCGCCGACGCCGAATATTGCAATCACCCCAGAACGTAGAAGTGGTGGTCGATGGCGAACGGCTGTTGTCTTTCTGCAGCAATGACTACCTGGGTCTGGCTGCCGATCCGCGAGTGATCGAAGCGCTGCAATGGGGGGCAAAGCAGTATGGCGCTGGCGCGGGCGCATCACATCTCGTCACCGGGCATGCAGCACCTCACCACAATCTGGAACAGGAACTGGCGCAATTTGTCGGCGCCGAACGTGCCCTGGTTTTCTCCACGGGGTACATGGCGAATCTGGGCGTTATCACCGCACTTATGGATCGTCATAGTCTGGTCGTTGAGGACAAACTTAATCATGCTTCCCTGATTGATGCAGCGCGACTGGCCAAATCAGAGGTGAAGCGGTTTGCCCATGCCGACTCAAACAAGGCCGCGTCCTTGCTCAGGGGGAAGGCAACCGACCGACTTATCGCCACCGATGCGGTGTTCAGCATGGACGGTGACATTGCCCCCCTGGCCGATTTACTGGCGGCTGCCAAAGCGGGTAACGCCTGGCTGCTTGCGGATGATGCCCACGGCCTGGGTGTGTTGGGGGAGAACGGGCGCGGCAGTTTCAGCGCTGCCGGCCTTGAGTTGGGCGATCCCGTTATCTATATGGGCACCCTGGGCAAAGCCTTGGGAACATTTGGTGCCTTTGTAGCCGGCAGCGACCAATTAATTGAAATATTAATCCAGCGCGCTCGTACCTATATATATACAACGGCTCTTCCGCCAGCCGTCGCCGAGGCCACCCGCGCCAGTTTGCGTTTTGTGCGCGAAGAAGAGTGGCGACGCCAGCGTCTGCAGCAATTACTGGCACAATTTCAGCAAGGCATCGCGACGTTGGGAATGAAAATGAAGCCCTCGCAAACTGCCATTCAGCCGCTGGTGCTGGGTAGCGAAGACGCCGCCCTGAAAGCGGCCGCGGACCTGCAGCAACAGGGTATTCTGGTGCCAGCGATACGACCCCCGACGGTGCCCGCAGGCACCGCGCGCCTGCGTATTACGTTTTCCGCATTGCATGAGCCGTTTCACGTCGATCGACTACTGGATGCCCTGGCAAAAATTAAGGTCGATGCGATATGACGACGGTCTATTTTGAGCAAACGGGAGCCGGCCCAGACGTGATGTTGATCCATGGTTGGGGTCTGCATGGGGGTATTTTTGATGGTCTGGTTGATCAACTTGCCAACAACTATCGGGTGACCACCGTGGATCTACCCGGGCACGGGCGCAGCGCCACACCGGATCACCAGTTCGATCTCGATAAAACGGCGGATGTACTGGCGAACACGATTGGTAAACCAGCGGTTTGGCTGGGTTGGTCATTGGGAGGACTGGTGGCCATGGCGGTAGCAAGCCGTCACGCGGAAGCGGTAAAAGCACTTGTGCTTGTATCGGCGACGCCACGTTTTGTAAAAGGCGAAGATTGGCCGCACGCCATGGCCCCGGAAACGCTGGACGCCTTTGCGGCTGGCCTGGCTGAGGACTATCAAGCGACATTAGACCGTTTTCTCAGTCTGCAAATTGGTAAAGAGGAAAATTCACGCGCGCTAATTCGTCAGTTGCGTGAGCAGCTACTTGTACACGGCAAACCGGACCCGATCGCATTGGCGGCCGGGCTGGATATTCTGCGTGATACGGACTTGAGACCGCGGCTCGCAACGCTCGAGCAACCTGCACTGGTAATAAATGGTGGTCGTGATCGACTGACGCCACCGGCTGCCGGCGAGTATCTGGCCAGTACTCTGGCACACGGACAATACAGCTTGTTTGAGGACGCAGGTCATGCGGCATTTTTGTCGCATCCTCGGGAGTTTGCTGCTCGACTTAGGGAGTTTCTTGATGAACAACAATGAGCCACCACTACTGGACAAACATCAGGTGCGACGCGCCTTCGACCGGGCGGCAGGTACCTATGATAATTTCGCCGCATTGCAGTACGAAGTTGCCGATCGTCTGCTGGAACGCCTCGAGGTTATGAATATAGATATCCGCACGGTACTGGACGTTGGCTGTGGAACGGGATATTGCACGCGCAGACTTGAAAAACGTTGCAAACGGGCAAAAATTATTGGCCTGGATCTGGCGCCGGCCATGGTCCGTGTTGCCAAAGGACAAAATAGCTGGCGACGCAAGGGCATTTATCTGGCCGGCGACGCTGAAAGCCTACCCATTGCTTCCGGCAGTGTTGATCTTGTATTTTCCAATCTGGCGTTACAATGGTGTGACCCGGATGCCGTGTTCAGGGAATTCGCACGTGTCTTGCGGCCGGGCGGTACGATTCTCTTCAGTACTTTTGGTCCGGACACCTTGCACGAGTTGCGCCAGGCATGGCACGAGGTAGATGAATTGCCCCACGTGCATGACTTTGTCGACATGCATGATCTTGGTGATGCGTTGATGCGCGCCGGACTGATTGAGCCGGTTATGGACCGCGAAAACCTGATACTTGAATATATTGATGTCACTGCGGTGATGAGAGATCTGAAGGGGGTCGGCGCACACAATGTCGCACCGAACCGGGCGCGTGGCCTGAGTGGCAAATCAACTTTTACCAGATTCAAAACCGCCTACATGGCCATGGCCAGTAACGGTAAAATTCCTGCCACCTACGATGCCATCTACGGGCACGCCTGGGCACGCCAGGCACTACCGGGTGAAGATAATGGAGATTCATACCGCATCCCGATTTCTGCCATCAGCGGACGAAACCGATGAGCCACGGCTGGTTCGTTACCGGCACCGATACCGGCGTGGGCAAGACGCTGGTTGCAGCGGCATTGATAAACAAATTGGCGAACAAGGGTGAACAGGTTGTCGGTATGAAACCGGTGGCGAGCGGCTGCCACAATACCGGCGTTGGTTTGCGCAACCCGGATGCAGAAATACTGGTTGCCGCCGCCAATGTGAAGGCCGATTACCGTGACGTAAATCCTTACGCCTTTGAACCAGCCGTTTCACCCCATCTTGCCGCACATGAGGCCGGAATAAAGATTGAACTGGAAAACGTGTTTAAACATTTTGAATTGTTAAAACAGCAAAGCGAGATCGTGGTGGTTGAGGGGGTGGGTGGCTGGATGGCGCCTCTGGGTCATGTCATCACCAACGAACATCTGGCAAAGTCTCTTGGGTTACCGGTGATATTGGTTGTGGGATTGCGTTTGGGGTGTATAAATCATGCCCTGCTTACAGCGCAAGCGATTGAAGCTGCGGGGTTGAAACTGGGTGGTTGGGTCGCTAACACCATCGATCCCGATATGGAGCGGCCCACGGAAAATGTCACTACGTTGCGCCAACGAATTCCCGCACCGATGCTGGGGCAGGTGCCGCACCTGGGCCGGTGCGATTTCAGGACGCTATCGAACTACATTGCTGTACCGCAATGAGTCTAGTTGTGAATGATTTTTATTCACATCTTTCATCAGGGCGACCGAACCGAAGCCATTGTATTTTTAGCCAGGATTGATTTGGATCATTGACATCCCGGATTTGTTGCCAGTGATGTATTCCCTATGATAGTGTCCGCCACCAATATAAGAACCGAAACCGGACAAAAGTTAAAAAAAGTCACCGACCGAGGGGTATGTGCCAGTAGTGGCGGTCGAAAATAACCGGTAAAGAAGTTCAAACCAGCCGCAAAAAAGGGTGCCGTAAAATAATATGGCAAAGCGGCAACACCCCAGGGAACAGGGGGGAGTCACTAGGAGTTTAGGCAGGTCTCTGCGGGACTACGCTGTATAATGCGTGCTGGTTAGAAACGAAAAGAATTCTGAGCGGAACGATATATTCGTTTTCGTTCTTAAGCATCACTTTTAATAATTATCGTTTCCGACGGGAGCAGAGCATGTTCAAGAGTCGTTTCAGACCCCCCACAGGCATTTTATATCGCCTGCTTACTGGCATTTCCCTTTTAGCAGTTTCCGGTATCACTGCCGCTGAATACAAGTTGAATTTTCAACGACCGGTATCGACCGTTGGTTATGAGATACTGGAGCTGCATAACCTGATCACGCTGATTGTTTTCGTGATTATGGCAATCGTGGCCGCAGTGATGATCTGGTCGATTGTGTTTCACCGCAAAAGTCGTGGCCGTAAGCCAGCAACCTTCAACGATAATCCAACAGTGGAAGTTATCTGGACCATCGTTCCATTTATTATCCTGGTGGGTATGGCGATTCCGGCTACCAGTGTGTTGCTTAAGATGGGTGATACCACCAATTCCGATATGACACTGAAGATCACTGGCTATCAGTGGAAATGGGAATACGATTACATGGACTATGGCGTCAAATTTATGAGTGCCTTGTCTACCCCACGCGACCAGATTGGTTCACCGATTTTTTCCAAAGATGGTTTCAAGTCGGGAAAGAAAAAAGGCGAGAACTATTTGCTTGAGGTAGACAACCGTGTTGTGCTGCCGGTCGGCAAGAAAATTCGCTTGCTCGTGACATCCAACGATGTACTTCACGCATGGTGGGTCCCGGCGTTTGCTACCAAGAAGGATGCAATTCCCGGTTTCATTAATGAGATGTGGGTCAAAATTGATGAACCCGGCACCTATCGTGGTCAGTGTGCCGAGCTTTGTGGCAAGGACCATGGTTTCATGCCAATTGTTGTCGACGCGGTCAGTGCGTCTGAATTCAAGAAATGGGTTAATCGTCAGAAGGGACAAATGGTTGCCGCTGCCGCTGCCGCCGGCAAGACCTGGACGAAATCCAGTCTCATGAAGCGCGGTGAGAAGGTTTATGGACAAAGTTGCGCCGCCTGTCATGGCGCCACCGGTGCGGGTATTCCTGGTGTGTTCCCCGCAATTACAGGTAGTAAATTTGCCGGCGGTGCAGTCAAGGGTCACTTGGGCATCGTGATGAACGGCAAGGCCGGTACGGCCATGACCGCATTCAGGAAACAGTTAAGCGATGTCGACATCGCTGCAGTGGTCACCTACGAGCGCAACGCGCTTGGAAATAACAAAGGTGATGTGGTTCAGCCCTCGCAGGTCAAGGCCCTGCGCTAAGCGAATAATTTAAGGAGATCTTTAAAATGGCACACGATCATCCGACTGGTATCAAACGTTGGCTGTTTACTACCAACCATAAGGACATCGGTACCCTCTACTTGTGGTTCGCGTTCATGATGTTTTTGGTGGGCGGCGCAATGGCTTTGGTTATCCGTGCGGAACTGTGGCAACCTGGTTTACAGATCATCGAACCACAGTTCTTCAACCAGATGACTACGGTACATGCTCTGGTAATGGTGTTCGGCGCGGTGATGCCGGCCTTCGTCGGTCTCGCCAACTGGCAGATCCCGCTGATGATCGGCGCACCGGACATGGCGCTGCCCCGCATGAACAACTGGAGTTTCTGGATTCTGCCGTTTGCGGCCACCTTGCTGATATCGTCCCTGTTCGTGCCGGGAGGCGGCCCTTCCGCAGGTTGGACCCTGTATCCGCCGCTATCGATACAGGGTGGTATCGGTATGGATTTCACTATCCTGACTGTCCACTTGCTTGGTATTTCCTCGATACTGGGCGCCATTAATATTATCGCTACCATTCTGAATATGCGTGCGCCGGGCATGTCGCTGATGAAAATGCCGATGTTCGTATGGACGTGGCTTATCACTGCCTTCCTGTTGCTGGCAGCAATTCCGGTATTTGCCGGTGCGGTAACCATGTTGCTGACCGACCGCCACTTTGGCACTTCATTCTTTGAAGCCGCTGGCGGCGGTGATCCGGTATTATTTCAGCACATCTTCTGGTTCTTTGGCCATCCCGAGGTGTATATCCTGGTGCTGCCGGCATTTGGTGTGTTTTCGCAGATCATCCCGACCTTTGCGCGCAAGCCGCTGTTCGGATATTCCTCAATGGTGTTCGCCACGGCAACGATCGCATTCCTGTCATTTATTGTATGGGCACATCATATGTATACCGTGGGTCTTCCCATGGCCGGCGAACTGTTCTTTATGTACGCCACCATGCTGATTGCGGTTCCAACAGGTGTGAAGGTGTTTAACTGGCTGGCCACCATGTGGCGTGGTGCCATGACCTTTGAAACGCCGATGCTGTATGCCATCGCAGGGGTATTCCTGTTTACGGTGGGTGGTGTCACTGGTCTTATGCTGTCGATTACTCCGGTGGATTTCCAGTATCACGATACCTATTTTGTGGTCGCGCATTTCCATTACACCATCTTCGCCGGTTCCGTATTGGCAATCATGGGTGCAGTGTATTACTGGATTCCGAAGTGGACCGGGAATATGTACCACGAAGGACTGGGCAAGTTGCACTTCTGGTTGACGGTTATCTTCTTCAATCTGACCTTTTTCCCGCAGCACTTCCTGGGACTGGCCGGCATGCCGCGCCGTATACCGGATTACGCGTTGCAGTTCACCGAGTTCAACCAGTGGTCCACCATTGGTGCTTTTGGCCTCGGTCTGTCACAACTGCTGTGGATGTATATCGTCATCAAGACGGTGAAGGGTGGCGAAAAGGCAACCAAGGAAGTTTGGGAAGGTGCGGAAGGGCTGGAGTGGACAGTGCCATCGCCGGCGCCTTACCACACCTTTGCGACGGCGCCGAAGGTCAACTAATAGTACTTACATATAGACGGGGCCTTCGGGCCCCGGTTAAACCGGAAAAAAGTGATGACAGATTTGACTGAGCATACTTCTGAGCAACGAAAAAGAGTGAAAATTACAGCGCTCGTGTTGGGTGCCGTTGCTCTGGCCTTTTTTGCCTCTGCATTTTTCTTTTTCAAGTTGTGAGTCGAGCGGCGGAATTCAAGCATGCCAACCGGCGCACGATGCGCAAACTGCTAGTTGTAGCAGTAGCCATGTTTGGCTTTGGTTATGCTCTGGTCCCGCTCTATGATGTCTTTTGTGAAATAACCGGTATCAACGGAAAAACCAAACGAGGCACGATACAGCAGGCAGTAAAGGTGGATACCAGCCGCTGGATCACCGTGGAGTTTACGGCTCACACCGGTTCAGGTCTGGCCTGGGAGTTTCGGCCCTTGCAAAACAAAATGCGAGTGCATCCGGGACAGGTTGTAATTGCAAAATACTTTGCACGCAACAATTCCGATAAACTCGATACGGGGCGTGCCGTACCCAGCGTAAGTCCCGGCAGGGCAGCGAGATATTTTAAAAAGATTGAGTGTTTCTGTTTTTCGGAACAGCAGCTGAAGGCCGGCGAACAAAAAGAGATGCCGGTGCAGTTTTATGTCGACACCAGCGTACCCGATGAGGTCGATACGATAACGCTGTCGTATGCCTTTTTTAATACGAATAGGGCAAAGTCGACTGCAAAGAGTGGAAAAAAGCCGGTTACCGTTAGCGGTCATCCGGTTTCCGGGCAAAGGGCGGCACCCGATGCCTGAGATTTGTATAACTGAAATACTGACAATAAGGGGATTTTCGTATGTCCGCGAAAGGTAGTTACTACTTACCCGAGCCCAGTCCGTGGCCCATTATTATGTCTTCAGGTTTATTCCTGCTGGCGCTTGGCACGATACTGACTATTAATAGCATTGCTTCAGGAGGCTGGCTGTTGCTGGCTGGCGCTCTAGTCGTCATCTATATAATGATTCGCTGGTTTAGCCAGGTAATTACTGAAAGTGAATCAGGGGTTTATGATGATCAGGTAGACATGTCTTTCCGCATGGGAATGGGCTGGTTCATTTTTTCGGAAATCATGTTTTTTGCTGCCTTCTTTGGTGCACTTTTCTATGTGCGTCAGCTATCTGTGCCGTGGCTTGCAGGGACAGAACTGCTCTGGCCCGGTTACGAAGGGGGTTGGCCGACTGCAGGACCGGAAGGCCTGACCGCCATCGAAGCAAATGTCACGCACGTCGGCGCGAACCAGTTTTCACCCATGGGCGCCATGGGCATTCCCTTCATTAATACGGTGATACTGCTTTCTTCCGGAGTAACCGTGACCTGGGCACACTGGGGTCTGAAAAAGGAAAACCGCGCACAACTGATCACTGGTCTGTTCCTGACAGTGGCGCTGGGCATCACCTTTATAGCGTTGCAGATGTATGAGTATGTTCACGCCTACACCGAAATGGGTCTTACCCTGGGCGCGGGTGTGTACGGTTCGACTTTCTTCCTGTTAACCGGGTTCCACGGTTTTCACGTGACCCTCGGTACCATCATGCTGGCCGTGATACTGGGTCGAGCGGTTAAAGGCCATTTCAGCGCGCACAACCACTTCGCATTTGAGGGTGTTGCATGGTATTGGCACTTTGTGGATGTTGTCTGGCTGGGCCTGTTTATTTTCGTATACTGGCTCTGACTATCCCGGACACAGACACGCAAAAAGGCGCCGCCCTTTCGGGTGGCGCCTTTTTGTCATCCGGCCCCCGGATGGTCGATCAGGGCATGCTGCGTAAACCGGTCGCCGGGATTATCCCGAAGTAATACCCTGCGCCCAGGGCAAGAAACAGTGCGAAGGAAAGACCGATACGCAGCGTCAGTGCTTTGACTACCCGGGTGCTGTCCTTGTTACCGCGATCCCTGACCAGGAAGGTCAGGGCAGAGAACAGACTGCCGACGATAATCAGCAGCGCAATAATGACAATATATTTTATAAATACCAGCATGAGACTAACTCGCTAACCTTGGGCCGGGTATTATACTGCTCCCGATTCGGCAAGTAAGGGCAAATCGTTTTTCCCGGGAAATTTTAACAGAATGTCTGCAAATCGATTCATTGTTCAACTGCTACCCATACTGGCTTTTTTGCTCGTATTACCCGGTTTGATCGCATTGGGTTTCTGGCAACTGGATCGTGCAGAGCAGAAGAGAAGCTTGCAGGCCAGCTACGACGCCCGTATGAATGATGAACCTGTCGCGATAGGGACCGAACTGAAAAAGCCGGAAGATCTGCAGTTTCGACGTGTTGCAATTACAGGTTTTTATGACAATAGCCGTACGGTGCTTGTCGACAACCGGGTGTACAAGGGAGTGGCTGGATACTATGTCATTACACCGCTGCGGTTGAATCGAAGTGAAACCCGGGTATTGGTAAATCGAGGGTGGGTGCCATTGGGACCAGATCGTGCAACATTACCCGATGTGAGATCACCTGCGACACTACAGCGGATTGTTGGTGTCGCCACCATCCCGCATGACAAGGTATTCCGCCTGGCGCCCGCCGAGCCGATTGGCACGAAATGGCAGCCGGTCTGGCAACACATGAACATGAAACGTTTTACCAAGGCAGTTAATTATCCGGTGCAACCCGTCGTTGTATTGCTGGATCCGGAGAGCCGGGCAGGGGGGTTTGTCAGGCAGTGGCAACGCCTCGATACCGGCATCGCGAAACACCAGGGTTATGCTTTTCAGTGGTTTTCGCTGGCTGCTGCCCTGGCAGGAATAGGCTTATATTTTTTCTTCCTGCGATCGAAGAAAGATGACAATACAAAAACCTAGGTAGAGAAGACACAGCACTATGAATGAAGAAATTGGGAAAAAGGTAAAGACCAGCAATCGCATCAAGATTCTTCTGGTGGCGGTTATTTTTCTGGCGCCTATTACAGCCGCGACGGTATTGAAGCTGACGGGTTGGCGTCCGGCCCAAACCGGAAACTATGGCAAACTGATCCAGCCTGCACGTCCATTGATTGATCTTCAGCTCAGGATGCTGGATGGAGGCCGTATCGCAATAAGCGACTATCAACACACCTGGTTAATGGTAACGTTCGCAAGCGGCAACTGCGACGATTTTTGCAAAAGTAATATTTACAAAATGCGACAGGTTCATGCTGCCACCGGTAAAAATTACAAGAGAGTCAAACGTCTTCTTGTATTCACCGACAATACCAATGGAAAAATAATAAAGTATCTTGAGGCCTATCCTGATATGACGGTAGTTAACGGACCGGCATCGGCGATTCGCGATCTGGCGAGCCAGTTACAAACACATGACGGCACTGCCCTGGATAACCTGAATCGAGTCTATCTTATCGATCCACTGGGGAATTTCATGATGACCTATGACAGGGATGCAGATCCTGGAAAAATGCGTAAAGATCTGGGCCGCCTGTTGCGTGTATCTCATATTGGCTAGCGGAACTGAAACTAATCATCTAGTGAGCAAGATAGTTTTGAGATGAAAACACCGGAAGAACTACTTAAAGCGACGGAACCACAACGAAGTTTCTCTGCTGTTGCGCGGGAGTACTATGAGCTCACCAAACCTAAAGTGGTGATGCTGATTGTTTTCACCGCTGTGGTGGGTATGTTTATGGCGACCCACGATTTCGTTCCATGGACAGCGTTGATTTTTGGTACGCTCGGTATTGGTCTGGCGGCGGCCTCTGCGGCTGGTTTCAATCAGATACTGGATCGGCGGGCAGACGCCAGGATGGCGCGTACCCGTGCTCGTCCCTTGCCAACCGGAAAACTGACTACACGTCAGGCCGTCGTTTTCTCAACAGTGATTGGTTTGTTGGCGATGGCCATTCTAGTGGTGGGTGTTAACACACTGACGGCAGGTTTAACGCTGGGCTCGCTCATCGGATATTCGGTGATCTATACGCTCTATCTTAAACGTGCCACACCCCAAAATATTGTAATCGGTGGCGCCGCTGGTGCCGCACCGCCGGTATTGGGGTGGGTCGCTGTTACCGGCACGGTCGACCCGCATGCCTTGTTATTGTTTCTCATCATTTTTGTCTGGACGCCGCCACATTTCTGGGCGCTGGCGCTCTATCGCGAGGAGGAATATGCCAACGCCGGTTTGCCCATGCTACCGGTGACACACGGCAACCAGTTTACCCGGCTTCATATTTTACTGTACACCATCATACTGGTGTCCGTGACCTTGCTGCCTTACACCACAAATATGAGTGGGTTGCTCTATCTTGCCGGTGTGGTCCTGCTGAATGGCGGATTTTTGTATTACACAGTGAAGTTATATCGAAATTACAGCGAGGTATTGGCGCGCAGGACGTTTATTTATTCGGTTCAGTACCTGTCAGCCTTGTTCGCACTGTTATTGATTGACCATTACCTCGTGACTATTATCGAGGTACTTCGGTCAGCGCTGGCATAATTCGACCCGGTTAAGCCACGACCTCTGGCCCCATGGGCTTGCATCGCGGCCAACAACCCCGCTAGAGTGAGTGGCATTCCGCCAGGGAGGGAGAGATGGTGAAAAATAAAGGGTCAGTGCGCGGCCATAAACGTGGCGTCTGTCCGGGATTGCCGTCGAATTTTGATCTTGCCGATTACACCAATACCCCCATGACCAACTGGTTTTCACCCCGGGTGCTGTTCAGCACCGGCATCCGCGACCTGCTGTCGAAATTGTTTGGTGCCTACGCGGATCGCCGCGCCATCATCGCTGCACTCAAACCCGCCAAAACCTTTGACGACTGGAAAGACCGGGATCATGTCTGGGTGGATTACGTTGCCGATCTTGGCGACGGTTGGGATTCCACCTACTCTATTGCCTGGTGTCTCGCACAGACGAAACAGGCGGTAGAGATTAACGACAAGAAGATGGATTTACCTCGTGGCGATATCCTCGTGATGGGTGGTGATCAGGTCTATCCTTTCGCCT
The DNA here is from genome assembly GCA_048060695.1 of Acidiferrobacterales bacterium. Classification (GTDB taxonomy): domain Bacteria; phylum Pseudomonadota; class Gammaproteobacteria; order Acidiferrobacterales; family JAJDNE01; genus JAZFSZ01. Next base: position 22,795 of record JBGMQT010000015.1, read on the forward strand.
CGACGGAAGGTTACAAGAGGCGACTGGTGCGCCCTTATCAGGCGGCCTTGCCCTGTACGCCGAAAGGAAAACACCCAACGGTGTTTGCCATTCCGGGCAATCACGACTGGTACGACGGGCTGCGGGGATTTATGCGCCGGTTTTGTCAGGGGGCATGGTTAGGAGGGTGGAAAACCAAACAGACACGCCCGTATTGGTCAATCCAGTTACCCCATGGCTGGTGGCTGTGGGGCGTGGATATCCAGCTGGATGACTACATCGATCAGGCGCAGGTCGGGTTCTTTCGTGAAACAGCAAAAAATGTGCAATCCGGCGATCACATCATACTGTGTGTGGCCGAACCGAGCTGGGTATTTGCCGCCACCGGCGATACCAAACTCTATCGCAATCTCGCATTTCTCGAGAACGAAATAATCGCAAATCGTAATGCGCATTTGGTGGCTACACTTTCGGGTGACCTGCACCACTTCGCCCACTATGAAGCCCGTGACGATTTTAAGCATAACAGCGACGGGCTGACGCGGCACAAGATCACCTGCGGTGGTGGCGGGGCCTTTACCCACGGCACGCACCACCTGCCAAAATCAATTAACCTGGTCGAACAGGAAGAAACCCGTACTTATAATCGTAGCGACAAAATGCTGCCGGAGACGGGAGCATCGAAACGCTTGTTGTGGAAAAACCTGTTCTTTCCATTCCGGCACCTGGCGTTCGCCAGTATTCTGGGTGGCTTTTATCTGGCATTCGCGCTGGCGTTGGCCCAGGTCGGTTTGCTGGGCAAGCTGGCATCCATTCCAATAGAGGCCGCGAACCTGGGTCAGGTCTTCTCATTATATATTAAGGTGACTTTCTCCAATGTAGGGGCGTTTGTGTTTCTCGGGTTTTTATTTGGCAGCGCTTATCTGTTTGCGCAGCCGGACTGGCACAGCAAACCCGGCCTCAAAAGAGCCCCCAAGTTCTGGGGTGGTCTCGCGCACTCGGCCATGCACTTGTTGGTGCTTGTTCCTGCGCTATGGGCCTTGTCGCACTGGGGAGGCATAAACCTGCCGCCCTTAACCCCCGATTGGCCGTCGGCAATCAAGTTCAGTCTCGCCGTGTTCTTTACCGGCGCCGTGGGCGGTGGACTGGTTTTCGGGATTTATCTTAGTCTCAGTAATCTGTTGTTTGGTTTTCATCGTACTGAAGCCTTCTCTGCCGTAAGAGACGCCAATCACAAATCCTTCCTGCGCATGAAGATCAGCAAGAAGGGACTGGTGATCTATCCCCTGGGCCTGAAAGAGACAGAGCGAAACTGGAAAGAAAATAAAGACAGTGGGGAGAACAAGTCGTGGATAAGCCCGGGCGGAGAGAAAAAGTTGGCGCCTGAGTTAATTTGCGGGCCGATAGAGATTAAGGGTCAGTAGGGTGGGAAATATTATGGTTGCGCAATTCCAACCGTTCAACATAAAACGATATTTATAAGGGAGCAATAAATGAATAATTACTGTCGCCTGCTTCTGATTACCATAAGTTTGTTCATAGCGGGAATCGCCAATGCGGGTGCGCTGGACATGCTACGGGCAGCAAAGCAGGCCAGTGATGCAAAAGATGCCTACGATTTATACAAGACAGTCAGAGCAGTCGAAGGCATGGAAAACGCCGAGGCGATATTTTCGAAGATCAAACGGATCTATATTCGGGCTGACCTGAAACCCGAAAAAGGCGACGTCATCAGGATGAACCAGTTGGTTGAAAAAGTACTATGTGACAATGTCGATCGCATTGTCGATAACCTTGAAGATTACGATATGGAAGGCGCCACACCGAAGTGCAAGACCGGGGCCTCCAAAAAGCCTGGTAAAAAGAAAGTAATATTGATGACAGTCACACAGGAATCGACAGAAGACGGAATCAGCACCACCGTGCAATACGTCGATCAGGTGAGTAATAAAACGTTGAAAACCTTTACCACCGATACCGTCGATAATTATTTAACAACCGTTGAAAAGATTGTTGACGACCTGCACGGTGATCTGGTTATTTCAAGCCGTACCAACAACCCGTACTCACTAAAAAAATGGCCGAAACGTTTCAAGAAATACAATAAAAAGAAGAAACACCGAAAGGTAGAAATGAAGAGAAAAGAGCGCAAACAACTTGCTGTGAATCTCGCAAACTAGGGTCTGTTAACACCCAAATAAAAAGGCTCCCGATGGGAGCCTTTTTAAACCAACTGACTAATTAGAATCAAGCCGTCAGTACATTCTTCATCGAACCCAATGCCTTCTTTTCAATCTGACGGATGCGTTCCGCGGAAATACCGTATTCATCGGCCAGTTCGTGCAGCGTCGGTTTCTTGTCATCGTTCAACCAGCGACGCATTACAATGTCGCGACTGCGGTCGTCGAGGGACGCCAGTGCGTCAGTCAACTGTTCGTGACGACTTTCTTCCTGATCGGCCCTGGAGGCCAGCGATTCCGGGTTGAAACGCATGTCTTGCAGGTAACCGGCAGGAGCGATGTACGCCGTGTCATCGTCGCTGTCGTTGTCCATATCGAAAGCAATGTCGGTGCCGCTCATGCGCATTTCCATCTGGTCGACGGTTTCACGTTTTACATTGAGGTTTTCGGCCAGGTTGTCGCCTTCCTCCTGGGTCAGCCAACCGAGACGTTTACGTGATTTGCGCAGGTTAAAAAACAGCTTGCGTTGCGCCTTGGTGGTCGCCACTTTGACGATACGCCAGTTGCGCAGGATATAGTCATAAATTTCGGCGCGGATCCAATGCACGGCAAAGGACACCAGACGCACTCCACGGGTAGGGTCAAAGGATTTAACGGCCTTCATGAGACCGATATTGCCTTCCTGAATCAGGTCCGCTTCGGGCAGGCCGTAACCTTTCAGGCCGCGAGCGACCCGTACCACATAACGCAGGTGGGACAGCACCAGTTGACGCGCAGCGTCGAGGTCACCCTCATCGCGGTAGCGCGCGGCCAGATCACGTTCCTCTTCCGCGCTCAGCATCGGCATCTTGTTGATGCTTTGAATATACGACGCCAGACCCGTTTCCGAGTGGATGTTAATGGCCAAGGGTAAATTGCTGCTCATCTTGAATCCTCCCGCTACATTAGCGATCCCTTATGTTAGCACTCGTACTATGAGAGTGCCAATCATTCTATAAGCTCTAATTCGCTGTTCAAGCCCCTTTCATGAAACCGCCTTAATTTAACGATTTCTGGAGAAAAATTACCTTGCGTTGGATCAACTCGGGTTTTTGTAGGTGTGTGAGCGCTAACTAGGCTCGATTTCACTCAGATGCCGCCCCACAGCAATACGGGAGCCAAGCCAGCCCAGGAAAGCGCCGGATAGCAGCAAGGCACCGCTAGTCTGCCACGTTAGCCCTCGAATACTGAAATCGCTGCCGTAAAGCAGCGCCAGATTGGTGATGGGGCCTTGCAGCAGCGCCAGACTACCGCCAACCAGGCCCCACGCAGCGAGGGCACCAAACAGACCCTGGTAAACCCCGGAATAGAGGAAAGGTCGGCGAATAAAGGCGTTGGTGCCACCCACCAGTTTGATGACCTCGATTTCATCACGACGATTAAACACCATTAAACGAATGGTATTGCCGATAATGAGAAGCACTGCCGCGGCGAGAACCACGCCCAACAGGGTTGCGCCCCGGCGAGCGATTTCCAGCAGGGCATTCAGACGACGTACCCACTGCAGGTCCAGTTGCACCAGATCGACCTCGCTGTTCTTTTTCAGACGCAATACCAGCGACTGCAGATCCTTGTCGTTGGCAGCCTCCGACCGGGGAGTTACCAGAATAACTGCCGGTAGCGGGTTATCCAGCGCGCTGAGTGTCTCGCCGAATCCTGACAGGCGCTTGAATTCTTCCAGAGCGGCCTTGGGTGAAACGTATTCCACACTGGCAACCGCCGGAATCTTTTCGATGCGACTCGCGAGGTATTTTACGCGATCTTCCGGGACCGACATCTTGAGAAAAATGGAAATTCGCGCGGTGGTATCCCAACTGTTGCTGACCCGTAGCATATTGTCGATCATGACATAGAGCCCGCTGGGCAGGGCCAGGGCGATACCAATAACGGCGATGGTCATCAGGCTGGCCAGGGGTGTGCGCATCATCTGACCGAGACTGAACAACGCTGCCTGTAGATGGCGAAGTAGATGGTTACTCATGATGGCCTGTTCCCGGCGGTGCCAGTTGGCCTTTGACCAGTTGCAGCGTACGACAACCGAGACGCCGCACCTGTTGCAAGTCATGGGTGGCAATGAGCACGGTGACACCGTGATGATTAAAATTCGCCAGCAGATCCATAATCTCGGCCGACAGCGCCTCATCGAGATTACCCGTGGGTTCATCAGCGATTAGTAGCGGTGGTTTATTGACCACGGCGCGGGCGATGCCGACACGTTGTTGTTCACCCCCTGAAAGGGTGATGGGGTATTTCTTTTCCTTGTCCAGCAGTCCCACTTTATCCAGTGCGGCGCGTACCCGTCGGCCCAGTTCCCGGTGGTGGGCGCCGGATACGACTAATGGTAACGCCACATTATCGAATACCGTGCGGTCCATCAGCAGTCGATTGTTTTGAAATACTATGCCAATCTCGCGACGCAGATAAGGCACGCGCCAACGCCCTATCTTGGCAGTATTGCGTTCGTTGATCAGGATGCTGCCACGGGTGGGGCGTTCGATCAGAGCGATTAGCTTCAGTAACGTACTTTTACCGGCACCGGAATGACCAGTGAGGAAGGCCATCTCCTCGTCGGCCAGCTCAAAGCTGACCTGGCTCAACGCATCGTGCCCGCCTTCATAACGTTTGGAAACACCATCAAAGCGAATCATCTATCCGAACCTTCATCGGGAAGCAAAGCATCTACGAATTCGTCGGCATTAAAGCACCGCAAGTCCTCCGCTTTTTCGCCCACCCCGATAAAACGTACCGGCTGATTGCCCTGTCCGGCGAGACCCACCAGGACACCACCTTTGGCAGTTCCGTCGAGTTTGGTCAGGACCAGACCGGTTACGCTGACAGTGTTGTTGAAATGCTTGAGTTGTGACAGGGCGTTTTGCCCGGTTCCGGCGTCGAGTACCAGCAATACCTCGTGCGGCGCATCGGCGTCTAATTTGCTGATGACGCGCTTTACCTTGACGAGCTCATCCATGAGCCCGATATCGGTATGTTGTCGGCCGGCGGTGTCGACGATCAGTACGTCCGTTTTACGCGCTTTTGCCGCTTGCATGGCATCATGGGTTACTGCGCCGGCATCAGCGCCGGTCTGTTGTGCAATAACCGGAATGTCGAGACGCTGGCCCCAGACCTGCAACTGTTCAACTGCGGCAGCGCGGAAGGTGTCTGCCGCCGCTAACATTACGTTAAGCCCGTCATTCTTGAGCTTCAACGCCAGTTTGCCGCATGTGGTGGTCTTGCCGACCCCATTAACGCCCACGGCCATGATAACGAAAGGCATCTCCTGCTCCGGGATCGTCAACGACTGCTCATGGGCACGCAGGATATCCTGCAAGGATTCACGCAGGTATCGGTAGACTGCGCGGGTATCGGTCAGCTCCTTGCGTTTGGCGCGATCGACGATTTCATCCACCAGGGTCTGTGTTGCTTGCAGGCCGACATCGGAGCTTATCAGGACGGTTTCGATCTCTTCTACCAGTTCGTCATTTAACTGGCGCTGACCGAGCAGCAGCTTGCCGAGGCCGCGGCCAAATGTCTGGCGTGATTTACCCAGCTTATCGCGCAACAAAGAGCGTTGATCTGTGGTGTTCTCGTTTGAACTCATTTCGGGGTTATTATTGGGCATTCTTGTGACAGGGAAACCTTGCGTAGGGTATCCTAACATTGTTGTTGTGATGGATTAAGGAAATGCATTATTTACGAATTAACCGGATTGTTCTTCTGGGGGCCCTGGCCCTCGTTTTGGTTTTGGGTGGCTGTAGCAAAACCCGGGAAACCCGGCTCGACAATGGCCTCAAAGTCGTCGTGCAGGAGGACCATCGATCGCCGGTGGTAGTGTCCCAGATCTGGTACACGATCGGTGGCATGGACGAACCCAAGGGAATTACTGGCGTATCGCATGTGCTCGAACACATGATGTTCAAGGGCACGAAGAAATACCCGTCCGGCGAATTCTCACGCATTATTGCGGAAAACGGTGGTCGCGAGAATGCCTTTACCAGTCGCGATTACACTGCCTATTTCCAGACACTGGAAAAGTCCCGTTTGGCCATTGCGTTCGAGCTTGAGGCAGACCGCATGACCAATTTGTTGCTGGAGGACAAGGAATTCAGGAAAGAATTAAAAGTGGTAATGGAAGAACGGCGTTTGCGCACCGAGGACAAACCCGAAGGTAAGCTTTACGAGAAGTTCAGCGCCGCCGCCTATACCAAACACCCCTATGGCAATCCCATCATTGGCTGGATGGAAGATTTGAAGAGTCTTACCATTGAAGATGTGCGCAAGTGGTACGGACGCTGGTATGCACCCAATAATGCAACGTTGGTGGTGGCAGGCGATGTAGATCCAGATGAAGTTTTTGCTCTGGCGAAAAAGTACTTTGGCTCAATACCGGCGAGAGAAGTCACACCGATGTCGATACCGGTTGAGCCCAAACAGAAAACCCGGCGTGAAATTATTGTAAAAGTCCCGGCCAAGGTGCCGTCGATAATCATCGGTTTTCACACACCGGTACACGGATTCACTGACGAGGTCTGGGAGCCCTACGCGCTGGATGTGTTGGCGGGCATTCTGGATGGTGGCAAGAGTGCGCGTTTCTCACGCGACCTGGTACGCGCGCAACGCATTGCCGCCAGTGCCAGCGCTGGCTACGATGCCATCGCCCGTGCGCCATCCATGTTCCTGGTAAGCGGCACACCGGCTCCTGGCAAAAATATAGCGCAGTTGAAGAAAGCATTGTTGCAGCAGATCAAACGTATTAAAGAAGAGATAATAACCGAAGAAGAGCTGGACCGGGTGAAAGCCCAGGTATCGGCAAGTGATGTCTATCAGCGCGACTCGGTTTTTTATCAGGCCATGGAGATCGGTATTCTGGAAGCCTCCGGTTTGAATCGTGACCTGATCGATGACTATGTCGATCGTATTAATGCCGTAACGGTGAAACAAATAAAGAAAGTGGCAAGGAAATATTTGCTTGAGTCCAATATGACCATTGCAGAATTAAAACCACTACCTTTTGATCAAAAGCGTCGTCCACGTCCTGCCGTTTCCGGAGGGCGTCATGGTGGTTAGAACAATATTTATTTTTTCCTTGTTTGTCACAAGTCCATCACTTTGGGCTTCACCTGATATTCAACAATGGCAACTCGATAACGGTGCCCGCGTATTATTTGTGGAAAGCCACGAACTTCCCATGGTGCGCGTATCACTGGTGTTCAACGCCGGTAGTAGTCGTGATACCCGCGGCAAGGAAGGCCAGGCATTGCTGACCAATTATCTGCTGGACGAGGGCACAAAGAAACTCTCTGCCAATGCAATTTCCGATCGGCTTGAAGGATTGGGTGCCGAATTGAGTGCCAGTGTCGATCTTGATATGGCGACAGTGGGGATTCGAAGCCTGTCAGACAAGGCGCGGCTAAATCCCGCACTCGATATATTAAAGGCCCTCGTGACTGAACCGGTTTTCCCCGAATCCAGTCTGGAACGCGAACGCGGTCGACTGTTGATCGGTCTCGAGCGTTCGGAGCAATCGCCGGCCGATGTTGGCCAGAAAGTGATCTATCGCCTGATGTTTGGCAATCATCCCTATGCGCGACCTTCAAGCGGCGATAAAAAGAGTGTCAAGGCCATTGGGCGTGATGATCTGATGCAATTTCATCGTCAGTATTATGTCGGCGCCAATACCGTCGTCGTGATTGTAGGTGATGTCAGCAAGTCCGGTGCCAGGCGCATCGCCAGGAAAATTGTTGGTGACCTTCCGGCGGGACGCGCCGCGACGTCATTGCCAGAGGTAAAAGACTTGAAGTCGGCGACTACAAAACGTATTCGTTTTCCATCGAGCCAGACCCATATCCTCGCGGGCCTGCCAGGGATGAAACGCGGTGATCCAGACTACTTCCCGCTCTATGTTGGGAACTACATGCTCGGGGGTGGTGGTCTGGTATCACGTCTGTCGCAGGAAATCCGCGAAAAACGGGGTTTATCTTATAGCGCTTATAGCTACTTCTGGCCTTTGCGTAACAAAGGGCCATTCATGATGGGACTGCAGACGCGTAACGACCAGGCTGATAAAGCACTGGATGTGATGCGCAAGACACTGCAGGGTTACATCAAAACCGGGCCCAGTGACAAGGAGCTTAACGCTGCCAAGAAAAACATTACTGGCGGTTTCCCGTTGCGGCTGGATAGCAGCGGCAAGATCGCCGCCTATCTTGCCGTGATTGGTTTTTATAATTTACCTCTATCGTATCTTGATGACTTTAGCGGCAAGGTTGATGCCGTTACCCGCGATCAAGTACGCGATGCTTTCAAACGGCGCATCAATCCAGATCGCATGGTGACGGTGATTGTCGGTGGCAAAAGCTAGTTTATCACCCGCCGGCAAGTATCCGCAGCTGTTAAGAATCATTGGCGGTGAATGGCGCGGCCGCCGTATCAATGTCATTGACAGTGAAGGCTTGCGGCCCACCCCCGACCGGGTTCGTGAAACGGTCTTTAACTGGCTGCAGGCATGGGTCCCCGGGGCCAGATGTCTGGACCTGTTTGCTGGCACTGGCGCGCTTTGCCTGGAGGCTTTGTCACGCGGAGCGAAATGGGCGGTGATGGTAGAGAAATCCGCGAGGGTAGCCCGCAATCTGCAACAAAATGTGGCTCAACTTGGTACCGACGCAGCGACGGTAGTAAACGATGATTCACAGCACTATCTTAAGGGCCAGGTCGAGGTGTTCGATATTGTATTTGTCGATCCACCGTTCAAGCGCAGTGACCTTATCGAGGTTTCGATGGCAACACTGAATGAACGCGGCTGGGTCAAAACCGGTAGCTGGGTCTATATCGAATCAACTTCAGAATCAGGCGCACCGATCTTGCCATCCGGCTGGACACTCATGCACAGTAAAATCGCGGGACAGGTGGGGTATCATCTGGCTCGTGTTTCCGACGACAAACACGGGGAAATTTAATCATGAGCCGCAGTGCACTTTATCCCGGTACTTTTGACCCGGTCACCAATGGTCATGTCGATCTGGTTCGGCGCGCGTGCAAGCTCTTCGACAGGGTCGTCGTCGCTGTCGCTGCGCACCCGGACAAGTTGCCCCTGTTTAGTCTCGAAGAACGGATAACGTTGGCCACATCGATTTTAGGGGAATTCAAGGGTGTCGAGATTGTTGGCTTCGACAATTTGCTGGTAGATTGCGTGCGTCAGCACAACGCGACGGTTATACTGCGCGGCCTTCGTGCCGTGTCGGATTTTGAGTACGAATTTCAGATGGCAGGAATGAATCGCCATCTGGCGCCTGATATCGAAACCGTATTTATGACTCCGTCTGACGACGTCATGCTGATTTCTTCCTCACTGGTGAAAGAAATTGCCAGGCTCGGCGGCAGTGTGGCGGAGTTTGTTGATCCGCGCGTTCAAACCGTATTGATCGAGAAGCTGGGCTAACATCACAGTTTTATGAGTAGTTGAATAAGGTACTAATATGGCGTTAAAGATTACTGACGAATGCATCAACTGTGATGTGTGCGAGCCAGAGTGTCCGAATGAGGCGATTTATCAGGGTGACGAGATTTATGAAATCAATCCTGATTTATGTACAGAATGTGTCGGACATTTCGAGACATCCCAGTGTACCGAGGTTTGCCCGGTCGATTGCATCATCCCCAATCTGGAGCGGGAAGAAACCAAAGACCAGTTGCAGGCAAAATACGAATCTCTAACGCGGAAAACCGGTTGATCCAGGCAGCATTATCCCGCATATATTCCAAAGCGTTATGGCGTGCTCAAAAAAATCGATTTTGAGACGGGCTCCAGTTTGATAATGCGCCGGAATATTTGGCAGACGGTTTCCTTATCGGGTATGTTGCCGCTCATGCGTGCAATTACATTCCATTTAACGCTGTTACTTCTATTTTCACTGCCGGCATCTGCGCAGTCGGGAAACCCGCCGGCCGCCGCCATTGCCAGCGCCCATCCGTTGGCCACCCGAGCGGGTCTGGAGGTCTTGCAGAAGGGAGGTAATGCCTTTGACGCGGCAGTGGCGATAACAGCTGCCCTGGCAGTGGTCGAACCCATGGGGTCGGGACTGGGTGGTGGTGGATTCTGGTTGTTGCATCGTGCGCGCGATGGGTTCGAAACCATGGTCGACGGTCGCGAGCGCGCACCATTGGCGGCGTTTCGCGATATGTATCTGGATCAAGAGGGTAATCCTGTTCCGCGGATTTCCCTCAACGGGCCGCTGGCAGCAGCGATTCCAGGAACACCGGCGGCGTTGGATCACATCACCCGCAACTACGGCCGCCTTAGCTTGAAACAGAATCTGGCACCAGCGATTCGACTGGCACGACAAGGATTTCCGGTTTACGAACGCTATCGAAGGATGGTGTCATTTCGATTTAAACCAATTACCGCTTCACCTGCCGCGGCAAATGCCTTTCTCAAGAATGGTCTTGTTCCCGACGTTGGTCACACATTGATACAAACAGATCTGGCACGAACGCTGAATCGTATTGCACGAAAAGGCCGAAAAGGTTTTTACGATGGTCCGCTGGCACGAAGCCTCGTGAAAGGTGTGCGTGCTGCCGGCGGCATCTGGACAGAGAAAGACCTTAAACAATACCGTGTTGTTGAACGTACTCCGATTACCGGATCGTTCAGGGGTTTGAAATATACCTCTGCTGCCCTGCCTTCAAGTGGTGGCATTGTCCTGAAACAGACGTTGAATATTCTACACGCTTTCCCGTTGGCGCGACTTTCTGGCAGTGAGCGAAAACACCTGATTATTGAGTCAATGCGACGTGCCCACCGTGACCGCGCCAGGTATCTTGGCGACGGAGATTTTATAAATGTTGACATCAATAAACTTACCGGCCGCAACTACGCGACTTTTTTACGCAATAGCATTACCCATGCGGCGACACCAAGCGCGAAATTGGGAAAATCAAAATACCGCCCCAAAGGACGCGATACCACGCATTTTTCGGTGATCGATCAACAGGGGAATCGCGTCGCTGCCACCCTGAGTATTAACTACCCATTTGGTTCTGCTTTCGTGCCGCCGGGAACCGGGGTCGTATTGAATAACGAGATGGATGATTTTTCCGTCAAACCCGGTGTGGCCAACGCCTATGGACTGGTCGGTAATGAGGCAAATGCCATTGCTCCAGGTAAGCGACCCTTATCCAGCATGAGTCCGACCTTTCTGGAGTCAAAAGACAAGGTCGTTGTACTCGGTACACCCGGTGGTAGTAGAATTATCTCAATGGTACTTCTTGTGATGCTGGAGGTGAGTGAAGATAGAGGCGGACCGGCAGACTGGGTGGCATTAAAGCGTTTCCACCACCAGTATCTGCCGGATGTGGTTCAATACGAAGCAGGTGCGCTAACCGATAAGGAAATTAGAAATCTTGTTCGCCGTGGCCATAAACTTGAACGGCGCAAACGACCGTATGGAAATATGCACGTTGTTGTGTGGGACAAAAAGAACAATAAAGTTCTGGCCGCCAGCGATCCCCGCGGGGAGGGGCTGGCGCTGTCAGAGGCGGTTGTAGAACGGATAAAATAATCTGATTCCGGTTTTGTGCAGCAGATTATTCGATAGCAGTTTCACGGAACGCTGGTTTGGGCATTGAGCCATCGAATTTGCCGCTGACAATTTTTTCAAGTCCGGTGCGAATGTTTTCCATTTCACCCACCAGGCCTGCCAGAAAAGAGCGAACCAGATAGATTACCGGGCCGGAGAACAGAATTGCGGCGAGCACAACCCGGAAGCCACCCCGGAAATAAAATGGTGGGGACGGTACCGGCAATCGACGTAATCAGCACCACCAGCGAGAAGGTATTTGCGCGTACCGATATTGACTTCAGTGGCGTACGATTCGTATCCATTGCCCCCGCCCGCAATCCAGTGCTACCCACGCGATACTATAGCCATAGCAGTCATCGCTCCGGTCGAAACACGGAATCAGTAACTCCATTAAAAACTTATGGATATCGGGGTGTGGAGATTATTGTACAGGATGCGCTGAACCAGCCAGGGCATCCCAGGCCGGTTATGGCAGGATTATCCTGGTCAGCGTAGGAACCAAAAGCTTAGCCGATGCGGTCTTCCAGTTCATACTGCTTGGTATCGAAGTTGCTATCTTCTGTCGTCAGTTGTTCAAGCAACTTTTCGGTACGCTCGTTAAAGACTTTTTCCTGCCCACGTACGATTTTTCGGGTTTCTTCCAGTTCTTTTACCCTGTCCTGCAATGTATCGCTGGCCTGATGAATGCGTTTGACGGACTCAAGACGACGACGTAGTTGAATCTGGTGTTCGCGAACCTGTGATTCCATTGGTGACATGATGTTCTTCAGCCAGTTATCGGCATCACGATTGGCCATTTTGAAAATGGCGCGTACCTTGGCTACCGCAGAATCGTAAAACTTCTTGGTCACTACTTTTTGTTCCGTCATTATCATGGAGATACCGGTTACAAATTTTTCGTGTTTACTTTCCAGACGTTTTATCTCGCGAACATATCGTGTTACGGAAAAGCTGGACGGTTTGATGTTGGAAAGGCCATGTTCCTTCTGGAATTTAACGTAAACACCTTCCATCAATGCTTTAATTTCGCTGGACTGTTTGGCAACTTCTTCCATGGTCCCGCGGGCCTGATCAAAGAAATTCCTCATACAATTTTTCAGACCGCCCGTGGTCATGCTGATTTCCATGTCACGTTTGGTTTGTGCAATCAGCTTATCTAGATTCTTTATATTCAGATGTGAATACAGAACGTTGGTCTGTTGTGAGAAAATACTGCGAGTGGCCTGAAAGCGCTGCAGGCTTTTCTCAAAAACTTCCTTGTCGCCACGCACTTTTTCCATCATATCCTCAACGACATCCTTGTTTTTTCCATTCAGACTCGTGAGCTCACCAATATGTTCGTAAACTCCCTTCATGCGCTGAATGATGATAGTTTTGGTAGCAGTAACGATTTCATTCATGTCGCCACGTATATTGTTGCGCACGATATCGCGTTTGGCCGGAACCAGCTCCTTGCCCAGCGCATCTTCCAGTTCCATCAGACGGGAACGGGCCAGCACTTTTTTGTCGTCTTTGACCTTCCCATAGAGACCTTTTTGGGCCGATACCGGAAAAATATTCCCCGGCGGTATCTTCAAGTGTCGGGCAGTGTCATTGATCTGGCGTTCGATTTCTTTCTGCACCTCGGAATCGTCGCGCAATTCGTCCCACAACCCGTCTATCTTGTTCAACACCACCAGCCGGCCCTTGGATGAGCCGCTCTTTTTGTTACCGATGTGGTCATGCCACACATCAATGTCAGTTTTGGTGACACCGGCATCAGCGGCCAGAATAAAAAGTACTGCGTGAGCACTCGGTAGCATGTTGAGAGTCAGTTCCGGCTCTGCACCAAGTGCATTGAGTCCTGGAGTATCAAGTATGACCAGACCGTTTTCCAGCAAGGGATGCGGGTAGTTGATTATGGCATGGCGCCAGTGAGGTACCTCGACTTTGCCGTCATCCAGAATATGCATACCCTGTTCATGTTCATCGGCAGCGATATGAAAACCCAGTTCCTGTGCTTCTTTTTGGGATACAACCTTGGTTTCTGCGATATGCTGCAAGGCGTCAGCCATGCCATCGGCGGATTTGGGGTCGAGTTTAAACACTTTCCATTCATCGGCAAATCCACGGTATTCAGCGATTGTGGTGCCGGTCTTGCGGGTCTCAATCGGCAGTAATCGCAGGCTGGGTGCGGAACCACTATCGTAAAGCAGTTCCGTCGGACTCATGGTAGTTCGACCTGCTGCGGATGGCAGGATGCGTCGGCCAAGTGCGCCAAAAAAGATGGCGTTGATGAGCTCAGATTTCCCGCGGGAAAATTCGGCAACGAAGGCGACATACAGCTTGTCATCGCGCAGGGTATTCAGCACCCCGGATAACGACTGGTCGACATGCACATCACTCAGATCCTGTTGCTTCAGCCAGCCCTGGAATTCCGCCACGTCGTCATGCAATTGTTGACGCCACTCGCCGTATTCGCGGATATGTGACTCGATGTCGGTGGTTTTACGCGCAGCCATGAAAATCGAAATTATTGATCCGTTTCAGCCATTGTTTGATTCGTTGATTTCATTAAGTATATAGCATAACCGACGGATTTATAGGAAAAAAATCAGGAAAAACGTTATCGCTGGCAGCGAGCACAGTAAAATAGCGAGCGGCCATGGAGCGTCTGTCGCGCTATTTTGTTACCACAGTTGGGACATTTTTGGCCCTGCCGGCCGTACACGTTCAGTGTTTGTTGAAAATATCCTGGATTGCCGTCGGCATTGCTGAAATCCCGCAATGTAGTGCCGCCAGCGTCAATAGCACGTAACAGCGTATCGCGAATCGCCGTGGCCAGGCGACGGTAGCGTGGCCGGCTTATGCGGCCGGCGCCGCGCCGGGGATCTATGCCGGCGAGAAACAGCGCCTCGTTGGCATAGATATTACCGATACCGACAACAATATGGCTGTCCATAATGAATTCACGCACCGCACGTCGTCGCCCACGGGATTTGTGGTACAGATAGTCACCGTTGAATACATCGTCGCTGTTGTCGGTGGTGATGGGTTCCGGACCAAGTGATGACAGCAACTTGTGCCGCGCGGGGTCTTCGCGTGTCCACAAAACGGCACCGAAACGGCGTGGGTCGTGCAGGCGCAGGCTCCTGCCGCTATCCAGAATAATATCGACATGGTCGTGTTTCCGCGGTGTAGTGTTGGCATCAACAATACACAGACTGCCCGACATGCCGAGATGAATAATGACATGACCTGCCGCTGCTTCCAGCAACAGGTACTTGCCTCGTCTGCCCACGTCGGTAATGGTTTGTCCAATCAAATGCTTGCCCAGTGTTTTCGGTACCGGCCAGCGTAACCTGGGCTCACGCACGATTACGTTGGTTACGGTTTTGCCCATCAGCGCCGGCTGGATGCCGCGGCGGGTGGTTTCGACTTCAGGTAATTCGGGCATGGTTTTTTTCTTTTGTCATTCCGGGCATAGTCGAGGGAACTTGTCTTTCGCTATTATCCGTCATTCCGGCAGAAGCCGGAATCCAGAAAAAACGGGGTCAGAGCAGAGGCTACTGACCCCGTTTTTTCTGGCTCGGGTTCAACAAAGGGCTCGCTCCCTTCCGGCTTTCTTCGTCAGGCTTCGGCTGCGCGACGTACAGGATGTACTAGTGTCGCGGGAGGCAGGGATGCCGGGAGCGACCCCACGGGGTTTATAAAACACCGAGAAAATAAATCTGTCCCGGATTTTGCTTAACGCCCTCATCAGGGACTTTCAGAAGGTTCACGATTTTTGCGAATGCAAAAAATCGTGAACCTTCTGAAAGTCCCGCTGGATGAGTTTGTTGGGGGGTATTTTTGGTTTGCTTCTACAAAGCCCACTTTCCAACATTAGTCGGATGACTTCATCATAGGTCAGTGCACGCTCAATTTCATAGGATCTAGGGAAATAGCTAGAACCGTATGTCATGCCCGGAACCAAATTGGCTTCAATAAAAAAGCAATCTCCTGCTTTATTAGCTCTAATATCTATTCTGCCAAAGTCCCTCGCACCTAAAGTCAAGAACGAATTAACAGCATGCTTTATCACTTTATTTTTTATTTCACCATCTTCAATTAATTTCAGATCCTCTGAATCATCATTTTTTACCTTTTCACCTAAAATTCTAAGCCCATTTTTTGATTCTGGCGGGACTATTTCGATAGGAGAAATTGTTAGTTCGTTGCTTGGTGGATTTATTATTGAGACTGTAAACTCACGCCCATCCAGATATTCTTCTACCAAAATAGGGGTACTAAATCTGCTATATAGCGACAATACTTTACTTTCAAACTCCGAAAAATTTGTCACGAAAGAGAAATCGTCAATTCCATTTCCATTTGCGGCATCAGTCGGTTTTAAAAATAGCGGAAATTTAATCGGAAGTTCACTTGCACATCGGTACTGCTCGGGAATTGCCGTAAAATATCTTGCAGTTTTAATCCCTTTATTTGCTAAATAAAATTTCGCGCTAGTTTTATTGGAATCAAATCTCAATACCTCTCTTGATGAGCCTGTGAAATTAATTCCATGCTGAGAAAAATATTTACTCAACCAAATATTATTTCCATTTTGAAGTGGAATATATTTTACGGCTAAAACAACCAAACCTGGATTTCTATTGACAATACCCTCCAGGTCTCGTTTAGAGTTGCATATGTTTAATTTTACGTCATACCCTATCCTTTTGATAGAATCAAATACACTATTGCAAGCCTTGAGAGATCCAAATCCAGTTTCGTTCAAGTCATCATTTTGTGTTGTTACTATTTCAATTTTCAATACTTGTTTCCTTGATAATCTCCAAAATTATGGTCGGCAATTTTGCACGCCTAACATCTAATTATCTACCTCAGGGTGCATATTATTCCCAAGGTCCCCTTACATTTCACCACTAACCTGCTGATTAATACAGTATTCATCCCATTATATTAGACACTGCTAATCCATAGTATCCACCTTGTGGTGATATGGCGGATAGCCGAGGTCTTGCGCAGAAAAAATCGGGGTCAGAGCCGAGGCTGCTGACCCCGATATTTCTGTTGGTTGTAACCTCCCCGTAGACACTTAGAACTGCTGGCGCAGTTCATTAAGTACTTCCTGAACTCG
>JBGMQT010000016.1:0-38230 GCA_048060695.1 Acidiferrobacterales bacterium
AACTGTCCGACCTGCCGGCGGTGTGATTGACTAATATAATTTTTGACGCAAAGGCGCGAAGTCGCAAAGAAAACCTTAAGAGCGGTCTGTAAGACCGCTGAATGAGGAATATTTATTATAAAGGCCGGCTATCATAGCCGGCCTTAAGAGAAGTTACTCCTGTTTCTACCGCCTGTAAGGCCTCCCTTTATTTGCCTTTGCGTCTTCGCGCGATGTGCATGGATGCACAAGTGTCGCGGGCACAGGGATGTGCAAGAGCGACCCTTTGCGTCAAAATTTAGTTCTAGTCATTTACCGATTTTCGCTTCGGTGCCGGCCAGTAGGCGCCGAATATTGGCACGGTGGCGCCAGAACAACATCGCCGCGATAACCGAGCTACCAATAATATAGACCGGCTCACGCAACCACACCCAGGCATATAATGGTGACAGCGCTGTCGCGATTAACGCCGACAACGACGAATAACGGGTTATAACCGCCATCGCCGCCCAACTGCCGGCGATGGCGAGACCAACCCATAGATTTGCTGCCAGAAAAACTCCCAACGCAGTGGCCACCCCTTTACCGCCCTTAAAGCCAAAAAAGACCGGGTACAGATGACCGAGAAACGCTGCCACCATGGCTGCGGCCACAATCGTGTTATCGACGTTCATCGCGCGCGCGATCAATACCGCCGCCACACCCTTTAGCAAATCACCCGCCAGTGTCGCCACAGCCGCACCCTTGCCGCCGTAGCGTAATATATTGGTTGCGCCCGGATTACCCGAGCCGATTTCACGTGGATCTTTTAATCCCAGCAATCGCGCGACAATGACCGCCGACGACAGGGAACCAAGCAGATAGGCGATGATGATGGGGATAATTTCAATCATGGCGGTAATTCATCCCGGGCTGTCCGCAGCGCCAAGACAACCCAAACCTTTTTGGTTATAGTGCGTCGAAACTATCACATCCCTTTTTCAAACTAAACGCAAACCAGACGCTATCTGGATGCATTGGGAATCCCCGCTTGGATATCACCTTTTTACACGGTCTTAAGATTGAGTGCGTCATCGGTATCTGGGACTGGGAGCGCCGCAGCAAACAAACCGTTACGATTGATCTGGACATGGGTTGTGATATTTCGCTGGCCGCCAGCAGTGACAATATTGCAGATGCGGTCGACTACAAAATGGTGGCCAAACGTCTGAAGGAGTTTGTCGGAAGTTCGGAATTCCAGCTGGTGGAAACTCTGGCCGAGAAAATTGCCTCGCTGCTGCGGGAAGAATTCAAACTTGTCTGGGTACGCGTGCGTATCAACAAAAAGGGTGCGGTCAAAGGCGCTCGCGATGTCGGCGTGGAGATTGAACGCGGAACTCGAGGTTAAGTCCTGCATACTATGGCCCAGGTCTACGTCAGCATCGGCAGCAATATTGATCCGCAAATTAACATCGTCAACGCGGTTAAGACTTTACGCCAACAATACAACACTATCTTGTTGTCGCCGGTATACCGGTCTGCCGCTGTCGGCTTCGAGGGCGATGAATTTCTTAACCTCGTCGCCGGGATAGATACAGCGCAGACACTGGAAGAAATCAAAAAGGGTTTGATGGCGCTGGAAAGACAATTTGGTCGGAAAGACAGCCATAAAGGTTTCCAGTCACGAACACTGGATCTGGATTTACTGCTCTATAACGATGTCGTGCGTCACGATGACCAGTTCGATCTGCCGCGCGCAGAAATCGAACAATATGCGTTTGTGCTGAGACCATTAAGCGATATTGCTCCGGACAGGTTACACCCCGAGTCCGGCCGAACTCTGGGTGAAATGTGGCACAACTTTACCGGCAGCGGATCGCTACAAACTTTTCCACTCGATCTCGACTAAGGAAACTCTGAAAAATTCTTTCATGAAGTTTTTCAGCGTCGGAAAATAGAAAATGCGATTTTCATTCTTCTTCATTCCCGGTCGCTGGTAGCTGCTGAAAATGGCGGCACTTCCCTGTGCTGCTGTAAGCGCTGAATCTGTCAGAGCTTCCCTGTATATTTCCTTGCAAGTGACCGGTTATTTCCTTGCCGCCGATAAGTGGCCGCTGCGTTTCAATATGTCATTCGCCAGATCAGCTCGGAAGCCGAACAGCCTCTGATTGCCGGCAATGATTGCCGGCACAGCTTGCCGCGGCAGTTGCTGATACAAGACGCGTCCGGCCCGTTTAAGGTCAATGTCGTATTCAACAAATTTAATTCGATTTTTTATGAGATATGCACGTGCTGTATTCGAAGATGCACACCATTGCGCAGTCAGCAGTACCACCCGCCCGGTTCCGGCCGTTGCGGGCCCGGTATAAACTTCGGTGACGCCCTCCAGGCACTCCATCCGGAGCTGGATTTGGCGCCGCTCTTGCCGGACCTCTTCCGGAGATCGGTCGGAATAGATTTTGCGTCCTTGTGAGTCCGTCCAGTCCCAGGACTGATCCGGGGTGGGTTCACCGCCTGTCCCGGATTTGTTGTTATTCTGCTCGTTGGAGAAATGCACCCGGCCTTCATCGTCCACCGACCGAATAACGCCCCCGGCGTACGAGACGGGTGCAACGGTGCCTGCTAAAAACACCGCCAATGAAAAAACAGCGACAGTCTTATAGTACGACCCATCGACCGCCATCAACCGCCATAATCTGTCCGGTAATAAATTCGGCATCACGAACCAAGAATAGCACTGTACGGGCGACATCATCGGTAGTTCCAGAGCGCTTTAACGGTGTGCTGGCGATAATGCGATGCTTGGCCATATCGTCAAGCTGATTTTCCGGCCACAGGATCACGCCCGGCGCCACCGCGTTGACGCGTACCTTGGGCCCCAGTTCGCGCGCCAGCGATTTGGTCATCATGATCAACCCGGCCTTGGCAGTGCTGTATATCGTATGGTTTTTTAACGGCCGATCCCCGTAAATATCAGCGATATTAACGATACACCCCTCATTCTCAATCAACGCACTGGCCGCGGCCTGTGACAAAAAAAATGGCGCTTTCAAATTGGTGCCGATCAAATCGTCCCACTCCTGCTCCGATGCCTGACCGATAGGGGTAGGATAAAAAGTCGAGGCATTGTTGATCAACACGTCCAGGCGGCCGAACGATTCCGTGGTTTCAAAAACAAGATTGCTTGGCACACCATTGGTGAGAAGATTTCCACGCACCAGAATGACAGAGTCAGGACGCTCGGTATGTAATTCCTGCTGTAGCTGGTGGGCGGCGTCCTGCGAGTTTCGGTAATGGATGACAAGGTTCATGCCCTCGGCATGCAAATAACGCGCGATACTGGCACCAATCCGGTGTGCGCCACCCGTAATCAGTGCAACCTTGCCAGTGAGTGAATTATCCGCCATGCTCGGTTTTTGTTGTTACGGGGTGGATCACCATACCGCTTCACTATGCAAAAAACCAACCCTATGCTGACCAAAAACCCGGGCGATCTCGACACCTCCACCCTTCCTCCTCCATCTGTTGAAGAACAGCAACTCAGCAAACGTCTTGCTTCTCTGATCCGGCAGGAGATGAGTAAAGGAACTATGCCATTTTCGCGTTTTATGGAACTGGCCCTGTTCACGCCGGGGCTGGGGTATTACAGCGCAGGAAAAACCAAATTCGGTGAAGCCGGTGATTTTATAACTGCACCCGAGATGGGCGACGTGTTCGCCTGGTGTTTGGCGCGCCAGTGTTGCCAGATTCTCAAGTCACTGGATAGGGGCGATATTCTTGAAGCGGGACCCGGCAGCGGTAATCTGGCCGCGAAACTGCTTATAGAACTGGAGCACCTTGGCCAACTGCCGGAACATTATTTTCTGCTTGAGTTAAGCGCCGACCTGCGTCAACGACAGCGAGAGACAATCGAACTGTGTGCGCCACACTTGCTCGATCGGGTCCGGTGGATAGACCGTTTGCCAACCGATAATTTTCGCGGGGTGATACTGGCGAACGAATTGCTTGATGTGATGCCGGCGACGCTTTTTCGAATAACACAACAAGGTATTGTCGAATGCGGGATTGCTGTTGAAGACGACGAATTTGTCTGGCGCGATATCCCGGCCTCCCACGAGTTAACCCGGCGGGTAGAGACACTGCGACTCGATAATGGCTATATCTCTGAAATAAATTTCCTGGCCGAGGCCTGGATCCGCACAGTTTCCAGCCAGGTGGAAACAGGTGTTGTTCTGTTAATCGACTACGGTTTTCCTGCGCACGAGTATTACCACCCGCAACGCCACATGGGAACGCTCATGTGCCACTACCATCACCGGGCCCACGGCAATCCACTGATTCTTGTCGGCCTGCAGGATATTACTGCCCATATTGATTTCACGGCGATGGCCACGGCCGCGGTCGACAGTGGTTTCGACATACTGGGTTATACGACACAGGCTGCTTTTCTGATGGCCAATGGGCTGGAAGAGCTGATGATAAAAAGTAACCCTGACGACACACGGGCGCACCTTGAGCTCACGAATCAGATAAAAAAGCTGACATTACCGTCGGAAATGGGGGAGCTATTCAAAGTAATGGCGCTGGGAAAAAATATTGACCTGGAACTCGATGGATTCCGCCTGCAAGACCGACGCGGCCGGCTTTAGTGTTTATTGCGATTGTTGTTCTATGTCGTCTTTATATTTTTCAGTTTCCTTTTTTAACACCGCCTCGATTTCCCGGGCGATCTTCATCGACTCAACCTGTGGTTTCCAGACATAGTCCCCGCTCGCTCGCTGGCCCTCTTCCGGTTCCTGATCACCTGAACAGGAGACCAGGAACACCAGTCCGAGAATCAATACACAGGCACGAAATTGAGCCATATCGGTTTCATCGTCTTTGCTATTGAACGCAATGTATCCGCTTGACCGGGCCTGCACTACCCGGTCGAATAGCGAATTGTCGGTGGTTAATCTGCTTTCAGATAGCCGTAGCCCTTTGATTGCAATTCCACAATGCGAACGACACCTGATGGAACAAGTGTTGCTCCCTTCAATATTGTTGCGTCATCCACCCCGAGGGCGTCGGTTGTAACCTTGCACACCTCCAGCTTGATTCCCTGGCTCATGGCCGACAGCAGTCGTTCGGTCAGTACCTTGCGTTCCTTTCTCATCATCTTGTCTTCTGCAAACGGCGTTTTTTTCAACGGGTCGCTGGTAATAAATCGAATGCCGGCCCCGAGAAATACAATACGGATGTCATAGTCGGCCAGTTCGGAATCGTAAGTAATCACCATATTGTTGACACTGGTTAACATGCGCCCGAGACGCATGGGGTCTTTATAATCCACGTGCCAGACAACACGTTTAACCGTGTCTACTTCGGCTGCGCCGGTATCTTTTACTGCTGTCTGCGTAGTGCAGGCGGGCAGCATCGAGACCAGCCCGATCATTAACACCATGGTAGCGCCCTTCATCTTGCCAGTAATTGTCTTTTGCATCAGTGCCTCCTCGTTCTCTTTGAGAACCATACTTGCAGTATAGTCTAGTTGCCTTTTGCCATTACCCGTTTCACCGCGTTGACACGGGCCTCATGGATCCGGTTGCCGATGGCTTCGCCACTCAATCCGTCGGCCTGCGCCGCGCCCGCGATGGCGGCGGTAGCCACCCCATCGGCCACCGCGAAATAGTCGCGAAACAGCGCCGCTTGCGGGTAGGGCGCATCCTCCATACCCTTCCGGCCGCGTGAATCTGCCTCGCAGGCCAGAACAAACAACTCCACACGCCCGGGCTTGCGAAACGCGTCCATTTTCTCCAATACCCTTACCACGGAGCTTGCGCGTCTTTCCTTGATCTGATGACAATCGGAGTGGTAACGGGCCGTCAATACCGCAATATCACGATAGTCATTGGGAGCGCGAATGCGCTCACAGAGCTGTTTTACCAGTTCGACGCCGAGCAATTCATGGCCATAATGATGCGGCCAGTCCTGCTCGGGTGTCGTTCCCTTGCCCAGATCATGCATTAATGCCGCAAAACGAACCCGTGTATCGCGGCTAAGTCTCGCTGACTGGTCCAGCACCATCATCACGTGGATGCCAGTGTCGATTTCGGCGTGATGCTCCTCCGGCTGCGGTACTCCGAACAGGCGATCGATCTCCGGGAAAATCCTGGCTAGCGCGCCGCACCCGCGCAATACTTTAAAAAACTGCGAGGGTCTGTTTTCAGCAAGCGCGCCTTCCAGTTCTACCCACACGCGCTCCGGTACCAGATAATCGACCTCACCGTTGCTTACCATTTGCTTCATCAGGCGATTGGTTTCATGGGCAACATGAAATCCTTTTGTCGCGTAGCGTGCAGCAAAACGCGCTACTCGTAACACACGCACCGGATCTTCCGCAAAAGCAGGGGAAACATGACGCAGCTTTCCGTCTTCAAGGTCCTGTTTTCCGTTAAACGGGTCCACCAGTTGTCCGTTTTTATCCATCGCCATGGCATTGACGGTAAGATCGCGGCGTTGCAGATCCTGCTCCAGGGTGACGTCGGGTGACGCAAATACGGTAAAGCCCTTGTATCCACGGCCACTCTTGCGCTCGGTTCGCGCCAGCGCATACTCTTCTTTGGTGTCCGGATGCAGAAATACCGGGAAGTCGGATCCTACCGGCTTGAATCCCAGTACCTCCATTTCTTCTGGCGTTGCACCCACCACCACATAGTCGCGGTCCTTGATTTCAAGGCCCAGCAAGGTATCCCGCACCGCACCACCGACTAAATAGGTTTCCATAGTGTCATCCTAATGTGGCATAGTGCGTTCGCCAAGGCCTATAAATTGCTCTAGCACTTTATAACGGCGTTAAAAATATGCTCGAAACGCTCTTTTACCCTGCGCCGGTTCACGGGCATGCGAAGCGCGTGGTCGCGGAAACGACGCAAATGCGGTCATCTCCGTTCTGGCTTCGCAGATGCTTCGCTCTCGAGAGACGGCCGCTACTTGTAGACTCCGCTTTCTCGCATATTTTTGCCTACCCAAAAAGCACTATCGCTAATTTATAGTGGAGCCAGATGCCAAGACGTTTCTATCCACTGTTACTGGTTCTACTGTCACTACTGCTCTCAGGCTGCAGCACCATTTCCTACTACGGACAAGCCATCAAAGGTCAATTTCAAATCCTCTCGCAGCGGCAACCAATTTCCGGGCTTATCGAGGACCCCGCCACCAGTAAAAAATTAAAGCAACGCCTGCAGACAGTAGTAAAAATGCGGGCCTTCGCCAGTAGTGAGCTTGGATTGCCGGACAATGGCAGTTACAAGAGTTACGTCAACCTCGAACGGTCGCACGTGGTCTGGAATGTATTCGCTGCGCCGGAATTTTCACTGGAACCCAAACAATGGTGCTACCCGGTTGCCGGTTGTGTCAATTATCGCGGTTACTTTGCTGAAAATAGTGCCCGGAGCTACGCCAGCCAATTGCAACTCAAGGGTCTCGACACCGAAGTGGCCGGCGTCAGCGCCTACTCGACACTGGGGTGGTTCAGTGATCCCCTGCTCAATACCATGCTCAGCCGTTCCGACATTCAGCTGGCCGGGACCCTGTTTCATGAGTTGGCACACCAGCAGCTTTATGCCAAAAATGACACGCTATTCAATGAATCCTTTGCGGTCGTAGTGGAACTGGAGGGTGTGCGCCGCTGGTTGCGCGACCAGAAAAATGAGATTCAATACCGCGACTATCTCCGGTCAATGGAACGCAAACGCAGTTTTATAGGACTGGTGCAAAACACCCGTACAAAACTGAAGAGGCTTTACGCACAAGATAGTACAGAGATGGAGAAGCGAACTGCCAAAGAGGCGATTCTTCAGCAACTGAAAATAGACTATCGACAACTACGAAAAAGCTGGGGAAACTATCGCGGCTATGATGGCTGGTTTGATCGAAAACTGACAAACGCCAGTCTTGTACCAATTTCAAGTTATTACGATTATGTGCCCGCCTTCCAGTCGCTATTGCTGCGCAATCAAAATAATCTCACGGCGTTTTACCAGGCGTCACGTAAACTCGCCGGACAAACTCCCGCGGACAGAAAGACAGCCCTCAATCAGCTATTGGCAGATCAGACCCCTGAAGCAGCTGATCGCGGATGAGTGCGCTGATCCTTGCCTAGATAATGAGGCACGATATCTTCAAGCGTCGACGGCGTAATTTCAAATAACTCGGGGAAACCCTCGCTGCAGATACTGTCTTCCCGCATCGAACGGATATTGTCCAGCGAAATTGGCTTTCCTGGCAAAAGCTCTCCCGCCATCGCCTGCAGTTTCGACAACCTGTTCCCCAACCCCAGCACCAGACGACGTTGGTGAGTAATGCGGGCGACATATTCAACGATCTGTTTCAGTGTGTACACTTTTGGGCCACACAACTCATACCGATTTCCAAAGGTGTGGTAGTCACCAATGGATTTTACGAAAACCCGGGCAACATCCTCGACATAAACCGGTTGAAACCGCGCCTGTGCACAAGCCAATGGCAATACCCCGGGCGTCCATTTCAGCAGCGCGGCAAAACGATTGATGAAGCTATCTCCCGGCCCAAAAATTACCGAAGGGCGAAAACTGGTAACAGCGACGGTGCGGCCGCTATTTTGGTGGGCCCTGTCCTCGCCGGTACCCTTTGATCTCAGGTAAGCGCTGGGGCCACCATTGGATGCCTTGAGTGCGCTCATATGTAACAGTCTGGGAACACTCTGGTCGCGGCAGGCTTCTGCGATATTACCGGGTAGCTCGGCATGGACCCTATCGAACCCTGGCTGATCGCGAAATTCGTTGAGAATGCCCACCAGATTAATCACCACATCAGCACCGGCAAACTCGTGATTCAGGAACGCTTTATCAAATACATTTCCTTGCACCAGATTCAATGTTGGCAATACCAGTAATTCGCGATGCCGCTCCCGCTGGCGCGTAACAATGGTTACATTGTGACCTTGGTCGACCAGGCGGTTGACGATGCTATGGCCTACGAATCCGGTGCCACCCAGCATGCAAATATTGAGCAATTTCATGACCGTCTCTCTGGAAAACTATTTTTTTAACTATTGTCGGGCTGACTCCACGAACGGCGGAGTGGTGCAGGATTCTGCGTCAAACTGCAAGTTTGTCAAGGCATCATGCCGCCGTGAAGACAAATGCTAGGAACTGTTATTTCGGTGCGGACGAACTTCACCCATTCGGCTCCGCAGCGGAGTGGGCGCCAGGTTGAGGCGATGTTCATAAATTGTAGTAAAACCCATTACATTCTTGACATAGTTGCGTGTTTCATTAAACGGGATGGTATCAACCCAGATATCGGCAGGCATGCTTTCCTTTTTCGGTAGCCAGCGGTTTACGCGATGTGACCCTGCATTGTAGGCAGCAGTTGCAATGATCTGATTGCCCTTGTGTCGACGTAGCACCGTTTTCAGATAGTGGGTGCCCAACCGCAAATTGTTGTCGATATTCAAGATTGCACTTCGGCTGCGGATATTCAGATGCAGGCGCCGCGCCGTTGCGCGCCCGGTGCGTGGCATTAGCTGCATCAAACCCAGCGCGCCAGCGCCGGATCGAGCATCAGATACAAAGGCACTTTCCTGTCGCATAATGCCGTAGATCCAGCCCGGGTCAACGCCAGATCGCTGCGCATTGAATTCGACCTTGTCGCGAAACAGGACTGGAAAACGTAAATCAAGATCGTCCAGATGCCCGCTTTTGACTACGGTAAAGATTGCGCGATCATGCCAACCCCATTTTTTTGCAACGACGGCAGCAACTTGTAACTCACGATTGTTCATGTGGCGAATCAGCCAGTACCACTGGCGGCGTGCGGAAACAATCTGCCCGACATTGAACAACTCGTACGCTATGCGAATATCGGGGCGCTCCAACATAGCTCGTACCTCGCCTTCCGACACATTTACGGTTCTATGCTTCATCGAATACGGGGCATCCAGACGATCAGCAGCAAGAAAACCATAATAACTTCTTTCCTTCGCCAGTACGGAGAACATGTCCAGCGCAACATCCTCATCTTCGTTTTCTTCCACGATTCGAGCCTGCCAGTAGCGCCATTCATCTTTCTTTGACTCTTCTTCTTTCAGCGCACCGATAAACTCCTGCGCTGTCTCCCAGTCACTGGCACGTATGGCAGCCCGGATGCGCCAGTACCGAAGAGTTTTATCCTTGTCATCGGCAGATACAGCAGACAACCAGGCCACTGCCTGCGGCAAGTGCCGTTTGGCGCCGAGTATGCCGACGTTGCGATTGACATAATTATTGTCTTCTCCGAAGAATCGGTGCTGTTGTGTTAGCCGTGACCAGACCTCCATGGCCGCTTCAGGATCTCGATACGCCAGACGAACGACACCATGTTTGACGATCATTCTTGCAACCGGTGTATTGATCCTGAAATTGATCGCTGCCAACTCACGCGCCGGGCGCCGGTGCATTTGTATCCAGCGTGTCACCCATTTACGATCCGTGGCCGAAAGATAGTAGGAAAGTTCCTTGGCCAGCGTCAGTCGTCGACTCTCCATGGCGAGTTTAATGCGAGCAAAAACAATATCACGACTCATGTGGCCTGCGGCGCGCCACTGCAGAAAAACCGGGTTGCATGATTTGGGTAAGCGCTTGCCGGTCATCCACAGTTTTTCAACCTGGGTCATCAGTTCCGCCTGATCCTGATCCGCTCGTCTGATTAGACGATCCAAACGGTGGCAATACAGATTTTTATCATTCCTGGTGTCCTTGTATTCACCTAGAAACAAGTCCCAGTCTCCCTGACGCGCAAGATACGTCAGCCAGCGCTTGCGCAGAAAATCACTGGTTACGCTATTCTGGTTGCTGGCGAGATATGCACGTAACGTCTCGGTGGGCGTGGACGCTATTTTTTCTTTCA
Organism: Acidiferrobacterales bacterium; assembly: GCA_048060695.1. Taxonomy (GTDB): domain Bacteria; phylum Pseudomonadota; class Gammaproteobacteria; order Acidiferrobacterales; family JAJDNE01; genus JAZFSZ01. Next base: position 10,867 of record JBGMQT010000016.1, read on the forward strand.
AATATTGAAATTCAAGGTGGCCCCGAAGAACATAGCCATCAAGATCGTTCAATAACATTTTATAACGCCAGATCTGGTTGCTTCGCAGTGCCGCCAATGCATCCTGATAGGCGCGACGTTGTGATTCGAGCTTCGCACTGGCATCCGTCGCTGCGATTACCGGCGGCGGGGTCAGAATACCCAGCACAAGTATGAAACCAAATGAAAATCGTGTAATCATAAGTTTTAGTATAGATCGTAATACCTATGAAAAATCCAGAAAAAAGCAAAGGAGCCGACAAATGGCCATGGAAACCCTGAATCCGGCAACGGGAAAATCGATAAGAACTTTCGAAACATGGGGAGAATCCAGACTCCAGCAGGTATTACAGGAAGTGGCGGAGGCATCCCCACAATGGCGTTCAACCGCAATGGAGCAACGCGCAAAACTGATGACAAAGGCCGCCACAGAACTCCGGGACAATATAAGTCATTACGCCGGCCTCATCACCCTTGAGATGGGAAAACCAATAAAAGAATCAAAAGGTGAAATTGAGAAGTGTGCCTGGGTGTGCGACTACTATGCCGAAAACGCGGCAACTTTTCTCGCGGATGAGTTGATTGAATCGGATGCCGGTAAAAGCTTCGTCACCTATTTACCACTTGGCACCGTGCTGGCTGTGATGCCGTGGAATTATCCATTCTGGCAAGTGATGCGCTTTGCTGCGCCGGGACTCATGGCAGGAAATACCGGTGTGCTGAAACATGCCTCCAACGTTCCACAATGCGCACTGGCCATTGAGGATGTTTTTCGCAAGGCCGGTTTTCCTGAAAACGTCTTTCGCGCACTAATGATTCCGGCATCGCAGGTCAAGGGTGTCATCGAGGATGCACGCATTCATGCTGTCACCCTCACCGGCAGCGAACCCGCCGGCAGGCAAGTGGCTGCGACAGCGGGTAATGCGATCAAAAAATCGGTATTGGAACTGGGGGGTTCGGACGCCTTCGTGGTGCTGGAGGATGCCGATCTGGAAGCGGCCGCGACGGCCGGCGTCGCCTCACGATTCCTGAACAACGGCCAAAGCTGCATCGCCGCAAAGCGATTTATTGTCGTTGAGTCCATTGCTGACGAATTTCTCAAACTGTTTAAACAGAAAATCGAGGCGCTGAAGGTGGGTGACCCGGCACAAGACGATACTGATTTAGGTCCGATGTCGCGTCGGGATCTACGTGATGAAATGCACAAGCAGGTACAGGACTCTATCAAACAGGGTGCCGTCGCGGCACTGGGTTGCCAACCCATAGAGGGGCCCGGCGCCTATTACCAACCATCCATTCTGGACAATGTCACGCCCGCCGTGCGCGCCTATGGAGAAGAGTTATTCGGCCCGGTGGCGATAGTGATCCGCGCCAAAGATGAAGACGACGCATTGCGTATTGCCAATGACAGTCGGTTTGGATTGGGCGGTAGTGCGTGGACACAGGATATAAATCGGGGCGAACAATTCGCGCGTCGCATGGAATCCGGTGCGACTTTTGTAAATGGCCCGGTGAAAAGTGATCCGCGTCTGCCTTTTGGTGGCATCAAGGCATCGGGTTATGGCCGCGAACTATCGCTCCACGGTATTCGTGAATTCGTCAACGCCAAAACTATCTGGATAAAATAGCCTCGAAAGACTAACAGCAATGGATTCGGAAGGGGGTCAGGATGTTGCGGTGTCAGTCCGACGATAACTCCACCAGAACACGCCTACGCCAACCAGGATCAGGGGTAGACTTAATAGTTGGCCCATGGTGAACCAGTCAAAGGCGAGATAGCCGAGGTGGGCATCGGGCTTGCGATAGAACTCGACCAGAAACCGGAACAACCCGTAGAAAATTGCAAATAGTGCCGATACAGCCCAGGGGGGCCGGGCACGCGACGAAAACCACCAGATGATAACGAACAGGACGATGCCCTCCAGGGCAAATTCATATAGCTGCGAAGGATGACGTGGCAACGGACCGCCGGTGCGAAATACCATCGCCCAGGGTACATCGCTTACTTTTCCCCACAACTCCTGATTGATAAAGTTTCCCAACCGACCGGCGCCCAGACCCAGCGGCACTAGCGGTGCTTGAAAATCCAGCACCGTTGCCCAGCTGCGATGGGTTTTGTGTGCATACCACGCCATGGCCACGACCACACCGAGTAGTCCGCCGTGAAAGGACATACCGCCCTGCCAGACATAAAATATTTCCAGCGGATTCTGCAGGTAGTAACCAAACTTGTAAAAGAGGATGTATCCCAGGCGCCCGCCAACAATAACACCAATGGCACCCGCAACAATCAGGTCACCGACTTCTTCGCTCGTCCAGCCACTTCCCGGCTTGCGTGCTCGCAACGCGCCCAGTCCCCAGGCAATCGCGAAAGCAGTGACATACATAAGCCCATACCAGTGAACCTTTAGCGGGCCCAGACTGATGGCAACAGGATTTATTTCGGGGGCAATCATGGCGGGCGGCATTATAAACCATGGCTATCTGGCATACCAGTAACGCGCCCCAAGGGTTAACCCTGTGCTGCTACCGTCAAACCATCCCATACTCGAACGGTGGCATTGCCATAAGGGACTTCAAGCAGTGGCGTCATAGTACTGAAATTTGCGGGTTGCCATAGATTCGAATACGTCAGTATCAATCCGTTGGGATTATTTGCGACCCAGGCAAGTAAATCGTCCGGTGTAAGTACATTTATCGGGTTGCGTAATCGCGCAAGATAATGATACTCGCCCTGATAGGGGCCCACCTGCGCAACCGGTTTGTCTTCCCGCTCAGCCGTGTAAAGTAATTCGTATAATTCATCGGGATGATAACGATATCCAAACTGATAACCCGCTATGAAATTACCGGCGACAATGACAAACATGGTTGTCACGGCAATACTGCCAATACGCTTTCCGATATCCATCGTTTGCGTCCATGACAACGCTATTCCGATTACCGCAATTGCAATGCCTATAAAGGGTGATATTTCCCAAAGAAATTGTGGCAAGAACGGTACGCGGGGCAATCCGGGCAATACTGCAAGCAGACCGCCGATCGTGATCACGGGCAACGTCATACCCGCAAAAAAACTGTCCTCTCCTTGTGCGCGCAGGTCCTCGTGCATCAACAAACGTACCAGGACCATTGCATAGGCAGGAAAGAGGGGCAATAAAAGTTGCGGTTGACGCACGGGTAGTAGCGATAACAACAAGATGGCAGGAATACCCCAGATCATACACATAACAATTCCGCCATCGAGCTTTTCGCTACGCACATGCCACAAGCGCATCCAGCCAAGGGGCCACACTGACCAGGGGAAAAAAACCAGCGGGATCAGAAATAAATACCACCACCATGATGCCTGTTCATAAAACAGTGATAGTGGCTGGATCGAGGCACCAGCAATAATCGCCTGTTGCCAATCCAGCGAGGCTTGTTCGCCTGCCGCGACAAGCCACATAAACCAGGCACCAATAGCAATTGCCGTCCCCAGAACAACCACACCGTACCAACCGCTCCAGGTCTGGCCCTGGTTACGCGTTGCCCATGTCGGTGCCAGCAACATGACGGGCAACATATATACAAGTGTGACCGGTCCGCCGGCCAGCAACGTCAGTGCCATGACGGGACCAAGAAACAAACCAGCGAGAGTACTGCCAGAAACGGCCTGGTATGCAATCAACAAGGACAGTGACGTAAAACCAACGACAAGCAAGTCGCCTAACATTAGCGTCTGAAAGATGGCCCACAATCCTGTACCCAGCAGTAACAAAGGCACGTAACGAATCACCTCGCGCTGATCCGGCCATAGCCGTCGGGACAAATGTCGCGTTACCAGCAAGCTGAATAACCCCGCCAAACCGGGCAGCAGCCGCGGCCATAAATCGCTGAAACCGGCCAGATCCCAGCTAGCGAGTACCAGCCACAAAGCCAGGGGCGGCTGACCAAGATACGGTTCGCCATTCAGGTAGGGTAGCAACCAGGCATCGCGCTGCCACAGGTCCCAGGCAAGCGCCAGAAACCGGGTTTCATCTACAGGCCACACTTTTCGTGATATCAGCCCGGCAACAACAATGAGCAACCACAAACCCACCCAGCCCGCCGTAAATCGAATTTCCACGTACCATTTCGGGCGTGAATGAAACTTGCGGCGATGGGTCTCGTCCGGACCAACTGTCGGTACGGCACCAATTTCTATTTCTTCTACGACAAATTTTTCCAGGGTCTGGTCCAGATCCGACCTGGATCTTTTGCGCCGTTTTTTTCTGCGACGCTTTTCTTTTGGTTTCTTTTTTTGCCAGAACATAGACGATGCCTGCAGGTGGGACCCGTTAACTGCTCACTATAGTGTTGGCGATGGCCCTGGAATTGCAAGCCATTGCTGACGGTCGGACAAAATTACACTCCCTGCGGAAAATCGTGTCAGGCGCCAGCGAGAATTGATGCCTTCCAGATCCGCACCTCGGTATCGGCAAAGGGTGCCGAGTACACCGGTCTCTTCCTTACGACAATAGCATCAGGCTGCCAGGCATTGGCATAGGTAATGACGACACCGCGTGGATTCTGTTCCAGCCACTCCGTTAGAGTCTCCAGTGAAACGCTGGTGATGGACCGACTCAGGCGACCGTAATAGTGAAACTGACCCTCGTATTCGCCCACATGGGCGATGGGTATCTGTAATTGTTCCATGGAAGCAAGGTACTGTGCCGTGCGGCTGACATCCGCACGACTGTTGTTGTCTTTATTGACATATGCCATGAGTCCGATAACAGTCACCATGCTGAAAATGGCATTGCGTATGATGCGTTGATCCAGGGTGAACCTCGGCACCCAGAACAAGGCCACACCCAGCAGACCAATGCCGATCCCGGCATAAACTGGTATCTCCCAAAGTATCGCCGGTAACATCTCGAACTGAGGAAACAAATGAATAGCGGTCAGAAAAATTCCAACCGCAATTAATATATTACGCCCAGCCAGTCCTGACGCCGGCAATCCAACGATAAGCAAACCAAAAACAGCAATGCCCGCGCCTGCCATGGGAGGCAAGCTTTTCATCGCCTGCGGCACCCAGGCCTGATCCTGAAGAAACGGCGCCGCGGCCAGCGCGATCCCCAGCAGTATCATGGGTAGTACCAGGCTCATCGAGAAACGCTTTTCGCCGTGGTCAATTAATTCATCATTAAATAATAAAAACGAAATCAAAAGCGCGAACGCGGGCAACAGGGGAAGTAAAAACTGTGGTTGACGCGGGCCAAGCATGCTCAGCACCAACAGTGCCGGAACGATCCACACCAGACAGAAAATTAATCCAACCGCCGGTGGCCTGTTTTTTATTTGACTAAAGCGGGAATATACCAATGGCCATGCGATCCACGGCAGAATCGCCACAGGCAGCAAGATCAAATACCAGTACATGGGCTGACTTGAGGAAAACAGGCTTATCTCACCGGGCAAGGCACCAATTAAATGATCCCGTGCGATGGCAAAACCCTGCTCCACCTCGATCATAATCACCACACCCCAGATGGCGACCAGACCGATACCCACCGTTAAACCGGTGACCAGGTCGATGTACCACCGCCCCCAGCGTAAGGCATGTTCGCGCCCGGCCCAGATTGGACCAAATAACGCCACCGGTATTGTGTATAGCAGCGAGATCATGCCATTGCTCAACACCGCGAGACCAGCGGCAAACCCAAATATGAACCAACCCGCGCGAGTGGTATAACGCCAGGCCCGTAGAATCCCGTACAGGCCCAGTAGCGTAAAAAACGTAAGCATATTGTCAGCCAGCGACACGGTGAGATAAAACACCCACAACCACGAGCCTAACAGGATGAAAACGGTGTAACGCGGCATCTTCAGCTGATCCATCCACAGGTAGGCGGAAATGCGACCGATTACAAAAAGACTCATCAGGGAAAATAACGCCGACAATACCCGCGGCCACCAGTCGTTGGCGCCGAATATCTTCCAGCCCAGCACAATCAGCCATGGCATCAGTGGCGGCTGATCGGGGTTGTCGAATCCATTGAGAATAGGCAGGAGAAAAACGTCCTGTTGCCACATCTCCCACGACACGGCCAGTAATTTGAGCTCCTCCAGCGAGGTGGGTGGCCGTATATAAAGCGAGGCGAGGACAAGCACCAGCCACAGCAGCGCCCAGGGCACGGCTTGCCGAGAGAGGGTTTTCCAACCGAGCTGTTGGTTTTCGAGGCCGGGATTCACAGACAATGTGGAGTCAATCCTTTATAGTTGATTATTTTAGTCAGGTAATATTTACAGATGACAGATAAAAAATACACCAATCACCTTGCGGGTGAAACCAGTCCCTATCTGCTGCAGCACATTCACAATCCGGTCGACTGGCATCCCTGGAATAACGACACACTGGAACTGGCGCAAAAACAGGACAAACCCATCCTGATCTCTATCGGGTACTCCGCCTGCCACTGGTGCCACGTCATGGAACATGAGTCATTCGAGGATGAAGCCACCGCAGCTATCATGAACCAGCACTTTGTCTGCATCAAGGTGGATCGTGAAGAACGGCCTGACCTGGACAAAATATACCAGACCGCGCACCAGATGTTGATGAAACGTCCCGGCGGCTGGCCGCTGAATATGTTCATCACAGCGGACGATCACATACCCTTTTTTGGCGGCACCTATTTTCCCGGGGTCGCCCGTTACGGCATGCCCGCCTTCGGCGATCTGCTTGACAAGCTCGCCGACTTCCACCGGGATAACCGCGATGAGATCCGTGAACAGAACGGTCGCATGGCACAATATTTTCGCCAGCTGGAACTGGGCCAGGCCGGTAACGAAATTATCAATGAACCGCTGGCGATTGCTCGACAACAAATTGAATCACTGTTCGATCCGGTTTATGGCGGCTTTGGTCAAGCACCCAAATTTCCCCATCCCACCACGCTGGAACATTGTCTTCGGCACTGGCAACAGAGTTGCCTGAATGGCAATGCAGATGAATACGCATTGAAAATGGTGACCACCACGCTACATGCGATGGCGAACGGCGGACTTTTTGATCAACTTCGTGGTGGATTCTACCGATACTCCGTCGATGAAAAGTGGACCATCCCGCATTTTGAAAAAATGCTCTATGACAATGCGCAGCTACTACCGCTCTATGTGGATACTTCCATTGCGACCCATGATGAAAAATTTTCTCGCATCGCTACCGAAACTGCGGCCTGGGTGATAAACGAAATGCAGTCACCCGAGGGTGCCTACTATGCCACCCTTGATGCGGACAGTGAGGGCCACGAAGGAATTTTCTACACCTGGTCAAACAAGGAATTAACATCCCTTCTCGGCGCACAGGAACAGCCCGTGATGAATCAAATATACGGGCTCAAAGGTGAGCCCAACTTTGAAGGTCGATGGCATCTGAACGTCGCACTTTCCCCGGAATCAGCCAGCGAACAACTCGATATTCCGGTGGAAAAACTCACTGAGTTACTGGGTAGCGCAAAACAAAAATTACTGGATCGGCAGAATCAACGCATCAAACCGGACCGCGACGAAAAAATACTGACGGCGTGGAATGGGCTGATGATTTATGCGATGGCGCGCGCCGGTCGGATACTGGCGCATACAGAATATCTCGATTCTGCCAGTCGTGCAGTGGATTTTGTACGGGACAAGCTATGGCGCGACGGCAGATTACTGGCAACCACCAAGGACAACCAGGCCAGGCTTAACGCCTATCTGGACGATTATGTTTTTGTTATTTACGGCATTCTGGAATTGCTTCAGTCTCGATGGTCTACCAGTAATCTCAGGTTCGCAACCGAACTCATGTTCGTGGTACTCGATCATTTTGAAGACAAGGATCGGGGCGGTTTCTTTTTTACATCCGACGATCATGAGTCGCTGCTCTATCGACCCAAAACCGGCAGCGATGATTCTGTGCCTTCGGGCAATGGCATCGCTGCCCAGGTACTGTTGCACCTGGGGCATCTGGTCAATGAACCCCGGTTCCTTGATGCCGCCGAGCGCACCCTGACAACATTTAGTGACGAACTGCACCAGAATGCCTCATCCTGCGGCGCCCTTTTATCCGCGTTGGGAGATTTTCTTCATCCCGGCGAGATTATTTTGTTGCGCGGGAATGAAGCTGCCATGCAAGAGTGGTCTGGTCTGTGTCACGCCGAGTATCGACCTGGACGACATTGTTATAGCCTGCCGGCAAGCGACGATGCGCTGCCGGCATATCTGGGTGATCGGAAAATACTGGGGGATATAACCGCTTACATCTGCAGTGGCACGACATGCCTGCCACCCGTTATTGATAAGAAAAATTTTATTTCAAGCCTGCGATCAGTCGCGTCGGATGATCAGGTATCGGCAGCCGGGCCACGTCGAATCGCGACTGATGAAACCAGATTGCGGTAAAACTGAATGTGATCAAAAGGCTGGGGTTTGTGTCGACGGTTAAGATTCCAGCCCAATAATTCCAGATGATCGGCAACCAGTGTGCCCTTGAAATCACCCCATTTGGCAGACTCCACTGATACCTGGCTGTCGTTGTCAGGACCTTCTTCGGCCGCAATTATTTTCGCCCATCGACGAAATAATATCGGAATCTCGTTGATCGGTCGCAGGGCGGCATAGGAGGAGTACTCGACATCGGATCGATTCGGCACCGCCGAATTGAAACGATTACATGTATCACGCCTGAGGTCCTCCAGACCTGGACGGCCCAGCCAGCGCGCCAATGTATTTATCAAACGCGGCGTTTTGAGTGTCCACTCCGCCAACGCCGTGCCTCGATGAGGAGTGCCAATAGTAATCAGTCGACAGATACGACGTGCCGGGTCGAGACGACTGATGACATAACGACTGTCCAACCCCCCCATGCTGTGTGCGATCAAAATAATTTTCTGTTCGGGTATGGGCTCCAGAAAAGCGGCAAGCGCTTTTGCCCGTTCGATGATAGAGGCGCCGGCAGGTAAACGCGGAAAATAGCAGTTAATGCCAATATCACTCAGTGCATTTTTTACACCGCGAAAGTAAGTCACCCGTTTGTAGGGCAATCGAATTTCATTGAACCCCAGGAAACCGTGCACAAAGACTACGGCGGGGTTACTAGTAGATTTATTTCCTACGTCCATGAATGATGCTGCTCCTGTCACTAATCAGTATAGACCGCCTTAACACAACGTGGCGGGGTTGACCCGGTAACTGTGCAGGATTACCAGATCAGCGGGTAGTCTTCCAGACCAGATCCAGTTCGCGTGCGGCCCTGACATCGTCGAGACGACGAACAGGAAGCTTGTAGGGCGCGCCTTTGAGGTAGTCCGCGTCCGTTTTTGCCTTTTCGGCAATAGTAACCATCGCGTCAACAAAATTATCCAGCACGTCGCGCGACTCGGTTTCCGTCGGCTCGATCAGAAAACATTCGGGTACCAACAACGGGAAATATGTGGTGGGTGCATGGAAACCCAGATCCAGCAACGCTTTGGCAACATCGGTCGCCGTCACCCCGGTCGTTTCTTTCAGTTTTTTCAGCGTCAAAATGAATTCGTGCGTAGCCCGGCGGTTGCTGTAGGCCATTTCGAAACCCGCTTTTTTCAATCGGGTCATGAGGTAATTGGCATTTAACGTTGAATATTCCGCCACCCGCGGCATGCCTTCACGGCCCAGCAAGCGTGCGTAAATATAGGCACGCAACAACACGCCGGTATTGCCCATGTGTGCTGACAACCGGCCGATCGACTGTGGTCTCGTTTTTTCAGTCGCCCATTGGTATTCGCCATGGCTTTCGACCACCAGTGGAACAGGAAGAAAGGGTAGCAGCCGTTCGTTAGCGCCAATGGGACCGGCACCGGGCCCACCGCCGCCGTGGGGTGTGGAAAAAGTCTTGTGCAGGTTCATGTGAATCACATCGAAACCCATGTCGCCCGGTTTGACCTTGCCGAGAATGGCGTTGAGATTGGCACCGTCGTAATACAACAGGCCACCGGCATCGTGTACGATCTTTGCCACCTGCTGGATGTCTTTTTCAAATACACCCAGCGTGGAAGGATTCGTCAGCATAAGTCCGGCAGTCTGTGGTCCCACGGCGGCCTTTAGCGCCTTGACGTCCACATCACCCTCGCTGTCTGTGGGAATCTCCTTTGCCTTATAACCACACATTACCGCGGTTGCCGGATTGGTACCGTGGGCGGCATCGGGAACCAGTATTTCTGTGCGCTCGGTATCGTTACGCGAATCGTGATAGGCGCGGATCATGGCGATACCGGCAAACTCGCCCTGGGCGCCGGCCATCGGCGTCAACGATACGGCCTGCATGCCGGTGATGTCTTTAAGAATTTCCTGCAGGTCATACAAACAGGCCATTACTCCCTGTCCGGTGGACTCCGGTGCCGATGGGTGGCGAGACAACAGGGCCGGCAACATCGCCAGCGTATTCGAACCCCGTGGATTGTATTTCATGGTGCATGAACCCAGCGGATAAAAATGGGTATCGATGGAAAAGTTTTTCTGACTCAGGCGCGTATAGTGACGCACCACCTGCATCTCCGATACCTGCGGTAGTGGTGCCGGTTTCTTTCTTAGGAATCGTTCAGGAATGTCTTTGACCTCGGCGCGCGCCAATGGAGCTTGCGAGGGGTTGGTTGTTCCTTCTTTTGAGAGTTCGAATATCAGCATCTATTTTTCTCTTGTTTCGCCTGCGGCGATTTGTCTCTTCTCCCTTATGGAGGTTTTGTAGGTTGGGCTGAAGCATGAAGCCCAACGTTTCTGCTTTATTCAGGTACCGCCTTTGGCGGACTTTAAAACCTATTAATCGGGGCTGGTCCCGATAGCCCAGTGACTTCTTCTTTACTTGTCCAAAGTAGAAGTCACCAAGAAGAAAGGACACCCGGGGGCTTGCCTCTTCGAGGTTCCCTCATCCTTCCTGGAAAACCGGCGACGCGAGCCTTTATGCCCTCGGGTGCAACTCACCGGTCAGAAGTCGTTATCCCTCCATCTGGCTCGGGTTTAACAGGGGACTCGCTCTTTTCCGGTTTTTGTCGTCAGGGTTCGGCTTCGTCCACGGGGTATAAAAACGCCAAAAAAATCTGTTCCGATTATTCGGTTACGTCTCACTATTGACAATTAACGTTGTAATTAGCACGTAGGATGCGGTGAGCTTGCGAACCGCATCGATCGGGTCACTCTCCAGCCTCCAAAGAGTCATCGGGTTCACCGGCCCAATCTGCTGCAACAATACCTCGCCGCACATACATATGAAAACTCGAATGCGGCCAATCCCTGACCCGGTTGGCCCACTTATGTTTAACCGGGTTCCAGTGAATATAATCGATATGCTGCTGGTAATCCCGGTCATCCCGAATCAGGTGTTCCCAATATCGGCGTTGCCAGATTCCCCGCTCGCCTCTTTTTATGCGGCTTCGGGAACGTCTTTCGCCGGGCGGGATGTCACGGGAAAATCCCGCCTTGATCAAGCCCCAGCGTGTTTTATAGTCCGCGTCACCTGGCGGCAGGGACCAGATACAATGCAGGTGATCCGGTAAAACGACAATCGCGTCAATGTGAAACGGGTGATTATTCTTCACTTTACGGAATACCCGCCGCAACAGATCGATATTCTCCACCAACAGACGATTGCCACGGCGTTCTGCGCAATTCACGGTGAAAAACCAGGTTGCTCCTCCGACCTTTGCTCTGCGGTATTCGGTCATTATTCTCGATTGATGCGGTTCGCTAGCTCACCGCATCCTACGCGGGCTCCCGCAGGGAAAAGGAATAAAAACACCACTACGACCCCAATGCCGCTAACGCCGCATCGTAATCCGGTTCTTGCGCTATCTCCGGAACCAGTTGTGAATGCAGGACACGATTGTTCTCATCAATCACGACAATGGCACGTGCACAGATACCGGCCATTGGGCCGTCCTGAATGAGTACGCCATAGTCCTTGGCAAAGTTGCGGTTGCGCATCATTGACAGGGTTACCACTTTGCTGGTTTGTGCTTCGCCGCAAAAGCGTGCTTGTGCGAATGGCAAATCGGCGGAGATAATCAGTATTGCCGTATCGGTGTGCTTGTCCGCTTCCTCGTTAAACTTTTTGGTGGAAGTGGCACAAACGCCGGTATCAAGACTGGGCACAATATTCAGCAGTTTTTTCTTGCCCGCAAAATCTGACAAGCCTACGTCATTCAAATCACTGTCTACCAATGTAAAGTCCGGCACGGTATCACCCACGCCAGGTAATTCACCATTGGTGTTTATAGTATTTCCTTTTAGTGTAATTTTGGCCATGATCGTTCTCCTTGTATCAGTCGTTACAAAGCCGGGACAGATTTATATTCTTTAAAAGCTGTGAGTATTGGTTGGTCTTTAAATCCCCGTAGACGAAGCCGATACAGGCGAAGAAAAATCAGGAAAGCGAGCCTCTTGTCGAGGCAATTATCACGATAGTGATATTCCGAGTTAGGCTCGCTTTGGGGATTTTTCGAGTCAGGGGAGGAAACCCGAAGGGCAAGTCGACCGGGGTGCCCTTCTCTTTGGTTACTTTCTCTTGGGCAAGCAAGAGAAAGTAACCTGCTGCCGGTCAGCCACCGGCTAATAGCCGTTTGCATCGGCACCGCCGATTCAGACAAATCAAACATCAGGATTCACCTTGACGGCACAGGGCGGATCCAGGCGGCGTTTACTGACAACACGTTCGAGATGTTTGTAGTACAACTGTATGTCGTCTTCGGTGCGCGTTTCGGTGGCGCACACCAGTAACACATCATCCAATTCGGGATAGGCTTCGCCCAATGCATAACCGGCAATAACGCCCTGTGCCTCCAGCGCGCGAATAACATCAGCGATGGGCGCATTTATTTTTAGCGCCACTTCATGGAATACCGGTCGATCAAATAACACATCGACGCCATCAATGGCGGTAAGGACCTCAATCAAGCGCGTGGTATTGGCGTGACAACTGGAAGCCACACGCTCAAGCCCTTCGCGACCCAACAGCGCCATATGAATGGTGGCGGCAGTTGCCAGCAGCCCCTGGTTGGTACAGATATTCGATGTCGCTTTGGAACGACGAATATGTTGTTCACGTGCCTGCAGCGTCAATGTAAAACCGGGCTTGCCATCGAGATCAACGGTACGACCGATAATGCGACCCGGCATCTGGCGTACCAACTTTTGGCGACAGGCAAGAAAACCAAAATAAGGGCCGCCGGACGCCAGCGGTGCACCCAATGGCTGACCTTCGCCGACGGCAATATCGGCGCCGGCCTCTCCCCATTCTCCCGGTGGCGCCAGTATTGCCATCGCCACCGGATTGACTAATCCAATCGCCAACGCACCGTTCACATGGGCCCAATCGGTAAGTGTGTCGACTTCTTCCAGCACGCCGAAGAAATTGGGCTGCGGAATAACCAGTGCGGCGAACTGGTCGCTGGCGTACCGGTCCAGATCCTGCGGATCGATGAAACCGCCGCCTTTACTATAAGGGATATCGACAATCTCGATATTCTGGTGTTGAACAATAGTCTTCACGGTCTGACGGTACAATGGATGGACCGTTTCCGGTATCAGGATGCGCTGCGATTTTTTGTGGCACCGTACCGCCATCAATACCGCTTCTGCCAGAGCCGATGCGCCTTCATAAAGCGACGCGTTGGCCACGTCCATCGCCGTCAGCCCGGCAATCATGCTCTGAAACTCGTAGATCACCTGCAACGTGCCCTGGCTCGCCTCTGCCTGGTAGGGCGTATACGCGGTATAAAATTCACCACGTGTGGTCAGTTCCCATACCGCCGCCGGGATGTGATGTTCATAGGCACCGGCACCGATAAAGTTTATGTATTGACCGTCGGTATTTGCATGTGCTGACATCAAGTGGCGCACTTCCATTTCACTGGCCGCTGGCGGGACCATGTTAATGGTATCGTTGCGCAGGGCTGCTGGAATCTCATCGAACAAACTATCAATGTCTTTGACACCAATAACCTCCAGCATTTCAGCCAGTTCTTTCTTGTTGTGCGGTATGAAAGGCATTTAGATCACTCTTCAGCGGCAACCAGCTCTTCATAGGCCTTGGCATCCATGAGGCCGTCCAGTTCGCCACCGGCACCCGGTTGCATACGATAAATCCAGCCTTCACCAAAGGGATCGGTGTTGAGCGTTTCCGGTGCATCGGCCAGTGTGTCGTTGACCGCAGTCACCTGGCCTGCGATCGGTGCATAAACATCCGACGCCGCCTTGACTGATTCCACCACAGCACAATCATCACCCGCACTATAGTCGCTGCCGACCTCAGGTAACTCGACAAACACCATGTCTCCCATCAGAGCTTGCGCATGGTCAGTGATACCAATGGTGACAGAACCATTTTCTTCAATGCGCACCCATTCGTGGGATTTACTGTATTTCAATTCACCTGGAATGTTGCTCATAATCATTACCTCCCGATGTCACTATCTACTTGATTACCCAATGCAGCTTTTGCCGTTTCGGACAAACGGATATTTTGTTATCTCCGCGTCAACCAGCTTGCCACGAAGTTCCACCTGACACTGCTTGCTGGCCGATACCGGTACGCGTGCTAACGCGATCGATTTATTCAGCGTGGGCGAGAAAGACCCGCTGGTAATTTCTCCCTCGCCCTGTTCACAAATAACTTTCTGGTGTGCCCGCAATACCCCGCGTCCATTCAGTACCAGCCCTGCCAGTTTATATTCCAAGCCGTCTTTTTGTTTCTCCAATGCTTCGCGGCCGATAAAGTGACGGTCTTCCGGTTCCCACGCTACAGTCCAGCCCAGCCCGGACTCCAGCGGCGTAGTGTCCTCGGTCATGTCGCTGCCATAGAGATTCATGCCCGCTTCCAGGCGCAGGGTATCGCGAGCACCGAGGCCAATGGGTTTGACACCGGCTTCCATCAGCATTTGCCAGGTAAACGGTGCCGCCTTTGCCGGCAGGATAATTTCGAACCCTTCCTCACCGGTATACCCTGTGCTGGCAATCAATAGTTCACCAATTTGCGTCGAGCGGAACGGTTTCAACTCCTCGGTAACACTGCGGATATCGCCGCCCATGGCGACATACACTTTCTCTTTCGCATTCGGGCCCTGTACCGCAATCATGGCAAGATCGTCACGTTCAGTGATGCTAACTCCCTCAAATTGCTCGGCATGTGATTTTAGCCAGTCCAGGTCTTTGGCACGGGTTGCTGCATTGACCACCAGGCGAAACCAGCTCTCCTCCAGGAAATAGACAATGAGGTCGTCAACGACACCGCCGCTGTCATTCAACATGCAAGTGTAAAGCGCCTTGCCTTTGGTTGTAAGTTTATCGACATTGTTGGCCATCAGCTTGCGCAGGTAGCTACGTGCATTGCCACCTTTGATATCCACCACCGTCATGTGGGATACATCGAACATGCCGGCATCCTGGCGCACCTGATGATGTTCCTCAATTTGTGAGCCGTAGTTCAATGGCATGTCCCAACCGCCAAAATCAACCATCCTGGCGTTGGCTTCCAGGTGTTTGTCATATAGTGGAGTACGATTTGCCATCGGAAATATCCTGTTCAGATCGATTGCACTTCTTCGGCGTGATAGGACGAACGCACCAGAGGGCCAGACTTCACCCAACCAAAACCCAGCGCGCGCGCGACACGGGCATATTCCTCGAATTCTACAGGGGTAACATACTCCATCACCGGCAGATTGCTCATCGAAGGACGAAGGTACTGTCCGATGCTGATGCGATCAACGCCAACAGAGCGCAAATCTTTCAGCACACCCAGCACTTCCTCCCTGGTTTCACCCAGGCCCAACATAATGGCTGATTTGGTTTCAACATCCGAAATCACCGCCGCGCGCTCCAGCAAACGCAAGCTGATCGCGTACCGTGCGCCTTTACGCGCCTGACGATACAGGCGTGGTACGGTCTCTACATTGTGGCCCCACACCAGTTTGGGAAAATGATCAGACGTGAATGGTGACTGCGCCAGCTCAGTTGCAATGGTGTTCACACAGGTCTCCTGCTGGCCCTGAAAATCCGGTGTCAGAAATTCGACGCCGATGGTGGCATCGCGCTGTCGCAGTTCACGTAACGTAGCAGCAAATATGCCAACCCCTTTATCTTTCTGATCATCACGATTGACCGACGTCAACACCACATAGTTCAATTCCATGCGCTCCACCGCGTCAGCGAGACGGCGGGGTTCGTCTTGATCAACCGCACCGGGACGCCCTGTTTTAACCGAACAAAAACCACAGGCGCGGGTACAGATATCCCCCAGTAACATGAACGTTGCCGTACCACGACTCCAGCATTCGCCGCGATTGGGGCAACGTGCCGCTTCGCAGACCGTGTGCAACTGGTTACCGGCAATCGCCGCATGGGTATGGCCGAAGTCCTTGCCCTCTCCCAGCGGTTGACGAATCCAGGCCGGCATGCGCGAAATATTTCTGATGGTCTCTGTTTCAATTCGTTGCGGCATTTACTCGTACCATTTTATGTTAGACAAGGAGGCTCTGATCAACTCAAAACCTCCAGCGACACAGGGAAGTGCCGCCACTTCCTGTCGTTTGCGACAACAGCAAATGAAGAAAAATGAGCAATCTATTGCTGCATTAGTCATCTCTGAAAAATCATGGGAGAATTTCCCAGAGTTCATAAAAAAAGGGCGATGGATTATTCAATCCATCGCCCCTCTGTCCGGTCACCTGAGAGCTTGGCCCCTTCGGTGGGTGGTCGAGCCACCTCTCTCCAGAGTCGACAAGGTTTCGCGGTCCGTGTGCCTGAGCGTTTCCGGGCGGGTTGCGCCTTCGGCGCCCGATCATATGCCAGCGTGCTGGTCTTATGTATACCGGGTCTCTCCCGCGAGCCCTGAGTCGAGGGGCGAATATACTCTGCACCCGAGCGAAATCCAAGCACATAAGCCCACATCACAACAGGTTTATTACGCTGACTCACGGCCTGACGTTAGCTTTGAAGTTTTACGCGCCGAGTGGCAATACGCTTTATATTATGACCATTTTGTTATGGAGCGGCGCACCAGCATTGCTACCGGAATCAATCCGGCGACCACCAGGCTCAGTGCCGGCAGGGCGGCGCGCTCCCATTCACCTTCGGCGGTCATTTCGAATATACGCGTAGCCAGTGTGTCCCAGCCGAAAGGACGCAGTAATAACGTTGCCGGCATTTCTTTCATGACTTCTACGAATACCAGCAGTGCCGCACTGAACGTTCCGGCACGTAACATGGGAATGGAAATTCGCCACAAGATCTGCCAATTGCTGGCACCAAGAGAGCGCGCAGCCTGTAACAGGGAAGGTTTGATGCGTTCAAATGCGCTATCGACCGGCCCGTAAGCGACGGCGATGAAGCGCACCACGTAGGCGAGCAATAGTGCGATCAACGTACCCGTAAATATCTGGGTAACGCTAATGCCAAAAAGCGCTGATGCTGTGCTCATGATTTGGTTATCCAGCCATACAAACGACAACATGATACCGACTGCGAGTACGGATCCGGGCAAGGCGTAGCCCAGCGTCGAAAAACGTATTGCGGCGCGAGTAAATCGTTCAGGACTCAAGCGGTAGGTGTAGGCCAGCAACACTGCAAAAAAAACGGTCAGGCCCGCGGCAATGGCACCAAGAAACACTGTGCTAAATATGAAACGCACATAACGAGCGTCCAGATCTTCAGCTGCAACTTCAACAACCCACACCAGCAATTGCAATACAGGGATAACAAATGCAAGTAGCATCACGATGGCGGCAAACGAGAAAGCCGATATGGCGCGCCAACCCGACAACTTGTAACGTATTTCGCGCGCCAGTTTGCCGGTGACATCATATCGCGCCCTGCCACGCATCCGTTTTTCCGCAAATAGTGCGACACCAACAAACAGTAATAATAGTGACGCCATTTGCGCTGCGGCTGCCAGATCAAAGAATCCAAACCACGATTTGTAGATGGCAGTGGTAAACGTGTCGAAGTTGAAGATGGATACGGCGCCGAAATCAGCCAGTGTTTCCATTAGCGCCAGGGCCACACCCGCAGCGATGGCCGGCCGCGCCATGGGCAGGGAGATACGATAAAACGAAGCCCACGAATTGAGCCCCAGTACCCGACCGGTATCAAGTACATTGCGGCCCTGGCCCATGAACGCGGCTCGCGCCAGCATATAAACATATGGGTAGAACGCCAGCGTCATCACCAGTATGACTCCACCTGCGGAACGCACGTTCGGAAACCAGACGTCAGGTCCATATAAACTACGAAGCCAGCCCTGTACCGGACCGCTGAAATCAAGTAGCCCGATGGCCACGAATGCCAGTACGTAGGCCGGGATTGCCAGCGGTAACATTAGTGTCCATTCGAACATGCGACGCCCGGGAAATTCACACATCGTCGTCAGCCATGCCAGCCCGACACCCAACACAAACACGCCACTGCCCACCCCGATAATCATTACCAGGGTATTGCGCAACAGGTCGGGCAGCATGGTTTTGGCGAGGTGTAACCAGACCTCGCTAACGGGACCGCCCCAGGCGGAAAAAACGATGACAATCGGTGTTGCGACGAGAGCCGCTATCAACAGACTGGCGAGGCGCCATTGCCAGACACCAACGTCCAGGGACCCCGAAAAGCCGGAATCCCTGGACAGACTACTTGTTGTTACAGGGCCACTCACAAACTGGGCATCTAGCGATAACCGGCACGGTCCATAATCATAACAGCGCGCGACTGCAATTCACCGGCACGTGACACGTTGAGGCGGTCCTGTTTAAAACTTCCCCAGGCGGCAACGAGCGGGTTGGCCTTAACGGCGGGGTTCGCCGGATATTCCATGTTGCCATTAGCGAACATCTTCTGCGCCGGCCGGGTCGAAAGCCACTCGAGAAATTTAATTGCAGCTTTCGGGTTCTTTGCGTAACGTGTCACGCCAGCACCGGACACATTGACATGAACACCTCGTCCCTTTTGATTGGGCCAGAAAAGTGCGGCCGCTAAATCCGGTTTCTTTTTCTTCAAACGACCGTAGTAATAGGTATTAACAATGCCAACATCGCATTGCCCGGCATCGATGGCCTTGATCACTGCGCGGTCATTGGAAAATACATCGGTGGCGAGATTATTTACCCAACCACGCACGATTTTTTCCGTCGTTCTCTCGCCCAAACGGGAGATCATCATGGCAACCAGCGACTGGTTGTAGACTTTTTTGGAAGTTCGCAGACACAGACGACCTTTCCATTTTGCTGTCGCCAGATCTTCATAAGTCGACAGCTCTCCCGGTTTGATACGCTTTGTACTATAAACAATGGTGCGAGCCCGTACCGACAGCCCGAACCATTGATTGTAGGGATCGCGCAGGTGTGACGGTATATTGCGTTCCAGAATACGCGATTTCACCGGCCGTAAAACACCTTCCTTGGCAGCGCGCCATAGATTCCCGGCGTCGACTGTGATCAACATATCCGCCGGGGTGCTGGCCCCCTCTGCCTTGAGCCGCTGCAACAAAGGCCCGGCCTTGTCGGTAATAAAGCGAATCTGGACTCCAGTCTCGGCTTTGTAGGCATCGAACAATGGGCGAATCAGTTGCTCGTTTCTCGCCGAGTAAATCACCAACGCTTCACTTGCCGAAACAAACATGGGTATGGCCCAAGCGGCCAGAATCAGGCTGGTTAATAGATATTTAGAAACTTTCATTTTTTTCCTCTTTCGATTAGGCCATTTTAGCGCTAACAATATCGCTATCGGTAGCGGTTATTTGTCTCGCGATACCTTCATAGATATTTTTTGTACTCTTTCAAAGTTTCCATGTAAAGCGCACGTAGAAGTCACTGCCGTCCTGTTTTCGTACGGCCGTAGTTTTTTGTTCAAGCTCGACACGGTTACGAATGCGTGATTCCAGTCGCATTTTTTTATTGAACTGGTACCGATGGCGCACCTCTATCAAACGGCGGTTGTTGGGAAAATCAGGGGATAACAACCAACCACCCTGCGTCTCTCCCAGCACCAGACCGATGCTCTGCCTGGGGGCAAAACCCAACCAGTTGAACGTAGTTTGCCACGCCAGCCCGCCAGCCCGCTCGGTGCCACCAAGGCCCAGCGCAGACTTCTGCGGTGTGGTCGGCGCATAACCGGCCTCCATGCCCAGCAGGAATTTACTACCGCCGGCCAGGGGCCATTGTCGCGCAGCACGACCCACCAAACCGATGTAGTCGGAGCGATTTGTACCATCGTAAAGCAGGGAATTGGGTATATATGTTAGATCAATTCCGCGTTGGCGCCAGGGACCGGTCTTGTCTTTTTTTTCCAGAGCGACAAACACCGTCGGCGATGTACCTGATACCGTGAAATCAAGCGGCCCGCGGGTCACATTGGTCGAACCCTGAGCAGGATTGTTTTGCAAAATAAAATGGCTATCCCAGCCAGACGTTCCTTTGCGGGTAACAGCAATGCCATCGGTAAAGTCAATGTCCATATTGGGGCTGTCATTCCGATCCAGAGATTTTTTGGCCACGCCCTCAAGTTCGAACTTGGTCTGCATACGTCCGAAACGGATATCCAGTTTCTGGGTCTGGTAACGCACCTGAGCGATATCAAAAGTGGATTGGCCGAAACTACGACTATTGTTGTAGGGAACGAAGGAGAATCCGGTACTCGTTTGGTCAGTGGAATAATGACCGGCGAAACGCAACTGGCTGCTCCATTTTTCGTTTATGGCAGCATTAAATCCGTAGCGAATACGCGCCCGACCGGATCGTTTACTACTCTGGGTACCATCACGTCGATCGGTCTCAGAGCCGTAATAACCGGCGCGGAAGTCGCCTCCCCATTTGATCGTTTCACCGGCCTCCGCCATCGCAAATAAGGGTAAAAGCCCGCACAAAATTATAACTCGTTGAAAATACATAATTATCTCTCATTCAAAAACTAAGGGTATATAAGCGAGTGGCATTATCCATAAAAATCTCAATAATGCAAATGATTCTCATTATTATTACAACTCAACAAGAAAAATAGGGGCAATGGAAGAAAATATGATTTTTTGGCGTCTAGACAACCAATTGGGGAGAACACAATAACCCAACTGGTGATGTGTGTTTTTGAGTCTACACTACCAAGTGGGGTGGCACGTCAAAACACATGGTGATGTGCAATATCAAGGCTAAAACTACCGATTAAAGTGGTGGCAATTTGGGTGCGGGTGTCCCTGCTAACCCAACAGAGGAGAGAGCTGCGATGCAATATAGATCAATTATCCGCGTTTTATTGACGGGGCTGGTTGCAGCTTTCATCAATCTGGGCGCTACCGTCCCTGCGGCCGCGGCCGTACAAGAGTATATTTTCTCCGCGCCGCCGCGTGGTGCACCGGGAAAAGAGGCCAAGGTCTATGGTCCCATCGCCACTTATCTTTCCAGGGTTACGGGTAAAAAAATCGTTTACAAACACCCGGGCAACTGGCTCAACTACCAGAACGACATGCAGCAAGGGCGCTACGATCTGGTGTTCGATGGCCCACATTTTATCGGCTGGCGCATATCGAAAACACAGCACCAACCGCTTGCAAAACTACCGGGCAGCCTGGCCTTTGTTGTTTTTGTAAAAAATGACAATAAATATGTCGAACGCGTGGGAGATCTGGCAGGCAGAACAATTTGCGGACTGGCCCCACCCAACCTGGCGACGCTCACCATGTATAACCAGTTTCTAAATCCGGCACGCCAACCACTTGTCATTGAAGTAAAAAGTTTCCCTGTGGATTACAAATGGGTTCAATCGGGAAAATGTGTCGCCGGAGTCATGCGCGACAAGGCGTTTAATAAATTGCAGAAAAAACACGGTAACCTGGCGCGTGTAGTCTGGAGTAGCCGGGGAACGGCGAATCAGGGCTTTACTGCCGGGCCTCGTTTCTCAGCGGGTGATAAAAAGCGTATCGTAAATGGCCTGCTTTCCCCGGACGCAGCGCCGTATCTTGATAATTTTTACAACCGATTCAGCAAAAAGAACAAGAGTCTTCAGCAGGCAACCGCATCGGATTATGTCGGCCTTAGTGGTTTGCTACAGGGTATCTGGGGATTCGATCAGTAAGTTTCCGTCGCTACTGGCGGCGGCATCCACCTGATCCTCTCCGCGATACGAATCACACCAGGTGAGTTTTTGGCTTGCCTGGTGCGATTGATTTGATTTATCTGAACCGGTTTCACACTCCGGTAATATTTCCGGATACATTGGTACAAGAATTGCTCCTACGACGGCGACGGGGCATTGTGGAAGACTTGCGCACAATCAGATTCCGCACTTTTTACTAATTGGATCAAACAATTGTATGCCTTCGCGTTTGATCTTAGTAACCTGGAGTACCAATCAAACCGACATCGAATCGGTTCCAAACAATGTTTGATCTATGGGCCGTGTCATCTGGCGCGGCCCATATTCTTGCAAGACTACTCCCGCAGTGCCGGGGTTAGCACAGGGCGTCGAACCAGTGGGGCTACACACGAAAGGATTTACGTTCTAGCTGGCGGTTTTACTACAGCTCGTCAGTCTGCTCCTCGTCTTCGCCTTTCTTTTCCAAAGGAGGGTAGCCGGCGGCATCCAGTGCCTTTCCCAAGGCTTCCTCAGTGTAGTCAGCGACTATATTTTCACCAATGCTGAGGCCAGGTACATTGGTCCCGTCAACCATTTTCGTATACTTCTGATACAGCTTGGCGTCACTGGTTGGATCCTTCTCGTCAAAGGGGACCTTGCGTTTCTGCAACTGCTCGCGGGCCTGATCGCAAGGTTTGCATTTTTTGATGGCGTACAGGGTGACCGGATAATCGAAGGTAGCACGTTCCCGTGCAATTTCTTCTTCTGCCGGACCTTCGCCACCATAAATATCGCGCTGTTCTACCGAGTCATCGCCAGTGGGTGGGGCTGTCTGGTAAGTTACATTCCCCTGCTCGTCGACAATTTTGAACAGTCTTTCTGCACGTGTTGGCATCACCACAAAAACTGACAGGACCAATACGAAAAACAAAAATTCTTTCATGTTAAATCCTCAAGTACATTCCACCCATTTTCTTGCGATTGAGCTCCCTTAACCAGATCACACCCACGATAAACCCGGTAATAAGCATAGCAAAGGAGATCAGGAACCATAACCAGCTAAAATGGAGCCCCGGCGGCCGGACGCCATTCCGGTTGGACGAATCCACATTTCCAGGGGTATTCATCGCAGCAGCATTGTCACCAACGCCTGTATTACCTTGCAGTGAAACACCCGTGTTCTTCAGTTGTTGTTCCAGCGCTCTGGCACGCGTCTTTTCCTCTCTGGCACGTTTGCTGGAATCAGCCAATTTCTGTTTCAAGGTCGCCACTTCGTTAGCGGCCAGCTTAAGCTTATTTCTGGTGACATCGAGCTCTGCCTTGCCGGGCGCTGAGTTGATCAGATAACGCTCGGCGATCCAGCCTTCTGCCCCGCCAGGTTCCCGTACCAGCGCGAACCCGCCCAGTCGCTGCAAGACCTCGAGGTTTGTGCCGGTAGCGACACTTTTCACCACCGGAAATTCACTGCCTTGGCCTTCACGAATACTGACAAAAAGACGGTCGGTCACGTAAACCGTTTCTGCCTGAACCAGCGACGGTAGTAATACCGTCCACAGCAAAAACACCATCGAAACTTTCATGTTATCTCCTCTGTTAAGCTAGCAGTCCGGCATGCTCCAGCAACGCATCCACTTCAAGCTCGGTCCTAGAAATTCGACAAATAGTTCTATCAGGTCACCAGAGCCACCTATCCAAGCACCGTGCACAAGAATTGCTCGCGGATCAACTGGTCTAAAGATACCCTGTTCCTTGAATTTGCTGAAGGCAACCATAGAAAGAATCTCTGTCCCCAGGTAGTCATAGTATCCAGTGCGGGAACGATCTGCACGGATTTACCTCCGATGGGATCGAGCTCCCAAGGTATCTGTAGGGTCTCCGGTGATTGTCTGTACAATATCGATGAAGCGTCAAAGCTATTACCACAGACACAAGAGACCAGATTTGACTGAACCCGATTCATCGCAACCGCCATTGCATCCCTACAGCGCCCTGACGCCGGACGTTATTCTCGACGCCGTTGAGACCTACGGTTATCACTGCACCGGTGAGCTGCTGCCGTTAAACAGTTACGAAAACCGTGTCTACCGAATCGGCACCAGCACCGAACCGCTGGCTGTGAAATTCTATCGCCCCGATCGCTGGTCCGATGACGCCATACTCGAAGAACATCGTTTCGCCCAAATGCTGATGGCACATGAAATCCCCGCCGTGGCGCCGCTGGCGGATGGCAATGGCCGCACGCTCAGTATTCATGATGGTTTTCGTTTTACCCTGTTTCCCTGGCAGCCCGGACGGGTACCGGAACTGAACCGTGCAGACGAATTTGAAATTGTTGGACGCTATCTCGGTCGACTGCATGCGCTGGGGCAAACTGAAGACTTCGCCCACCGACCCACGCTTACGGTTACCGCCTTTGGTAACGATGCAGTCGACTACATTCAGCGGCACGATTTCATTCCGATGCACCTTGAACAAGCCTACCAGACACTGACATCACAACTGCTGGAAACCATTCAAGCGCGCATCGCATCGCTGCCACGACTTCACAACATACGATTGCACGGTGACTGTCATCTGGGAAACCTGCTGTGGACCGAGACCGGCCCGCATATCGTAGATTTTGATGATTGCCGCATGGGACCGGCGGTTCAGGATCTGTGGATGTTGCTGTCGGGAGAAGCAACAGAACAGGAAACCCAGTTGGCGTATGTGCTTAAGGGTTATTTGCAATTCTGTGAATTCGACATGTCACAACTGGCGTTGATTGAACCCCTGCGCACCCTGCGCATGCTGCACTACAGTGCGTGGCTGGCACAGCGTTGGGACGATCCTGCCTTTCCCATGGCCTTTCCCTGGTTTAACACCACCCGTTACTGGGAGGAACAGATTCTCAGCCTGCGTGAACAACAGGCGCTGCTAAACGAGGCACCCCTGCGCTATCAGCCAGAACTCAGCGGTTAAAACAGCATCTTCTGGTAAACTTACCTTCACACAATAGTGATCTAGACAGTTTCACCCACAAGGATTTCACCATGAGTCGTCATTATGATTTTCTCGCAATCGGTGCAGGCAGTGGCGGCATCGCAGCAACCAATCGCGCTGCCGCCTATGGCGCCAAGGCAGCCCGTATTGAAAAAGCTCGCATCGGTGGTACCTGTGTCAACGTGGGATGTGTTCCCAAAAAAGTGATGTGGAATGCCGCTGCCATTGCGGAAACACTGCGTGATGCACCCGATTACGGTTTCAATCTGACGCTAAATGGATTTGACTGGTCGACTATCAAGCAGGCGCGTGACAAATATGTAGAGAGACTGAATGGTATTTATCACCGGGTGGGCGAACAGAACGACGTAGATTACATTGAGGGTGAGGCGCGGTTCAACGGCCCCAACTCGGTTGAGGTAAATGGTGAGACCATTACCGCCGATCATATTGTTATTGCGGTTGGTGGCCAACCCGTGGTGCCAAACCTGCCCGGCGCGGATCTCGGTATCACCAACGACGGATTTTTTGAACTGGAGAACCAGCCCAAACGCGTCGCAGTGATTGGCGCCGGATATATCGCCGTTGAATTTGCCGGTCTCCTGGCGTCACTGGGATCGGATGTCAACATGCTCTTGCGTAATGAAATCTTTCTGCGGCAATTCGATGCCTCGATTCGTGAAACCCTGATAGAGGAAATGCAGAAGGCAGGCATTAACATCGTGACTTGCATTCATCTGCAATCATTGCGAAAGGAAGACGACGGCACGATAACTCTGATAAGCGAAGACGGTAACATGTATACCAGGTTTGATTCCGTCATCTGGGCCATTGGCCGGGAACCCTCAACTGCGGCACTACAACTTAAGACCGCCGGTGTCGAAACAGACGAACGCGGTTATATTGTCACCGACGAATTTCAGAATACCAATGTCAGCGGGATATATGCGGTCGGTGACGTCACCGGACGGGCACAATTAACACCCGTGGCCATCGCTGCCGGGAGGCGACTTGCCGACCGGCTCTTTGGTGGTCAACCCGACGCAAAACTCGATTATGACAAAATCCCCAGTGTTATTTTCAGCCATCCACCGATTGGCACCGTCGGATTGACCGAAGATGAGGCACACGAACAGTTTGGTGGAGGTGCAGTCAAGGTATATCAGTCACGCTTTACCAATATGTATTACGCGGTAACAGAACATAGGAGCCCGACCGTAGTAAAACTGGTCACCGTGGGCGAACAGGAAAAGATTGTCGGCTGCCATATCATCGGACTACAGGCTGATGAAATTATTCAAGGTTTTGCCGTCGCAATAAAAATGGGGGCAACAAAGAAAGATTTTGACAGTACGATGGCAATCCATCCTACGTCCGCTGAAGAGCTGGTCACGTTAAGATGATCGATAGATACCAATGACCATTCGATCCTATAAAGACATTTCTCCCACGCTTGGTAAACAGGTCTACGTGGATGATTCCGCGGTAATCATTGGTGATGTCGTCCTTGGCGACGACTGCTCGGTATGGCCGATGGCAGTCATTCGCGGTGATGTAAACCGTATTCGTATTGGACAACGTAGCAATGTTCAGGATGGCACCGTGGTACATGTGACCCATCGCTACAGTGCAAACGTCGAAGGCCATGCGGTTGACATCGGCAACGATGTAACTATCGGCCACAATGTCACAGTGCACGGCTGCACCATCGAAGATCGATGCCTGATCGGCATTGGTAGCACCATTCTGGATGGCGCTGTAATTCACTCCAATGTGTTGTTGGGCGCCGGCAGCCTGGTGAGCGAAGGCAAGGAACTTGAAAGTGGGTACCTTTACATTGGCAGCCCGGCGAAGAAAGTTCGCAAGCTGACCGATGAAGAAATGGCCTGGTTTGAATATTCAGCCAAACACTACCAGAATCTGAAAAACGACTATTTGCCGCGATGAAGAGGTAATGAGATGAAAAAGGAATTGAACCCTAAAACGCGAGAGTGGCTGAAGTGGGGGCGCGACATTGCTATCGTGGCACTTCTCATATTCGGTGCGCGTTCCGCGATCGCCGACTGGAATCATGTGCCCACGGGTTCCATGAAACCGACGATTGTGGAAGGTGACCTGATATTTGTAAATCGGTTGGCATACGACCTCAAGGTGCCATTTACCACCTGGCATCTCGCCAAATGGGGCAATCCGCAGTACAACGAGATCGTGGTGTTTTTTTCGCCGGCCAATGGTGACCGACTGGTCAAACGCGTCATCGGTGTACCGGGTGATACCGTCG